>CAZGKP010000009.1:0-29827 GCA_964526215.1 uncultured Candidatus Sumerlaeota bacterium
AAATCCAGGGTGTCGGGGCTTACGAATTTGGGACTCGCTTTCAGGTTTTTGCGTTCATCCCCGTAAATGTCATAATCACCATAGACACCGTATGGCAAGAAACAATTCATTACGCGGTTATACTCATCTACGTCGCCCCTGATATGAGCATCTAATTTCCACCTTGAACCATAATGGACGCTGGAATCCCAGGCGCAGTTGTAGAAGTAATAATTTCTGCCGCGGACATCCCAGTAGCTGACATTATAGAAAGCACAATTGATAAACATTGTGCCGGAGCCGATATTGCTGACAGGGGCACGCCTGAGCCAGGCAAAGGCGCAATTCGACACTACGGAATTTGGGCAATCATTTGACCCATTCGCCGAAATGGCATATTCACGGAAATTGCGCAGGATACAATTCCTTATCTTCACGCCCTTTCCTTCATTGGGCTTGCAATAAATGCCTGCACTCCAGGGTCTCATATCCGAGGAATACTCGGTGTTATAGTTGTAATCTTCCAGGATGTGAAAACCGTCGATAACCGCGCCGCCGTACAGGTATATCATAGACCAATATGTTTTATCATACTCTTCGGCTTCATCGCGATGCGGTCTTTCAATTATAGTTTCCATAACGTATTTGCGAGGGTCATCTTTGTTCGATTCGGTTCCCCCGAAACCACCATAAACTTCGACGTTGGGCTTGATGGCTTTCCCATAAGGGTCAATGAGGAATTCCATATACCGACCTCGGGCGACCCAGACTTCGATAGGCACTTTGCTTCGGGATGCACGATTGGTCGCCTCTATAAGTGCATCGCCGATTGTGTGATAAGCGGTTTCCCAGGTCTCACCGTCTTCGAGATAAATTGTCGGTGCATTTTGATTCACCAGGAGTGCACGAGAGATGATTTTGCCATCCAGACCCTTTGCGGGGCGATTAGATTGAGCTACAATCGGCGTATCATCCTGAAGCTTTGCCACAAGGTCGGTTGATAGATTGGGGATTTCAAATTGAAACCGCGTGCCGAATGGGACATCTTTCGTAAAACTGGCAAGCAAGAAAAGATGGGGCGCGTTGTCCCTCCCAACTGTATAGTTCAGCGATGTGAAGACGGCACCATTAACGGGGTCGAGGGTTACTTTGCCGAGCAATGTGTCGTCATCGGGATTAAAGGCTCTGTCCTCATTCGTATCCTCCCAGAGTTCCATACCACCAACGTCTCTTGCCGGGTCGAGCTGGCTTTCAGCCGTTGGGGCGAATTTAATTCCATCCACGATTATGTCGGCGCCGAGTGCCGAGAGCTCGAATGGGAAAACGAGGGCATTATCTACATTGTTATAGAATTTTGAAATACCTTCATTTAGCGGTGGTGCTAATGTCAAACGTGGCAGGTAATAATAAGCCTGTGCCAATGCCTGGTCGGGATTAGACGTCCCGCTATTTGCAGAGCTGGAATAAAGAACCGAAATTATGTCGCCATCGGTGCAGGAGATTTTGCCATCACCCGATGCCGCGCCGAGATTTTTGACCGTAATATCGCCTTCATACACATTGTCGGCGGTGCGCGTGCAATTTACCGTCTCGCCCGAGGGTTCGGTATCGCTCTTGACGGTGGTATTTACCGATGCCGCGGAGGGTAGCGATGGGTCGAGGATACGGATATGCACATTCTCATCGGGACCATAGTTCCATTTATCGAGACGGATGAACAGGGTATCTTTACAGTCGCTATCATAAGAAATTTTCACATCGTCAATATACCAGGCGGAATTGGGAAGGATAATCGAGTCATCGGTAGCGAGGCGGAAACGAATCATCACGGTTTTGCCTCGGAATTTATCGAGGTCAATCCAGCTGCGGCGGAATTCCACCTTGCCGCCTGCCCAGGTATAAGTCCAGGCGAGGCGCGCCATCAGTGGGTTGCCGGAAAACAGCGCAATCATCCCCTGATATTTACCCTCGGTTATATAATTGCCGAGGTCTCGCCAGTGGACGCCATTGTCGGTGGAGATTTCAGCCACTGCGCCATCGAAACCAGGCTCGAGGCTGAATTTGTGATAAAACGTCAGACGCGAAAAAGGCTTCAGGTAAACGTTCTTTGTCCTTAAATAAATATCTTTGACCGAGGGAATTGCCTGTGTGCGAAATGCGTGAGTTGGACTGTGTGAATTATTGGTGTCATCAATTCGCTCCCAGTCGTCTTCTCCCTGAATGGCGGTGTGGTGCCAGTTATTCTGATTGTATAACAAATCAAGGTCGTCCTGAAAACTCGGCTCATCTTCAAGGGTCTGAAAAGCAAAATAGTTGCCATTGTTATCGTCGCTATTGGTATTGCCGACAGAGTCAACAATCTCGAGCTGGGCATAGTATGTGGTGCAGGGATCCAGTCCACCCATCGTAAGGGAATGATTAAGCGCAAGGTCTCCCAGAGATATGCTATCGGTGAACGTCCCGGGTGATGTCCCCCATTTCAGAATACCGGTCGCAGATTTATTGAATGTGAAATGCAGCGTAAGCGAGAATGCGGTCTGGTCGGAGACAATAAAGTTTGTAACCTGTGGAATAACGCAATCGAGTTGTGCTGTGGAGGTAACGGTAGCGGGATTACCCGAGCCGTCGTCTGCATCGTCATACTGGATGAAGAGCATATCGCCATCATTTGCAAGCAGTTTGCCTGCCTCTGCTGTAGTTACAAGTTCAAAAGTGCCCCTGAAGACCCCGGAGTTAGGTGGCGTCTCGGTGAGTGAAACGGCGAGGTTCTGGCTATTTGTTTGATTTGTAACCGTTATCCACTGCGTTCCGGCGTTTGCGAGGTCGAGGTCGGCAAGGATTATGCCTGCTTCCGAATCACATCTGTAATAAGGTGCCGTAAAGGCGATAAAACCTTTTTTAGAGGCTGCGGTCACACCCCTTACGGCAAGGGCGAAATCCTGCTTGTTCTTAGTATCGGTCGGGTTTATTTTACCCGCCAGAGTAACGGCTTTTACCTTCACATTGAATGCGCCATAAGGATGCTGTATCTTGACAACCTCAACGTTGTTTGCGCGGTCGGGCGAGCCACCGATTGCTGACCAGCCTTTGTGGAAGGTATTTCCGTAAATGACCTGCCCCGCGCCATTTGTCACGGTGAGGTCAAGGTCATTAACGAGCGCCTTACCGGCACTGGGCGAGGCTGCCGGGTCTGTCCAGGTGAGCGTGATGTAAAATGACGTATCCTGATTCACAGCATAAACGGTAGTTTCCCACTCCTGACCGGTAGCATCAAAAACTTTGGTATCGTCCTGGTCAAAGAAGATATAATTTAACTCGCTGCCCGGGTCGGGAATCATCTTATCGAGATTAAGCCCACCCCACCCCTGGTTCAGGTCTGGCGCGTAATCAACCGTATCATATTTGGGTGCACCTTCGCCCAGCAACTCACCCGGGATATAAACCGGATAGGTCCCTCCCTGTTCATCCTCGGCAGAATTGATGAGGGCAGCCTTTATCATAGCAGGGGAGGGGACCGAAGAATAATTGTGAAACCTTTGCCACCAATCAAAGAATAAAGCGGCGCCGCCGGCAACCTGCGCAGCGGCAAGACTCGTCCCGTTCCCACGCGTGTAAAGGGTTTGTCCCTCGGGATAAAAGACAGGCGAGCCACCCTGATATTGCTCAGACTGAGAAGCCATTCCCGTTATGCCAACGCCGGGGGCGCAAAGTGTTGGTGCAATACGTCCATCCCGGGTTGGTCCGCGGCTCGTATTCATAAGTGGGTCTCTGCGTTTTCCCCCTTCCGGCGGTGAACCCGTGAAGGCACCTACGCTGATGACGTTTTTTGCAATAGCAGGATTGTTTACGGTCTTTTCTACAAGCTGACATCCGAACATATCGCAAAACCACCCGTCGTTACCGGCGGCGAAGATAAAAAGCATAGGCAAAGGATTTATATAGTCGGCATTCGCCACACGTGCAAGCGAATCAAATTCTGCGGCAGTTGAAGAATAGGCAGGAGGCTCGCTAAATTCTCCGGTGTTGATATTAAAAGTTCTGACGGAGCTTCCCCACGGCTGCGCACTTATGCTTGCACCGTAAGAACGCGCCTCCTGTGTCATCACACTGTGCGTTTCCCTGAAATAGAATTTCGTGCTATTGCTGACCTTGGTCGCAAAGATTTTAGATTTCGGCGCAACGCCCATCCCCACTAAATAACTATCCGGGTCGGTGAGGCGCGTGAACGGATTCCCCGCAATAATACCAGCATCGAGTGTCCCGTGCCCATTCTTGTCTATACCATTATCGTCGCCGCTGTAATCCACAATACCCGCAACCCTGCCGAGTATATCGGTGTGCACAGTGCCGGGTTGATTTGTTGCATTGCCCCTATCGAGACCGGTGTCCACCACTTGAACAACCGCGCCTGCCCCGTTGACGCCTTTATCGGCAAGCCATCTTTCATAAGATGCGCCGGGCTGTGGACCATCTCCGCTGGCATCAAAACGCCCGGTGTCGAGGATGAGCTCACGCTCACCGCATAGCTTCGCCTTCTTAAGTCGTTCGATGTAAAAAACCTCTGCTTTGTTTGCAATAAGGGGTATATTATCGGCTGTCGTTTCAACCTCCCAGACATAATATGGCGCAACAATAGATTTGTCGAATTTCACTTCCTTTATGCCTTTTATTTTTAACAGAGAGTTGCGAACCACATCGGCTCGTCCCTTCTCGGCATCAAAGATTAAAACAGAAAGCCTCGCAAGGCGAGTGGACGTAAGCCCCTCTCCCTCCTGTTCGAGTTCTTGTAGCCAGCTCAGAAGCCCACCGGAGAGTTTCCTTACACTGCTCAACAGGAATGCATCTCTAACTTCGGGGCTTTTGCGGAGTGAATCTGCAAGCCCCTCTCCCCAGACCAGGTAAGCATAAGGCGGCAGTGGCAAAAGAATCTGAGAGCTCGCCGATTCAATCGAATCAAGCCATTCCTGTTTTATGGGTCCCTGAAATTGAACAATGAAAAACCCCGGGACACCCGGCTTTTTTGCCTCGAATCTCGAAGCCAATTTTGAAGACCTTAAAAAGGCATCAACCTGGGATGCGTTTCCCAGAGGCACCTTATATCGGTCAGGTGAGGTGAGAGACAAATCAACCCGCAGTTCAGTATCTTTGATGATTTTCCGGACCTGTTCGTTATCAATGACAAGTGCCGAGCCGTCGGGATAAGTGGCGATTACATCCCCACCCTTAAAAAATTCCCCGGCTTCTTTAACAACCTGTGTCTCGCCCGGAAAGGTGCTCTCCTCAACCGGTAGAACCATCAACACCGAAGTTTCTACGGCAGATACGGAGATAGTCAAAACCAAAAGTAAGGCAAAAACTAACCCCCGGATTTTTCCGATTCTTAAATTACTCATTTCTTTCCCCCTGTTATTTGAATGAAGATTGGGATCGTTGTTTTCACAATTTTAGGTGACTTTTCTTACCGTTGAAGCAACATAAAATAGATATTTATATTCCGCACGGTGGAAATGTCAACTCGTTTTTGTAAAACGTCGGTAATCTTGAGCTTTTGCCAAGGTGAGTTATGGAGTATGGGGTTGCACAATTTGCTCGAGTAGCGCAAGGGCAGTGGGTTTGCCTTTGCCTCCCGTCTCCATTGCGGGACCAACACAGGAGGGACAGCCGTCTTTGCATCTGCATTGTGAAACTATCTCCAGTGCTGCGGTGAATAATTTGTTGTCAATGGAGAAACATCGGCGCGCTATACCTATCCCGCCTGCATATCTGTCGTAAACATAAAGTGCAGGTCTCATAACGTGTGGAGCACGTAACACCGGCACAACGCGAAAATCCTTCGGGTCGCACATCACGTAAAGCGGAACGACATTTGCCAGCAGATTCGCCAGTGCTCGCAAGCCACTCCCCAAATCGAGCCCCTCTTCCTCCAGCGCCGCCTTTAAGCCATCCTTGAATGTGAACCAGCAACACTCGGTCTGCATCTCATTCGGCGGTGTGTGCACTTCGCCATAGCCGACATTCTCGTGTGTCTCAAATTTTATCTTTTTGTATTTAGCAACTATGGTAACAACCGTGACATCGCCGAAGATTCTGGCTTCAAGCGGAGTGCCAGCGGCGGTGTATTCGGAGCAGGCATCTTCAGTAAGGACGCGAACGTCCGTCTTGGAGAGGGCGTCTGTGTAATAATCAACATCGGTCTCGCGAGCATAAGCGGTGCGTCCGTCCCAGTCGAGGCGGTCAATGAAAAATGTCTGACTTTGATGTATATAAACGGCATCTGGATGAATCAGGAACGGCGCGGAATCATAATCCACCTCGGCAATGACCCTGTTATTTTGCGAGGTGTTTAGCACGACAAAATTTTCAGCGGTGGCACTCCTTAAAGATACCTCCTCGGCGGGATAAACCTCGCTGGAGTAAAACCAGCGCCCTTCGGTGTGGCGGAGTATCTGCGCATCCTCGAGATACGACAGGATAGGCACAGGGTCTATGTCGCCGAATCGCTCAGCGTCCATAAATTGCAGCTCAAAGCAGGCACACTTCAGATGGCTTGCAAGTATGGCGATGTTATCAGGATTTATTATGCCGGCTTCGGGAGATGCGCCAAAGAAATAATCGGGATGCGTAACGATGTATTGGTCGAGTGGGGCTGATGTTGCGACGAGGACAACCACCGAGGTTCCGGCTTTCCGTCCGGCACGCCCTCCCTGCTGATAGGTGCTTGAGACGGTGCCGGGATAGCCCGCCAGTATCGCCGCGTTCAACTGACCGATGTCTATGCCGAGCTCGAGGGCATTGGTGCTGACAACGCCGAGGATTCTACCTTCTTTTACACCCCTCTCGATTTTGTGTCGCTCCTTTGGCAGATAGCCACCGCGATAACCACAGATGCGGTCTGCGTCTTTGTTCAGGCGCGCCATTGCCCGCTTCAGATACTTGACCAGTATCTCCACACGGAGGCGTGAACGCGCAAAGACGATTGTCTGGATGTCCCTGTGCAGAAAATATTTAGCGATGTTGCGCGTCTCAATGAGCGATGAGCGGCGGATACCGAGTTCCTTATTCACTACCGGCGGATTGTAAAAGAGAAACACCTTTTCGCCCTGGGGCGCACCATTATTATCTATGAGCGCGAATTTCTCCTCCACAAGTTTTTCTGTGAGTTCGAGCGGATTGGCGATTGTGGCAGAGCAACAGATAAATTGCGGTTTTGAGCCGTAAAATTTACAGATGCGCTTCAGCCGCCGCAGGACGTTTGATAAATGACTCCCGAAGATGCCTCTGTAATGATGCACCTCATCAATGATGATGTAACGCAGGTTCTCGAAGAGTTTTATCCAGAGCGTGTGATGCGGGAGAATACCGGTGTGGAGCATATCGGGATTCGTAACAACGATATGACCGGCGGAGCGTATGGCTTTGCGTGCCGATGCGGGTGTATCGCCATCGAATGTATATACGCGGATGTCGCGTCCGAGTGCGCTCGTTATCTCGTGCAGTTCCTTGTATTGGTCTTGCGAGAGCGCCTTTGTGGGGAAGATGTATAGTGCGCGGGATTCGGGATTCTCGAGGAGTGCCTGCACAACCGGCAGATTGAAGCAGAGTGTTTTCCCGGAGGCGGTCGGTGTAACAACAACAATATTTTTTCCGATATTAACTGCGCGAATCGCCTCCGCTTGATGGGTATAGAGGCGCTCTATCCCACGTTTTTTCAGAACATCAATGAGTGGCTCCGGTAGGCTTTGGGGAAATTCAACATATATGGCAGGGCGCGCAGGTATAACCCTTATGTGTGTAAAATTCCTACGGAGGGTGGGCTTATGTTGCAGCACCTCAAGGACGGATGATAAAGACTTATCTGGCTTTGCAATCATAACTTACAACATATATGTCAAAGTAGTTTATGAATATCTGTATAAATCAATTTTTCAAGTTCCATCGCTTTTATTGATGGGATGCACCATCCCAACGCCGCCAATTCCCACAGATAACGTCCGCTCTCTTTCAGATAGATATTACCCGTCAGGCTGAAGATGCCAAATGCGAAAGAGATTGCCACGAAGTAAGCAAAATATGCACGCCCCACCGGTGCGCTCCCTTTTGCCATTAACCTGGCGCGCCGTAAAAAATATAAATAGAGAACCAACGTGGTTAAAAACCCTACGACCCCTCGCTCCAGCAAAATCTCAAGATAGGTATTATGGACGTCTACATAAGACCGCGAACCCTCGACCGGGTTCAGGTGGTAGGCTTTCTTGAAGATATACTTTCCATAACCCACCCCGAAGAGTGGGTGCTCCGAAATTGTGCGTGTTGCGCTTTTCCAGATTCCTATACGCTGACCGAAGGAACCGCTCCAATCGGTAAGCTGCTTAAAATCTTTCATACGTGTCTGCACTGAGGGAGACATAAAATAAAGTAAGCACAAAGCCACCGCAATGATTAATAAAAAGGCGATAAGGTGTCGCCACATCCTCATAATGAGAAAAACTATAACGGCTGCAAGGGGCACGGTTACCCAGGCGGCGCGCGTCTTTGTGCATAACGTAGCCGCCAAACTTAAAAGCAAAATTACGTATATGCCGATTTTTTGCATCATCGGGTGCTTTCCCCTGAGCAGTAACACCAAAAATGGCACATAAAAGATGTAGAAATGCCCCAGGCGTGTATAACTTTTGGCAAGCGAGACGAGGCGGTGGTCCAGCGTAGAATAGCTACCCCAGTGTAAAAATGGAAAAAACCCGCCTGTACACATAATCAATCCCGAAAGAAAAAATGCCGCTAGAATGGCAAGAGTTTTTCCTTCCGGCTTCGCCACCATTGTGATGACAAGCCCGAACACAATCAGCTGTTTTACATATTCGCTTCGAATGTCCCGGATGCTCTGTTTGTGGTCAATTGATAAGAGGGTGGAGAGCAGGATGGATGCCGTATAAAAGCCGAGGATGTAAATAAATGGGCGGGGGAGAGGTGGCAATCTCTTTTTTATAGTCATAACGATGACAAAAATCATCGCCACAAATAAAAACGAATCGTAGATTCCGTGGAGCGCCCTGAAGGGTTGGAGCAGCATAATCGCAAAGAGGAGAAATATCTGGAGTGTTTCCGCAGAAAAGAGCGATGTGCGGCTCTTGCTTCTATCCGGGGAATATGTTTGAGATGCCATACTATATGTTTTTTTGTATAAAATTACTTATGGCATCTACAATACGAGGCGCAATAATTTCAAGGGAATATTTCCGGGCGACTGTTTCGCGTCCCTTTTGACCTGTGCGGTGGCGCAAGTCCTCATCGCGCGCAAGTGTAAGCAGAATTTCCGCCCATTCACCGGCGGACTTCACCAGGAAGCCATTTTCCCCATTCCGGATAACTTCGCGATTCATCCCGACATCCGAGCAAACGATCGGAAGCCCGGCTGCCATATACTGGAGGATTTTGAAGGCGGCTTTACCGCGCGTCCAGGCATCATCAGTGAGCGGCATAATGCCGACATCGAGAGTGGCGAGGTCATCCGCTTCATCCCCCAGCCGCCAGGGCTTGAAGATAACGGGGCATTCAGTTAGTGTGGGAGGTTCGCTCGAAATGACCTTCAGGGCTATGGGGATTTTCTCGTTTAAGATTTTCAGGACGGGGCGAATCAAATCAAGGTATCTCAGATTGCTGCCCAGTCCTATCCAGCCAATGGTGAAGACATCATCTTGGCGCTGGACAGGCGCAGTGTGGTAATGCTCAAGAGGCACAGGAGTTGGAATAACTGTGGCATCGAAGCCGAATTTGCGTGCTGCAGCGGCAAGGTAGTCATTGGCACAAATGATGAAGGCACTTGTGCAGAGTGTGCGTAGAAATTTCCGATGGCGCCTCCATCGCTTGTATGCGCCCGATATGCCACCTGCCTTATTGAAAGCCGGTAAAAAAACCGCATCGTCGAAATCAAACGCAATTTTATTTTTCCAGGGAGAGAGTAAAATTGCCTCGGTGCGGGTGAGCAGTTTTTTCTGAAGAAAGATTGCAGATGCACGTTCAAAATCGGGTTTCAATTGCCCGAGGTCTTCAGGCGTAACTTTTGCAACTTCTGCTGTTTTCGTTTCAAACCCCGCCTTCTGGAGGTATGGGATGTATTGAGCAATGCGATAGCGGTAGCTGGGCGTTTTTATCGCCGGTGTAAGGATGAGGAGATATTTTCCCACCACGCGTGTCCCCCACTCTGACTGAAATTAGCGGTCTGCTCAAACCAAATTGTAGAGAGCAAAAAAACAGGGAATGAAAAGGGTGACGGATTTATATGTAAACGCCGCGGGCGCAATCGTCATATCTTTGAGGTTCGGGTATCTGCTCTGGATAGGATTGCATTTTTCTCCATCGTCCTCATAAGCTTTCTAGTCCCGATGCACCAACACCGCTTTTTATAGCGCAGGAGATAAAATGAGCCGATGATTTGAGAGTCCCTTGCTCGCGTTTTTATTGCAGGGATATTATCTTCCCTTATAGCCACGTTAATTCTATTGAAACCTCGCTTTTCCAAAAGACGCTCCGCTACTTGAATAAATAATTTATGATATCCCTGCTTTCGATAAAATGCCGCCGTATTGCCATGCCAGAGAAATGCTTCTCTTTGCAAAAGGGGAATGGGGGGGAGTAAATTAACGGCAGAGATTGACTTTTGGGTAACACAACATACCGAATGAAGCAGATGTTTTGCCCGGAAGGCAAGGAAAACGATTTGCTTTTGTATCAGCCGGGTGCGGGCTATCTTCTCGCTCATAAAGAGTTTGCCCCTTTCGTCTTTACCCCTTAAATCATACCCATCGGCGATAAGTCGTTCCAGATCCTTAATCTGCTCAAGAGGAAACCATTCAAGCATTGGGGGTATCCGGGGCGGCATATCATTATGGTTCTTAAGGTCTTTTTTCAGAAAAAGATGCTTTTTGATGCTAAATTTGTGTATACGGGGGAAGCGGATGGATTTCCGTAAAGCCAACCTTCGATTTTTCCAGGTGCCTTTGTGATATTCGATGCGCCGTGCACCGAATTTCTCCTTGAAAGCCGAAAGTGAAGCTATACCAGATGTCCCACCTATATTATACCTTTTATATCCTTTAGCTATCAAGTGCTCAATAATTCGGGACTGTATCAAATGGTTGGCGTAGGTTTGCCCGTAATTTTTATCATAGGCGGAGCTATGATAAAAACACTCCCCGCTGCAAAGGAGAGTCAGTGCACTTGCTACAACTTTATCGCCAAGTGTTGCCTCATAGATAGAGACAGAATCGGGAGGCATCACGTCGAACAATCTATAAAAGAAGCAAGCTGACCAAGTATTAAGCATTGTGGTGTTGTCAAAAAATCTCTCATAGAACAGAGTGATAAAATTTTCTAATCCCTCTTTGCCTCTTCGGTAAACTTTTACACCCATTTTCTCTGCCTTTCGTATGTGATTACGAGTGTTTGAAGAAAGAGAGGCAAACCACTCCTCGAAGAGAGGAGGCAAACTGAGAACATAGGTATGTAATTCTGAGATTTTAAGTTTGGCACGGTTGCCGGTTTGAAGAAAAGGATGTGGGTTCTGGAGTGAAGCGGCTATCTTAATCCGGAAGGGACGCCGTTTGCGCAGGAGTTCAAAGATAAGAGCGTAGTCATTGTCTTCAATCTCCGGCTGATTTGATGCAATCGAATTGAACGAGACGATAAATTCTGGATAGCCCTTCCTGCGTTCGCGCACGATAAGGGGAACTAACAAAACCTTGCCATTTCCCTCAATCTTGAAAGGTGCAAAACAATACTCACCCGGATGGACAATTTCCCGAATATAGTGGTATTGCGGCAACTGGAACGCACTTTGCAGTTTCATAACACCAAGGAGGTCAACATATTGCTCAAGGGTGATTGGGGTAACACTCACCTCGAAATCTCCTCATAACAATCAATAGTTCTTTGTGCGGTCTTTTCGATTCGGAAGTGCCCTGTGGTTTTCCGGGTGTTTTTTCGCATCTTTGCCATAAGGACAGAATCGTCCAGAATAGTCTGGATTTTCCGTGCTAACCGGGCTGGCTGGCGCGGTTCGACAAGGAAACCATTTTCGCCCGGCTGCACAACTTCGGGTATTCCGCCCACATTTGTCGCAACCACAGGTAAACCGGCAGCAAATGCCTCCAATATGCTTATGGGGAATCCCTCTGATAACGATGTGAGCACAAATATGTCAAGAATTGACAACACAATCTCAATTGATGGCACAAACCCCAACATTAGAACACTTCTTTCGAGTCCTTTCTCCACAATATGTCTTTTGAGCTGGTCTTTTAGTGGACCCTCACCAGAAATAAGAAATTTGATTCTGGGGGCGTTTCTTAATAAGATCTCCGCCGCGCCAATGAATGTGAAATGGTCCTTAACTTGTGCGAGCCTTGCAACAATACCTACCAATCTATCTTCCTCGCTAATGCCCCATTTCTGCCTGAACGCCCTTTTCTCTTCTTCTGTGAAAATCAATGTTTTGTCTGGAATACCCGGATACACAACTCTGGTCTTATGAGCGGCACGAGGACAATCCTCTATCAGGCACTTCTTGATGCATTGGGCATCGCAAAAGATACCATCTTGCAAGCGAGCTGTCCAGCGTCCCCACTTGCGCTGGTGCTTATTTGCCCAGATAATGGAATCATGAAATGTGGCAATAATGCAGCGGATGCCTGCAAGCTTCGCAGCAACCGCTGTACACGAATTGGCGCGGGGGAGATAACTTTGCACAACATCGGGCGATAGTTTCTTTATAAGGCGCGCAAATCTTATCGTGGGCATAATCCTGGGCTCGTGCTTCGAGTAAGAGTAGTAGCATTTGATGCCGAGTTTCTGGGCAGTATTATATAGGCGTCCCCTTTCGGGAGGCATCATCACGCAGCAGATAGCCACCTCGTGCCCGAGAGCTATCTGTGCGGCAGCAAGGTTCACTGTCAGACGCTCCGCCCCACCCATTTCCAGAGAGGGTATGACGTGGAGGATTTTCATTGCTTTCTTACCCCGCACTGCTCATAGCCTTTTTGCTGGAGGATGGTGCGATAGAGGTCAACTGTTTTCCGTGCAGTTGCCTCGATGGTGAAGGATTTCTGAACGACTTTTTTTGCCCGCTCACCGATTGCGTGTCTCAGATCAGGGTCATTAAGAAGATTAAGGATATTTCCGGTAATTGCATTCGCATCACCGTGGGGAGTCAAAAAACCGGTTACGCCATCTTGAATAGCCTCCCGATTTCCCCCAACATCGGTGGCAATCACGGGAACCCCGGCAGCCATAGATTCTAAAACGGTGAGCGAAAATCCCTCAATGTGAGTGGATAATACTGATATACAGGCAATACTGAGCCACTCGGCGACATTATGCTGGTGTCCGAGGAAACGAACATAATTAGTCAGTCCAAGTTTCTCGGAGTCACGTTCGAGGTCTTTTCTCAGAGGTCCGTCGCCAATCAGTAGCATGCGGGTATTTTTCTTTTTCTTCACCACGCGCGCATAGGCGCGCAGCAGAGTCGAGTGAGCCTTGATTTTCATAAGCCTTGCAATGCTAACGATATGGGAATCGTTTTCTCCAAGTCCATAGCGCTCATAGAGATATTTTGCCTTTTGGGTGCCCTGAAATGGAATAGGATCTATGCCATTATGAATTATGTGGTACTTCCAGGGACACCACTTTATCTTTTCAAGATGCCTGTCCCGAACCTCACGTGAAACACAGATAATCCCGTCCTTCCGCAATGTCATAATACGATCCATCCAGAATTGGCGGCGTGTATCCCAGCGATTTACGGTGCGAATGGTGGAAAAAATAGCCGGGATGTGTGCCATCTTTGCAGCAAGTGTGCCTGAGACATTTGGACGATAGTTATGAGTCTGGACAACATTAACGTGGAGTGAACGCAAAAGACGGCTCAATCGCCAGAGAGAACCAGGGTCGAGGCGTGTGCGGAAATGTGAAAGGTATACAGGGACGCCACCGGCCTGAAGTATATCCGCTGTCGGGCCTGTATCCCGAATGCAGATGACATATACATTGTGCCCGAGCTCCTTTTGCGCCAGGGCCAGACGAGAGACGGAATTCTCCATACCTCCGTGTCCCAGTGCAGAAATAATATGCGCAATCCGAAGCTTATCAGTTATGTGAGGCATCCTGGAGCACCTCGAGATAAAGGGCGGTGATTTTTTCGATCATTTTCTCTTGCGAAAAGTGCTTCTTTACGAAATCCCGACCCGCGGCGCCCACTTTTTTACGTAACCCCGGACTTCCACAGAGACGCATCAAATAGTCAAGCATTTCTCTATTCTTGCCCAGAGTGAATATAAAGCCCGTTTTCCCCGGGTCAACCACTTCTACCAATCCACCGGCATTTGAGACCACTACCGGGATTTCCATAGCCTCCGCTTCTACAACTACCCGCCCGAATCCCTCCCGTAAAGATGGCAGAACCAGGATATCCAGCGCCTTGTAGATTCCGGGCATCTCGCTTACCTCGCCGGTGAAGATAAAATGTTTCTGGAGATTACGCCCGGCAATCATCTGGTGAATCTTCGCTTCATACTCCGGATCACGGGAGCCCCCCACAATGAGAAAACGAATATCTGGATAATGCTGAACGAGAGCAGGGGCAATGGTAATGAGCTGGTCCTGCCCCTTGCGCCGACTGATTTGCCCCGCCAGACCTATTACGATAGCATCCCGGGGAATCTTGTATTTCGGTCGAATATCCCCGGGAGCCACGCGGCGGGGATCAAATTCCGTTAGGTCTATCCCGTTGTAAATAGGAACAACGCGTTTTTTATAGTCGGGCAATACGCAGAATTCCTCGACAAGGGCTTTGCAAACGCAGATAATTCGTGTCATATATTTCAGATAGTATTGGCGAATTTTTCGTGGCGTCATACTTAAGCGAACGTGGGAAACAGCCGGCACCTTCACAAATCTTGATGCCCAGAAGGCATAGGGCGCCGTCCAGAATTCATTGCAGTGAATCAGCCGAATGTGATGCTTGTGCAACAAGCGCGCAAGCTTCAAAACCGAGACCCAGCGATGTGCCGCATACTTATATTTACGCCAGTTCCAGAAATGTAAATACTCTACCTTGAAACCCTCCGTCTCAAGTTTCTGCGCGAAAGGACCACCCCCGGGAGGGCAAACTACAATCGGATGAAACCTTTCCCTATCGAGCATCTTCAGTAAAACGTAGAGGCTGATGCGGGCGCCCAGCCAGCGGTTACTCGGAGAAAGATAAAGAATATTCCTTTTCATACTTTTTTCAATTTCCCTGACCAATAATACTTTCCCAACATAATATTTCTTCGCTTGAAATTTCGTCAAAAAAAATCGTTGACTCTCACCCGATATAAACGAGAATTAATATGAATTTTCGTTAGGTGCAAAGGTATACTTATGAGACAGTTATTTTTTGCCCTGATATTAGCCACTACTTTCCTCTTAGCTGGCGGGTGTGGATACAAAACTGAAGACCGCTGCTGGATAGATGATTATGGCTATAAGCAGGTAAAGAAACTCTACGAGAAAACACAAACGCTCGACCTTGTGCGACGCTCCCTCGAAGACCAGCACAATTGGCGACAATGCGAGATAAACGAAGCCCTCTATCGCCTCAGGAAAGAATACCACCTCGAAGAATAAAAAAAGACTCTGCCCGAGCAAAGCCTTTCTAATCTAATGGCGTCCCCAAGGGGATTTGAACCCCTGCTGTCGGCGTGAAAGGCCGATGTCCTAACCGGGCTAGACGATGGGGACGCATCAGAAAAAAACCTGATGGTGAGCGTGGCAGGAATCGAACCTGCGACCAATGGCTTAAAAGGCCACTGCTCTACCAAACTGAGCTACACGCCCATTGGGTTTATATCACTTGAGAATCTGGGAAAAATTTACCCCCCCTTTACCCTCATCAGATATAAAGACTATTTCTGATTAAAAACGTATCCTCCTATTGTCAACCCTTATTTCTATAATCTTTGCTTATAGCTTTTGCCGCTTGCCTTTTGCCCCAAATCAGTTGTAAAATACTTTGTTGGGGGATATCTTATCCTATCTGCCGAAAAGGGAACCGACACGAATTTCCTTGCAGAATCTCTGCCGGATGCGGTTTTTTATACTACGCGTTTGAAAAAGCAAAGAGAAATTTCTCACAGGAGCCTTCAAATTATGAGTCAGCCATTGATTCTGCGTACTATGCAGGCAGTGCTCTTTACGACCCCTTATTCAATGGAGCACAAGCTGGACTTTGCCTCAGAATTCATAAAGCGCACAGGCAAGGTATTCACTGCCGACCCGAACATTGTAACTGCCCCTCAAAACGCCCCGCCCCAAGTTCCCCGCATAGAGATTAGAAGCCCCGACCAATCTCACATCGCTCAATTTACCAAAAATCGAATAGTCTTTATTTATCAGGACACCCATAACTCAAAGATACCTCTCGGGGCTGGGTTTCCTTCTTTCCACGAGACCCTGCGCAGCGAGGCACAGTGCGTGATGGAATTCCTGAATCCCAGAGTTGTCCGGCTCGGATTCGTCGTGGGACTCATTGCCGAGCTGGGTTACTCTGCCAACCGCTTTCTCTCCGAGGAGTGTCTCCAGGACAACCTATTTCCTGATGCCCACGAGATGAATCTCGGCATCCTTTACAAACTCCGCATTGAACCCTTTAGTGTAAATCGTTGGGTCCGCTACCGGACATTGCGGGCAAAGAATGACCCTTCTATTGATTATGCTATGGCAATAGACATAGACATAAACACACTTGCGGAAGAGATGCACAACTACACAGCCAGCGAGATTTTAGAATTCTACCGACTTGCCAATGACCATATC
Source organism: uncultured Candidatus Sumerlaeota bacterium (assembly GCA_964526215.1). GTDB lineage: Bacteria > Sumerlaeota > Sumerlaeia > MWCT01 > MWCT01 > CAZGKP01. The sequence continues at coordinate 16,828 of CAZGKP010000009.1, forward strand.
ACAACCAACTTAAACGATTTTCCCCTATTCGGTGTGGACTTTAGCAGTGAGGGGGGATGACAATCCATAAATTTTGGAGGTGACCCCATGAATATCGTTGTGCCGTTGTGGTGGAAAAAAGTCAAAAAAACCACAACGACACTACGAACACTACGTTATCACGTAATAACTGTACACCTTTTGCACATGACTGGGATGTTTGCATCCACCTTAGCACATAAAAGATTCTAAACTCAAAACAGAACGTATCTATCAATACAACATTGACGAAGCAATAGGTTCTTTTGAAATGTAAAAACAATGAGGTGATGAAATATGAGTCCCAATTTTGCAAATGTGGTCGAAGAAATAAAAAAATTACCGCGTGAGGATGAGGATAAGGAAAAGCTAAAATTTTCCCTCGAGAAGTACTTAATTGAGGAAAGAAGAAAAGAAATTTACCGGAATTACAGCAAGGGCTTAGAAGAACTACGTGAAAATAAAGTTGTCTTTGTGGCTATCGAAAGGCACAACGAGGTTTACTAATTTGTGTGTATTTAACGGGTGTTAGTGGCTTTTCTTAATCGTGCGGCAAAAAAACCATCGGTTCCGGTCTGAGGGGGAAATGTGAATAAGAAACCTTCGGGGGTGAAAAGGGATTGTGCCGCCACAGGAAAGACGCCGGTGGGTTTTTCTATCACAAACTCTGGATGCCTCCTTAAGAAATTCTTCACAATGTCTTCATTCTCCTCGCCAAGGAGTGTGCAGGTTGAGCAGATGAGTCTCCCGCCTGTGCGGACAAGTGCCGCCGCACTCTCCAGTATCTCCATCTGTAACTGTGGCAACTTCGCAATTCCCTTTTCGCTCCTTTTCCACTTAATGTCTGGATGACGGCGGATTGTGCCGAGTCCGCTGCATGGCACGTCAACCAACACAATATCTGCCGGGCGCTTTTTTAGCTCTGATAGAATCTGTGGGGAGATTTCTTCAATCCGCACGCGCTTAATGCCGAGTCGCTGGCAATTCTCGCGCACCTTTTTCAGCCTTTCCTTATTCACATCGAGGGCAAAGAGTTCCGCACTGTTTTGTGTAAGCTCTGCGATGTGCGTTAGTTTCCCGCCTGGCGCACTGCAATAATCTATAATCCACATACCGGTTTCCGGCTGGGCAAAATATCCGATGAGTTGCGCCGCTTCGTCCTGGACATAGACCCAGCCTCTCTTGATTGGTAACCATCCAGACGTAATAGGGATGTTCTTGATGATGAGGGCTTGCGGCGAGAGGCGACCGATGGAGACCTTCACTGCCGGGTGATTTTTGCGAATCCATTCAAGAACATCCGCCCGCGAGGTCTTGAGCGTGTTTACCCTGAGCGTGGTGGGCGCGGGTTCATTATTGATTTTAAGGAGTCCCTCGGTTTGCGAGGTGCCGAACTGTTCAAGAAATTTATCCACCATCCACCCCGGATGTGAATAACGAATCGAGAGGTATTGCGCCGGGTTCCTATCGCAGTCTGGCAATTTGATGTCATTGAGCGATTTATCGGCGATTTTTCGGAGAAGGGCGTTTATGAAACCGGCGGCGCCTTTTCCAAGAGCGGTGTGTGCCAGGGAAACCGTCTCGTCCACAGCGGCATATAGAGGGACGCGCTCAAGGAATAGTATTTGATATGCCCCGATGCGGAGGATTTGCCGAAGGATAGGTTGCGGCGGGCGTTTTCCCTTCAGGAGGTCTCGCACCGCATAATCGAGGAGCAAACGGTGACGCAGGGTTCCATACACAAGCTCGGTTGTAAGGGCGCGGTCGTGGGGTTCAAGCTTGTGGCGGTCAAGGATGGCTGAAAGTATCTCGGATGCGGAGCGGGTCTTCTCGCACTCAATAGCTTCGAGAACTTCAAGGGCAAGGTTTCTGGCGGATTCAGGGGTTTTCAGTTTTAATCTTCCTCCGTAAAGTTCCTATCAAAATGAACCGAGGAGACACAGAGGTAAAGATAAAGTGAGGGAATTCTCCGTGAGTCGGTGTCCCTTGTGAGAACCTAATGCACATTCATTTTGATAGGTGCTCTTAATCTTGCCGTCAGTGTGGAGTGTAGATTCCACAGATTAGCAAAGTATGCCCTGATAAGCGGCAAGAGCTGGTTTATGGGGCGTGCCTTTAAGAGCCATTTCAACTCACTTCGAAGGGCGAGAAGTAGCTCACTTGCGCTATAATTCTTCAACAAAAACCTCAACCTGTTTTTGTGATATTTGTAAAGGAAACCCGAACTCCACGATTTCGTTGTGCGTGATTCATAGTGATACACAACTGCAGATGGGACATATAGGCATTCGTAACCCAGCCGCCTTGCGTTATGGCAATAATCAATTTCCTCAAAATAGATTGGGAAATAACCCTCATCGAGACCGCCGAGGCGATTGTAAACCTCGCGGGTTATGCCAAATGCCGCTCCGGTGACGTATGGATATTGACGTTCGGTATCGTATTTGCCGGAATCAATTTCGCCAGCGCCGACGTGGTGCGTCAGTCCATTTGGTTCGATAATGCCACCAGCGTGCTGTATAGTTTTACCATCCGTGTAGAGGAGTTTGCAGCCGAGGATGCCTGCGCGCGGGTGTCTGTGCAGAGCAGTCTCCAGAGCTCGTAACCAGTCGGGCATAACTTCCGTATCGTCATTCAGAAGGATAAGTAGGTTGCCGGTTGCCACCTTGAGTCCGAGATTATTACCACCAGCAAAACCGAGATTGCGGGGGGCACGTAAGAGGCGGACATCGGGAAATCTCTCCCGCACAATCTCGCTGGTTCGGTCTTTTGAGCCGTTGTCAACAACAATGGTCTCGAACGTGGCATAATCGGTTTTTGCCAGCGCACTCAAACACAGGGGCAACACCTTTTCGCCATTGAGCGAGGCGATGATTACGGATATGCGTTTCGTCATTTTACTCAGGTCTTTCAATCAAGAGGTCGGCAATCTTCAAGACGAGATATACATCGTTGTAAAGCGCCTTAAATTCACCCATTGCACCTGAACAAGCAACCGGGTCAAAATGAATTTCTTCCCATTTCTTGCCCTTATATGTCTTAAGAATCTCGGGGAAATTCACGTCCCAGCCTGCAACGACCGGATGAATTATGAAATCTACTTTCTCAAGACGATTTTCAGGGGTAAGCGTGGTAAAGAACATATATTCGGGACGACCCCAGCCCAGATAATGGTCAACGAAAAACGCCCTGCCTATAAGCCTCTGTCCTTTATAGAGATTATAATAATAGACCTGGGAGTCCTTTAACTCACGGGCGAAAGCAGATGCATTAACTCGCCGGATTTCATAAGTGTCGTAGGGGATGGTGAGTTTTTTGAAGAATCTTTCTGTTGTGATGAGTTTGCCAAGGTGGGGGAGAGGCGGCAGTGGGGGGACGGGTTTCTTCTTTTTCAAAAAGGGCAAGAATCCGCCGCTTTTATTGAAAGGATACGAGCGAAACTTTAATTTCCGGATTTCCCCGGCGGGGCTGATTTGAAACGTAATGAGAGCCACGCTCTCCGCCTCGGTGCGGTGAATGATATATGTTTCTTCCTGTTTTCCTATGGCATCACCGGGGGCGATGTGTGATTCAATTATCAGATTAAGTGAGGGCAAATCTTCCGCAAGTTTTGAATTCTGGGTAGGGGAGAGGTCGGAAAGTAGAATTGAGGCGTCTGGAGTGGGGGACTTTTCCAGTAATAAGCGAAGTAGATTTCGGCGGTCAGGCTCGGCTGCCTGCTTTTTCAAAAGGGGAGCGGCATTTACTTTATTTAGCGAGGTGGTTCCCATAAAACGTAGCATTACATTAGCATTGGGGTTTAAGTCCACAAAAGGAGCGGCAAGCGGCTTTCTATTCTTTGCATCAACGAGTGTAGTAACAAAAAAGGGTTCATCCTTCTCGTGGGGACGATTGAAAAGTCCGACCCTGCCTCCGAGGAATATTTCTTTCCCACCGAAATTTGCCACGTGGAATTTGTGCCTTCTGAAGAGAGCCATTGCCGGGGCGCGATAACAGGTCTCAACAGAATCGGGGATTTCGAGAAAATCCCCGGTATCCACGAAAAGTGCCTTGGGATAGGAAGCCTTCAATTTTCTCAAAATTTTATCGAGGCGATTTTGGACTTTTGACTTTGCGGGGTCTTTTCCCAAAGGGTGGAAAAATTTGCCCAGCCCGCCCGTGAAGACAATCGCCACCTTTTTGCTCCTCGCCCTTGAGGTAAAGATGGGTATGGCAAATGACAGCGATAGAATAAGAAGTGCCGTTAATAATATATGTCCTTTTGTGTTTCGCCCTTTCATAAAATCCACATCCCTCCCCACCATGAAGCTACCACAACAAATTGAATTGATAAGGAAGCCAGGAAACCAAGAGTAATTAATCTTATTTCCTGAAAGTCATTCGTTATTATGCGATATTATTTAATGGGTTATATCCAGTTTTTATACACCCTGGGAAATATTACCATACTTTTATATTTTCCCGAATCGAGATCGAGGATGCCTATTGTTGCGTGCCCGGTGAGCCAGCCGCATCCTTCGCCGGGATTATATGCCGGAATGCCATTCAGTGTTTTCGCTACGGCGTCGTGCGTATGTCCAAAGAAGACATAGTCGAGTGGTGCATTCGATTTCACCTGCGCGTCGGTTGGCGGAGTATGACTGACCAGAATCCGCTTTTTGGCAATTGTAAAAATATGGGGCGGGTCGTACAATTCCCCGAATCCGCCGACCACCCGCCATAGTCCCGCACGCTCGCCATCATTATTGCCGAATACGGAATAAAACGGACACCCCAGCACCTCAAAAAGCTTAATTGCAAACGGAGCGATAAAATCTCCACAGTGTATGACCGCCCCAACCTTCTCCTGCCTGAATACTTCAATCGCCTCATGAATCCTATCAAGCTGGTCATGTGTGTCTGAGATGATGCCAAGAATCATCGCATCTGCCCCGAAAGTTTATTTTTTAGACAGGCTTGCCCGCCTGTGGGGGGATAACGCGGATTGACACGGATGGTTTATATCCACGAAATCCGTGCAATTCTGTCTGAAGCATATTTTCATTCTTTTGGGAGAGTCGCCGTGGCGACTCATGAAGACTATCCTCTTAATTTAAATTTCGCAAAATATTCAGAAAGCCCCTCCGCCACATTGAGCAGATTTACACCCAATACCTTCTCCGCAAGTGAAGAGTCCAGCGAGACATCAGGAGGGCGATAAATTTTCAAATTTGCCTCTTTGAGCCTGATTCCACGAATCGCCTCTTTTGCATAGCCACCCTGGCGGGCAAATTCAACCCCGAAATCGTATCGGGAACAACGCTCTGCGCCGCCAATATGCATAATGCCACAAAAGTTAGAACCCATAAGCCGCTCAATAATGTCGGCGGCATTCGCCACAAAGAGCGGTGTGCGAAACTCATCCGCGAAGAGCGTAACGTTGCCGCTTTCAAGCCCGGTTTTGAGCCAGCCTAAAAATGATGGATGTGCCGGCGGACTCTCTCCGTACATCAGCGCAGCTCTGAGTATGACGTAATTATGCCCCCATGATTGGACGATGCGTTCCGCCGTCACTTTAGTTTCGGCATAAACCATCTTCGGATTCGGTGCATCGTTTTCGTTGTAGAAACCCTTTAAGCCATCAAAGACAAGGTCAGTAGATACAAATATAAAACGCGTTTTTGCCGGGTTTATGTCATCGAGGATTTCACGCGTTGACTCAACGTTAATTCGGTGAGCAAGTTCAGGTTTATTTTCGCATACGGCGGTATTTGTAAGTGCAGCGGCGTGAATTACGACATCCGGGCGGCTTTGTCGGACAGCGTGTGCCAGAGCACCGGGGGTTTCCATATCAGCTTGGAGTGAATGAACAGAGTTGTCATCCAGTAGGGGAGAGGTATGCATAGTCGCCCACAGTTGATATTTATTAGCCAACCGAGCGATTATATGGGACCCAAGGAAACCCGAACCACCGGTGAGCAATATTCTCAGGACATTCGTCATAAGTCATTCAGTTTATTCACGGCTTTTTTAAGCTGGTCAGGGTTAGTATGGGTATATATTTGAGTGCTCGTAATAGCCGCGTGTCCAAGCAGCGCCTGTATCTCTAATATATCTACCTTATTGAGATGTAGGAGTGTGGCAAAGGTATGACGCAATTTATGCGGTGAAATTTTTAATTTCTTGATTCCCGCAAGACGGACATATTTTTTCACGATATTTTCGATAGAGCGCCCGGAGAGGCGCCTGCCGAATTTATTCAGAAAAATTGCCTTCGATTCCCTAATAGGACGTCGGTCAAAATACACCCTCAAAGCACCTATGACCAATTTATTAAGCGGCACCAGACGTTCCTTCGAGCCTTTCCCAAAGACCTTCAGGGTCTGACGTTCAAAATCTATATCCGAGAGATTAGAGTTCACAAGTTCCTGGAGCCGCACACCCGTAAAACTTAGTGTAACAAGGATAGCATAGTCGCGCAGGCCACTATCTGTACTCGTATCAGGTGCACAAAGAAGGCGTTTTAATTCGCTCCCAATGAGATATAAAGGGAGTTTTCGCGGGAGCTTAGGATTACGAATCACAGCTGCCGGGGACGTTTTAATATAATTGCGTTCCACACAATAGCGAAAAAAAGTTCTGAGAGTTGTAATCACACGAGCCAAAGACTTGCTTTTATAATTACGCTCAATCTGAAGATATTCCAGATAACTGCGGATCATTAGGGGATCAATTTCGCCAATTGGTGGTTCATGCCCCGAGGTGCGAATGAGAAATTCCATAAATTTTTTTAGATAGTAACCATAATCGGATCGAGTAACGGGTGTAAGATTTCTTTCGACTTTTAGAAAAGTATCAAATTGGTGCATTAGATTGGAGAGATAATTGGCCATCTTTTCATTCGTCCCCGTAAATTTATGTTACATTGACCACACAAGACTCCTCAAATCAACACAAAGATGCATTTATACCCCACAAACTTCCAATTTCTCCAACTTCGTTTAGTGTATACTAAACGAAGTTGAGAACGTTTAAGTGCTTTCTACCCTCAAAAGATTGATATTGCTTGCGTTATCTAACCCAATTGGATGTGCCTTCTGTTGGCGAAACCTGAATTCTTCTTCGTTTATTATTAAACTCTTTATTTTTACTTTCAGAATAAAGTTCTTAAAACCCGCTTTCCTTTGATTGATTAAACTAAAATATCGATTTTTTTATGGTGTCCTTGGATAATTGAAAAGAGGACTTATAGCACTGCAACTACACAAGTTATACTCTTTCATTGGCTGGTGCTATAACCCCTTGTTCTTCAAGGGTTGAGAATGCTTTTTCAACCCAACTCTGACACAAGGGATTTTTTTATTTTGTAGTAAAACACGTTATCCTCGGCAGCTTTCTTGTTTTAAGATGGTTCTTTATCTAAAAGGTAGGCAATGGCGGTGGCCAGCAATTTGGGGTCATCTTTAAAACGCCCTAAACCCAAATTGCAATCACTACAAAGTAAACCTCGAAATTTGCCTGTTTTATGGGAATGGTCTATGTGTATACTCCGCGCATATTTGTGTTCCAAATCAAATTTCTTACCGCATACAGCACATTTCCCATCCTGTCTTGCTAACATTTCACTGTATTCGTCTTCAGAAATGTTATATTTATCTTTCATGAGTGCTTTCATAGCGCGTTTTCTCCTGCATGGAAGACAGATGTTATAATCATCACATCGCTGAGACAAAGGCTTGATTTTGCCACACATGGTACAGACAAATGTCCCCGGTGGTGATTTTCTGCGCTGCTTTCGCCGGGACGGGGAAAGTCCATGCCTCCTTAAAATTGTATATAATAGTGGCTTATATATGTCAAACCTCTTGAGGATCTCATTCATTGGACTACCCTCTTGGTATAGTTGGGCAATCTGTCGCTCTTGTTGAGGAGTAAATCTCCTTTTTGTTCCAAGATACGCTCTTGTAGCACTGTTCGTCCTTCTTGTATCTGTTTGTTTCGTTTCTACTTTTCCTTTTGCTTCTCCCGGGTGCTTTTTGACTGCCGTTTGGATCATTTCCCAAGTAATCTCAAATTCTTTAGCCAAATCCCATATTTCCTCGCCTTTCAGATACCGGCGAACAATCTCCACTTCCTGTTCAGGGGTAAGTTTTCTTCTACTCATAATTTATCCCTTCAGGGAAATTTCCAATAAGCCATACACCACTCAGGTGTTTAGAAAATTCGCAGAGCTACGTGAGTAATTCTTCTGGTAGATTGGTTTGTAGATATTCGTCTATTTCTTTTTTAACTTCGGCGAGTTTTTCACCTTCGAGGGATTGGTCGGGTAGTTGGATTTCTTCTCCGGTGAGCTTGTTTTCAAAAATCAGGAGTGTCTGTGTGGGTCTGGTTGAATCAGGGTCTGCCGCAATCTCTCGTGTGCCTTTCCATTTGAAAACCTTGTATCGCATTAAAAGGTGAGCGAGGAAAAATAATGTGTATGCGCGGCTTTCGTCCGCTGTCTCGTAAAGGGATTCAAAAAGACGCAAAAGTAGATTGTTTCGTTCCTTTTTTGAGAGTTGCTTATTGGGTGCAGGTTGTAATCTTTTCGTAATCCAGTAGCAAAAGTAATCCTTACTTGTGAGTTTTTCCCAGCACTGAGGGCAATAATCCTTCCTGACGGCTTCATCTTCCCACTTCGTCAGGATTGAGGGATGTTTATCCACCCCTGCGAGCGAGCGTCCGCATAAAAGACAGGTCTTATGTGGTCTTGCGACGTTTAGATACTTCTCCTTTTCCATTTATGATGCTCCGAAAAAAAATCAAAGATAAGAAAAGCCACAGATTTCGCAGATGGCGCAGATTATTCATTCACATCGGAAATCTGTGAAATCTGCGCAATCTGTGGCTTTATATTCTTTTGGTTGCGGCGATAGCCGCGCTATGAAATTTGTGCAATCTGTGGCTACTTTTTCAGTTTCCGGGAGACATTAGCTCGACTAAGAACTTTTCATAAATTACCTGAATATCAGGCACATAAATGTCGGTTGTTCGGGGATAAAGAAATACGTTTATGTCAAGGAGTTTGCGCAAGGCGGTTGTGAGTTCCGTTATTGAATAATGCCGCATACCGTCCTTTATCTTTCGCTGGAGAAAGTCCCGTTCTCTGGCGATGTTTATCTTGAGGTCATCGGGAAAAAGGGCATTGTATAATTCGGGATTGAGCTGGAATTCCGCCCTCTTTTTCGAGCTGACCTTTGCCTGAAGCATCAGGATTATTTGCCTCACCATTGAATAAAAGATAAACTTTCTGGCATTATGGGCGTCCTTCTTAAACCATCGGCGCGTTATCTCAATGGCGCCAGAGAGGTTGCGCCCGCGAAGCGCATCCTCGAAATCCCAGGTGAGCGGCGTGGATGCAAATTTGGCTATATAGCCTATTTTCCTGATTGCCATCACAAGTTTCGATTTCTCCCCCACTCGCCTATTCTGCTCATAATCCTCTACATTTATAAGGATTAAGACGTTGTTGGTCTTCAGGAGCTGGTACTCCAGATACTTAATGAAGTAAGCAACGACATCAGTTTCCATTTTCTTTGCCGTGGTAGTTTTTTTCTTTTTAGAACCGTAGGAAAACTTTCTGCGGAAGAGTTCGTCAAGGTTGTAGACAACGGCTACGCGCCGGGAATCGGGGAAAAAGGAGATTGTGCCAAGTTCCGCTAAGAGGTCGGGCATAATTTTGCCAAGCAGCAGGCGTTTTTTTTGCGGCGGTGGGAAAAACTCCGCATAGTTCTCCTCGCGTTCCTCCTTTGACAGGAGAGAATCCACCAGCTCGCGCCTTGCCTCATTCAGCCTCTCTTCTTCGTTGCCGTAGAAGAAATAGATTTGTTTATGGGGAAATTTCATTTCCGTTGACCCGTTTGCCCGTTGTGCCCGTGTGCCCGTTGACCCGCTCTCACTTCTTACTTCTCACACCTCACATCTTCTCCTTGCGCAATTGTTCTCGGTAGATTCCTCTCAGGGTGTTAAAGAACGCAATAGCTGACCTCTCGCCATAATCGGGATACGTCCATTCCCAGGGGATATAGCCCTTCTCTCTTGAGCCATAATGGAGTGTGACCTCGCCGTAAATCTTCTTGTCTAAATACAGGCGATGATTATAGTCCTTTGTAGTTGCAAGAACAACTTTTGACATAGAAAGGTAGCCAGGGTCAATATTTACGCGGCGATTGCCATCGGGTGCGGCAGAGAGTTTTTCGATGGCGTTGGTTTGAATCTTCACAGAGGGCAGTTCTCCCACATCCATAAGCGGCAGTATGGATATAAATCGCCGAAACAAGACAGGTCCCATCTCTTTTTCATAATAGTGCGTCTTATCAAAGGGGACTATAGGGCTTTCAAGGTCAATATCGCCATAATCATTTGATAGACGTTTTTCGGTAGCCGCCAGGAGTTCTTCATCGGGAAACAATAAACCGAAAAAGAGTTTCACCTTTGGCGGAGATTTCAATTCGCCCATCAGCCTCTCCCCTATTCGATTTCCTCTTTTATGAGTCTATGCGGCGTCCTCGGTTCATCAGAGATGAAAACAGACTTTTCCAATCTTGCCCGGGCTTCCCGAAGTTTGGCTTCATTGCCATAATAAATTGTAAAGAGTGGCTCGCCCACGCTCACTGCCTCGCCGACTTTCTTGTGGCATATTAGACCGACGCCGAAGTCTATCTTCGCCTCATAAGTCCCTCTGCCTGCGCCGAGAACCATTGAGGCATTCCCTACCTCGCGTGTATCGTATCCCTGAATATAGCCGTTTCGTGGAGAGGCATAATCGTCCCTGTTCGGCGCAATATTGAACAGGGATATATCACTTGTAACACGTGGATTACCTCCTTGTGCCTCAACCATCTCTTCAAATTTCTCAAGTGCGGCGCCGGAAGCGAATTTCGCATCCAGAATCTCCCGCCCCTCCCCTACCGTATTGGCTTTTTCACCAAGCACAAGCATTCGGCTACCCAGTTCCAGACAAATCTCTTTAAGGTCTGGTGGTCCCTGATTTTTCAACGTCGCTATTGCCTCAATCACCTCAAGGGAATTTCCGATTGCGTCTCCGAGCGGCTGGTTCATATCCGTAATCAGCGCAATGGATGTCTTGCCCAGCTCTCGCATTACGCCAATGAGGGATTTTGCCAGCTCCCGCGCTCTCTCTATCGTATCCATAAATGCGCCACTACCTGTTTTCACGTCAAACACAAATGCATCTGCACCGGAAGCGACTTTCTTGCTTGCAATGCTGGCGGAGATGAGAGGGACGCTTCCCACTGTGGCGGTTACGTCTCTAAGGGCGTAAAGTTTTTTATCGGCAGGGACAAAATTATCCGTCTGCCCGATGATGGCGACACCGATTTTGCCCACCTGTCCTGCAAAATGTTCACTGTCTATCCTTGTATTAAAGCCGGGAATAGATTCGAGTTTATCGAGTGTGCCACCGGTATGACCAAGCCCGCGCCCCGAAACCATCGGCACCGGCACTCCCGCCGAAGCCACAAGCGGACCAAGGACAAGCGAGACCTTGTCACCTACGCCGCCGGTGCTGTGTTTGTCCACCTTCACGCCCGGGATGCCCGAGAGGTCAAACGTGTCGCCGGAATTCATCATCAGTCGCGTCAATGTTGCCGTTTCGGCGAAGCCCATCCCGCGAAAATAAACCGCCATCAGAAAAGCCGCCATCTGGTAATCGGGGATTTTACCCTTCACAAATCTATGTATAAGGAAATCCAGTTCATCCCCCGTAAGCTCTCCCCCACCCCGCTTTTTTAGAATCAGGTCAACCGCCCGCATTATGAGACCTCCTTTTTCCACTCGTCCGGTAGCCGTTGAAGTATCCCGCGAATAAGAGTCGCAAATTTCGGCTCCACCAGCCTGGCATTTGCCAGAACCTCTTCGTGAGTCGTTTTTACATCAGGATTTAGCACAAGAGAGTTTGATATATACGTGATGCCCAGAACCCTGATACCCATCTGCCGCGCAACAATATTCTCCGGCACCGTTGACATCCCGATGGCGTCTGCGCCTATGAATCTTAAAAATTCCACCTCTGCGCGGGTCTCGTAACTCGGTCCTGTGCTCGCAGCATAAATGCCCTCCTGAAGCCGAATCTTTTCTTCAATAGCAACAGCACGCGCAATCTGGCGCAAACGTCCGTCATAAGGCTCCGACATATCGGGGAATCTCGGTCCCCATTTCTCTATTGTGGGACCGATAAGCGGATTGCGAAACATCAAATTTATATGGTCAGAAATTAGCATCAGGTCTCCAGGGACAAAGTTACGATTCAGCGCACCCGCAGCGTTACTCAAAATAAGTATCCTAACGCCAAGTACACCCAGAACGCGAATCGCAAAAACGGCATCCCTGACCGCTCCGCCCTCATACAGGTGTTTTCTGCCGGCAAGGACTGCCACTGGCACCCCCCCCACCGAGCCGAATACAAATTTTCCCCCGTGTCCCCTGACAGTGCTAATGGGAAATTTTGGGATCGCCGAATAGCCTATTTCTTTTTTTTGACTAACCTCATTCAGGAAACCACTCAGCCCACTACCAATCACAATCGTAATCTTCGGAAATCCTGAAACCGCTTTCCGCAAAAAATCCGCAGCGGCATTTACCTTTTCTGCATAGTGTAAAATATCAAATTGCATAAACAATTGCTCCGCCATAAGTAAAGAAACTCTGGTATCTTGCCTTCGAGAAAATTTCAAGTCCATTCTCTGACCAATAGCCAGTTGTGTATCTAAACCCGAAGGCGAAGGATGTCGAATAATGCCCGTAACAGTCATCATAAGTCACTGCGGTAACTCTCCCAAAACAATAGAAATTAGCCACCGATGAGCGCCGATTTACGCCGATTTCTTTATCTGTGTCCATCAGCGTGTATCGGTGGCTATATATTCTGAATTTTCGGAGCAGTATTTCTAAGATCTGGCGATTGAGGGAGGCGCGTAACCTTCTGGATGGCGTCAGGGGGTGG
>CAZGKP010000010.1:0-29401 GCA_964526215.1 uncultured Candidatus Sumerlaeota bacterium
CAGCCAGATACAGGGATTTTTCGACATACCGGTAGACCACCTGTTTGCCTGGCCGCTTCTTATAAGATACTGCAAGGCGATGAATCTTGATAATTACGTGGTTGTCTCGCCGGATGTGGGAAATGTGAAGCTGGCGCGTGCTTACGCCGACCGCCTTGGGGCGCCTCTTGCCATAATTGATAAGCGTCGCCCCGCTCCGAATGAATCCGAGGTGATGAATGTCATAGGTGAGATTGCAGGCAAAAATGCCTTCCTCTTTGATGACATAATTGACACCGGTGGCACAATTGTTAATGGTGCAAAAGCCCTTATGGAACGCGGGGCGCGCGATGTGTATGCCTGCTGCACCCACCCGGTATTTTCAGGACCGGCAAGAGAGCGCCTTGCAGATTCGCCCATCAAAGAGATTATTATCACCAATACCATTCCGCAGAGAGCCGAGGGGCTTGGAAATCAGCTGAAGGTGGTATCGGTAGCGCCTCTGATCGGGGAGGCGATAAGCCGAATTCACCAGCGGCGATCGGTGAGTGCATTATTTGATTAAAAAAGGGATGTGAAATAGTTTGCGTTCGCCGTGGCGAATTGAAAGCAAAAGCGTCATTTCATATCCGGAGGCAAGGTGAAGAAATGGAAACGATGGAAACTGTGGCAACGCCGCGTTCAGAAGTAGGGGGCGGCACAGGGCGCAGGCTTCGTGCCCAAAAACGTATTCCGGCTGTTATCTATGGAAATAACCAGCCGTCACGTCATCTCTCTATTGATGCCGTGAAATTTGAAAAGGCTCTCCACAGCATTCGCGCGGCTAACGTAATGATAGACCTTACGGTTGAAGGGGTCACCGAGCACCAGCGTGTCTTTCTGCGGGAACTCCAGCGCGACCCTATGAGTGGCGCACTCTTGCACGCCGACTTCCAGCGAATTGATGAAACACAGAAGATGCATTTCTCTGTCCCCATTCACCACATGGGGGTATGCGCAGGCGTTAAGATGGGAGGCATACTCGACCAGCACCTTCGCACATTGGATATAAAATGCCTCCCCAAAGACCTCATCCCCCATATTGATGTGGATGTAACGACTCTCCTGATAAATCACTCCCGGCACGTGGAGGATATCTCTCTCCCTGAGAAAATCGAGATTTTGAGCCCTCCTGCCGATGTTGTATTTACAGTCCTGCCACCGAAGGTAGAGGTAAAGGAAGTCGAGGCAGCCCCGAAGGAAGAAGAGGGTGAAGAGCCTGCCGTAGTCGGGGAGGAGAAATCAGAAAAAAAGGGAGGTAAAGAAGGGAAGGAATAAATCCGCCGGAGCGCATATATGCGACTCATTGTTGGTCTTGGCAATCCGGGGCGAAGATATGCCGGAACTCCCCATAACCTGGGTTACGAGGTTGTGGATCTGGTTGCAGCTCGGGCAGGTCTGACCTTTACGGCATCGCGGGAGTTGTGTGGATACATAGCCAGCGGCGAACTCGCCGGTTACGATGTTTTTTTGCTCAAACCCACAACTTATATGAATCTAAGCGGGGAAGCGGTTGATGATTTTATCCGCCATCATCCTTTGGAATTATCCAATCTACTGATTGTAAGTGATGATATAAATCTACCGATGGGGCGGCTACGCTTCCGTGAACGCGGGAGTTATGGGGGACACAAGGGGCTCCTTTCGATTGTGCGATGTCTGGGGACGGAGGATTTTGCGCGTTTGCGAGTTGGCGTTTATCCCCCTTATGAGGTCGGCGATTATGAGTCGTTTGTGCTCACGCGGCTTTCTGGCGAGGAAAGGGATTTGATGGAGGAGATGAAGAAAGTGGCGGCTGATGCCGTAGAGTACTTTCTGAGCAATGGGTTCAATGTCGCAGCCACCCATTATAATGGGATAAATCTAACCAAGCCCGAAGAGAGGAAAATAGAGAATTCAAAATGAATTTTCCGCTCATTTTCAATTCTCAATTCACAGTTCTGACGCGTATGTAAAAAGTCCTTTTTACCGATACGTCAGTCCTATCTTACCACCCTGTTTCGGGAGTGAGCCATCACTTGCCCGAAACTGCTAAAACCGAAGGGAGGTGAATCTATAATGCCTGATTACGAGTGTGCGGTTGTGTTTGATGGGCTACTCCCCGAAGAAGACCTGAATACGCTTCAGGAGCGAGTTCAGGGTATCATCACTCAAAACGACGCCGATTTGACACGTATTGACCCCTGGGGGAAACGTCGCTTGGCATACGAGATCAAAAAACGCAGCGAGGGATACTACGTTGTTTATTACTTCTCGACCTCCGATAAGTCGAAAGCCCTCGCCGACCTCGATAGATTTTGTCGCATCGAGGAGGGGATTCTTCGACACCTGATTTTGCATCAGGTGGTGCCGGGAAGTGGCAAGCCGCCCGCCGAAGTGCAGAAGGAAGCTCCCGATGTCGCTCCTGAAGAAACCGCGCCGGCAGATGTGGAAACCACTCCCGTGAAAGAGGAGACTCAAGGGGAGGTAGTCGAGGTGGTGGAAAAGGCGACTTCTGAAGAATCTCCGCCCGAGAGTTCTACCACGGAATCTAATGCTCCCGAAGGCGCAGAGGAAATTCCCCCTTCCCCCGTGGATGTAGCGTCATCGGAGAGCGGGTCGTCCGAGTCCCGCGAAGAGCCGCAAATCCCTGAGGGATGAGCACTACTTTTTGGCGGGATATCGAAAGGAGGTTACATTTATGCTGGAAATGAATAAAGTCTTTCTGATAGGGAATCTCACCCAGGACCCCGATGTCCGTTCACTCTCCTCCGGGACAACCGTTGCGGAGTTTGGACTCGCCGTGAACCGTAGATATAAGGACAAAAATGGTGAGCTGCGTGAAGATGTGCTCTTTATCCAGGTGGAGAGCTGGGCACGTCTGGCGGAGTTTTGCGGTGATTACCTGAAGAAGGGGAAAAGGGTTTTCGTCGAAGGTCGCCTAAAAATGGATAGCTGGGAGGCAAAAGACGGCACAAAGCGCTCACGCATAAAGGTTCGTGCCGACCGGATTCAGTTTGCCGACCTGCGTCCTGCCGAGACCAGTGCAGGAGAACCGGAACCCGGCGGGGCATATCCGGGATCTCAGAAACCCCAGGCAGCGCAACAAAAATCCGCCCGGACACCGGGAACAGAACAGCCCTCTTCCACAGAAGACGATTTGCCCTTTTGAGCTATATGCGTAAAGGCACATAGTGCTTTGTCAGGGTTGTTGTGAGGGGTAAATTGTCTAATGTGGAGGCTGAAACCGAATAAAAGATATTCGAAATTTTTCGTCTGAATGTTGTTGTGCTCGTTGTGCCGTTGTGGTGTGAAGAGCGTCAAAAAACCCACGACGACACTACGAACACTACGTTATCACGTAATAACTGTATGCCTTGGCACATGACTGGGATGTTTGCATCCACCTTAGCACAGAAAAAACTCTAAACTCAAAACAAAACGTATCCATCATTTCAACTGTGACAGTGCAATAGTCTATCCCGAAAATTTAATTGGGTGTTGGGTCTTTGGAGTTACCCCTGCACCCCTGCCCGGTGCTGGCTAAAAGGTTATTTTCATCCTTTCGGGAGAGGCACATTGCGATTTGGTCCGCCCACCGATGGCGCGCCTTCGGCCTCCGGCGCATCGTTGAGATGACTGTTCACAGATTCATTTTCTGTGTGTGAGTTGTGGCAAAATTTGGGATTATTAACCAAGATTCTTATGGAAGGGGAATGTGAGATGGCTCAAACAAGACAACAAAGGTCGGATTCGGGCGGAAGGAAATCTCGCTTTGTCAGACGTTTTCCGAGGCGGAAGGTCTGTGCCTTTTGTGCAGAGAAAATTGAAGTGATTGACTACAAAGATGTGAAGAGAATCCGCCGCTTTATTACCGAGCAGGGGAAGATTCTGCCCCGCCGTATCACGGGCACCTGTGCGCATCACCAGCGGATGCTGACGCGTGCCATAAAGCGCGCCAGAAACCTTGCTCTTCTGCCGTTCACGGCGGGATAGTCAGCGCTTTCTAACTCCGGGACCTACCACCGATTCACCCAGAGCGGCTGTTCACCACAGGCGAATGTTCCATTTTTTATTCGGCAGGTTTCTTCAGAGTGCCGTCATTGTTAATAAGGTCATAAGGGGTGAGTTTTTCTGTCACGAGATTGACGGCATTGCGGGGGACACGGGCAAGGGGTTCTCTGGACAGGAGATAAACAGTCCCCTCAATGGTGAGTTCGAGTCCCTGTTGTTTTTTTGCCCAGTCGCGCGTAAACTCATCCACGAGGACTTTCTGGTCTTTTAGCCACTGGCGATAGTCGTTGCGTTGATTTTCGCGCAGTGCCAGGCGACTTATATAGGCAAGGTTTTTTGTATGCTCCTCCTCACTTACGCTTTTCGCTTCTGAATTTTTCTCATTTCCCAGGGTTGCGACTGAGTTGTTCAGGGCAACCTGGCTGGAGAAGTCAAGATTCTCTACAGACGAGGGAACCGTGGACTTAAGGAAGATCTTCTTCCCGACATATTGCTCCCATAGTAACACCTGATTATACCAGAACTGCCAGGCAGCCCAGCCGATTACGAGTTCTATTGGTTCATCCTGTGGCGCCAATTTAAGCACATCGCCGTATGCCTCAAAAAATGCCCTGCCCTCTAATCTCCCCTCTTCGTAAACGGGTGGGTTAATGTATCTCTCTATTGGATCAGTCTTCAATCTCTCGCCAAAAGATGGCAGGGGTGTAGCTACAGCCCCCGGGGCTGCCTCCTCGGGAGGTCCTGGAGCCTCGTAGAAATAATAAAAGGATTCGGGGCTGACGATGATACTTTCCGAGGCACCCAGAGGTCCCGAAGGGCGCACTATCTTGAGAGCCCATTTTGTCTCAGGTGAAGGCGCATCTTTCTTTAGAGAATACCCTTCTCCCTGTGGGAAGGGAACAACCAATTCCTGCGATGGGGCCATAAGCGTCAAGGATAGTAGGACTACGCAAATTATGCCCCTGAATATGTCTCTCATAGAATTATGCCTCTCTTTATTTAAATTTAGATTATTATTACGACACACCTGTTATGAACTGCAAGCTTTTTTTGCATCCGCATTTATGTTACGGGGGCATCTCCCGAATTCGTGAGAAGGTATGAGAAATAATACTACCCACCGATGTCGCGCCTTCGGCCTTCGGCATTATTAAGCGGTCGGGATACTAAAAGCCGACTAAAAACTGTTAATTTCACATAACTTTGCTTGACACAAAAATAGACTCCGAACAATTTTTTCGAGACTAAAGGTACCGGAAGACCCCTGAGGGACTACGAAGTCACTGAAGTGCGAAACGTGGGTTAGTTCAGAAGTTCGGGGAAATCCCGATTTTTTTCCTTGACACATTTGTGAGCCGGAAGCGAGTGTAAATGTAATTTAGTGTAAAATAACTCTATTTATGTGAAAAAACTGGAGGATCTGGATAATTTTGAATGCCGTTCTAACAGTTCAGGATGTGGCGGAGATGCTCAAGGTGTGTCCTCGCACCGTGTTAAATATGGTCAAGAGGGGCGAAATCCCCGCTACTCGTATAGGACATCTGTGGCGTTTTGAAGAAGACTCTATACATAACTGGCTGCGGGAAAAGGGGAATTCCCATACCGCTATAACGGTGAAGAAACACACGGGTCAATTGCCCAAATCGCTGATAACCTGCATAAGTCCACAGCAGGTTCGCGTCGAAAAGACTGCCGCCACGAGGCGCGAGGTGCTTGAAGACCTCGCCGCCCTTGCCGCAAGAACAGGTAAAATTTCTGACTATAACTCTTTCCTGCATTCCCTTATAGAGCGGGAAGAGATATTTTCCACAGCGATGGATGGAGGCATTGCATTCCCGCATCCCAGGCGTCCAATTCCCGAACTTGATGAGTCTATACTGGCTATCCTGATTGTGGAATCCGGCGTTAATTTCGATGCCCCCTCTGGTGACAGGACATATTTATTTGTCCTCTTTTGTGCCCCCGACGATGCCACACATGTGCGTATACTTGCACGCCTCGCCAGAACCTTTCACAATCAGCGCAAGCTCATACCAAAGGTGAGGCATATGTCTGAGCCAGCCCGGATACTTAAAGAACTTATACTTGCGGAACAAAACTCTTTACTGGCTATTAAGCACCCTGATAAGAAGGAGATTAAAAATGTCTAAAAGACACTTGGTGGCTACTGGAAAGACCACGCGGAAGAGAAAATCTGCCGCCGCTGAGATGCGCCAACTGGATTTACCCCACGAATTGCTTCCGCACTTCAGGGGTATTGAGAAGCGCTATCCTAACCCGATAGTTGAGATGCGCAAGGGTGTTTGTCTGGGATGTTTTATGTCGGCATCTTCCAGCCAGCGCCAGCAACTGGAGAAAAATGGCGGATATGACGTATGCGAGTTTTGTGGACGCATCGTCTACTATGAGGAATCGTAAAAATCGCCATCAGCCGCCACTTCTATCGAAAAGATTGAAATAGAATCGTCCCACCGATGGCGCGCCTTCGGCATAATACGGTTATGGTTCATCCGCCAGCGCCGGGGTGTAAGCATCGCGGTTCGAAACCCATATACCGCTGAACTGTTAAACCGATTCATCTGGGTAAGGAGGCTTTTTAGTGGAATTTATATCACACGTTCTTGCCACTATCGGCAACACGCCTATTGTGAGGCTCGTTGACCTCTCTGCCGGAAACGTCTATGCCAAGGCGGAATTCTTCAATCCGGGCGGGAGTATAAAAGACCGGGTCGCAAAGCACATTGTACAAAGGGCGGAAAAGTCGGGGCTTTTGAAAAAAGGCTCCGTTATAGTAGAGCCATCATCGGGCAATACAGGTATCGGTTTTGCCCTGGTTGGTGTGCGGCTTGGATACAGGGTTATTGTCGTGATGCCTGAAGATATGAGTGAGGAGCGGAAGAAGCTCATTCACGCCCTGGGCGCAGAGATTGTCCTTACACCTGGAGAAAAGGGCATCCCCGGAGCTATCGAAAAGGCGATGGAGATAAAGGCTGCCGACCCCAACGTATATGTCCCGCAGCAATTTGAGAATCCCTGGAATCCCGAGACACACTACCTGACGACCGGACCGGAGCTGTGGGCGCAGATGGAGGAAGGGGTAGATGCCTTCATCGCCGGAGTAGGGAGCGGCGGGACGCTCGGCGGTGTGGGGCGTTTTTTGAAGGAGCAACGTAAAGACATCCTGATTGTTGCCGTAGAGCCGACCAACTCCGCAGCCCTTCTGGGACACGAACCCGGCTTACATAAGATACAGGGCATTGGCGATGGCTTTGTCCCCCCCGTCCTCGATACATCCATCATTGACGACGTGATAACGGTTACGGATGACGACGCCATAAATATGACGCGTGAGCTCGCCGGGGTGGAAGGGCTTTTAGTCGGGACATCTTCGGGAGCAAATGTCTGGGCGGCGCTTCAGCTCGCAAAGAAATTGGGACCCCATAAGAATGTAATCACCGTCCTGCCAGACCGTGTTGAGCGCTATTTTTCCACCAGCTTGATATAACTCCCTCACGCTATTCTCGCAGAAATGTTGCTGACATCCCCATACAATTTTTCTCGGTTCGTTACTTGACTTTTGCAGCTATGCAGTTTATTATTTTTCGGTTTCCCCTAAAGCAAGAGAGACAAAAATGTGTCACCAGCGACTCAAAAAGTAACAGTTTGTTTTTCACAATCCGGAAAGACTATAAAAGGAGAAATTTGGTTATGTCCAGGAGAGTCTGCTTAATTTTATCGGTCTTTTCTTTTTTGTGTTTATTGAACGGTGCTTTCGCAACGACTTATTATGTCAAGAAGGGCGGGAGTGATTCAAACAGCGGCACCAGCTGGGATGAGGCGTTTCGGACAATTACAAAGGCATTGGGCAGGGCAAATTCCGGCGATGCCGTCTGGGTAGCGGAAGGAACATATCAAGAAGGCGCAACATTGAAAATATCTGAAGGAGAGTCGCTCTATGGCGGATTCGCAGGGACGGAAAGCGATTTATCCGAACTCGATATTGAGAATCATAAGACCATAATAGACGGCAAAGAAAGTCACCAATGTGTAAAAAATTATGGACTATTGGATGGATTTGATATTACTAATGGCAAGACAGACGATTACGGTGGTGGGATTGACAACCGCTACGACGGTACGGTAATCAACTGTAGGGTATATGGTAACAAGGCAACTCGCGGTGGTGGGATTGACAACCACGGCACCGTAATCAACTGCGAAGTGTATGATAATAGGGCAATAGATTTCGGTGGCGGCGGGATTGAAAATTATGGTAAAGTAGCCAACTGCAAGGTGTATAAGAATATCTCGCCAGAGGATGGCGGCGGGATTTGCAACGAGCTCGGCACAGTAGTCAACTGCACGGTGTATGATAATACCGCAGAAGACGGTGGCGGGATTCACAATCAGGGCAACGTAATCAACTGCACGGTGTATGATAATACCGCGTCAGATGACGGTGGCGGGATTGAAAACTGGGGAACAGTAATCAACTGCACATTGTATAAAAATACCGCAACAGATGAGGGCGATGGGATTAACAATCGGCACGACTTCGTGCCCATAACAGTAATCAACTGCATCTCCTGGAATCATACTAATGAAGATATTCGCGGCTATTTATCTGAGGTCTCATATTCCTGTTTTGGGGAAGCAGATGGTAGTAATCACAATATAAATAAAGATCCTAAGTTTGAAGCACCACCGCAGAATTTTCGTCTGCAAACAGACTCTCCCTGCATTGATGCTGGAACCTGCGATGGCGCACCGGAGACCGACCTCGACGGCAATTTCCGCCCGCAAGGCGCTGCCTGCGATATGGGCGCTTATGAATATCTGTTCCCCGATAATGCAAAGTTCATCTCTCAATCCGTCCCTGAAAAAATTGTCATCGGGCATCAATATCAGGTAACCATCGCTATGAAGAATATCGGCTCAAATACCTGGACAAAGGACGCCGGTTACTGGCTGGGAGATATTGCCACGGCAAATTCATTATGGGGTATTTCGCGGGTTGATTTAGAACCGGGGGAATCCATTACTAAGAATGATACCAAAACCTTCACCTTTACCATAATTGCCCCGGATACGGCTGGCGTATATGACTTTCAGTGGCAAATGGTCAAAGAACCGGAAGACAAATGGTTTGGCGAAAAGACCACCCTTTTGCAGATTGAGGTGGTGAATGAACTCCCGGGTGATGTAAATGACGATGGCCTGTTAAATCAAGACGATATAGATTTGCTCAAGAATTATATCATTGGCAAAACAACCCTTGACCCTGATGCCCGTTCCCGCGCCGATGCAAACAAAGACGGGAAAATTGATGTCGCTGATATTATCTACATCATACTTCAAATCGCACCATAAGACCGCCTCGAAAATTTATTTTTTTGACGGGATAATCCGCCTGAGGCGGAATTGACACGGATGGTTTTTATCCGCGAAATCCGTGCAATCCCTCCACAGGCGGGCAAGCCTGTCTAAAACTTATTTTCATCCTTTTGGGTTCACCGTGGTGAATTTGCCGGGGCGACTCATAAAGACTGCTGAATTGTTACCATTCACACACATTGTTGCTTGCCACAATATCCCCATCATTGTCTTGACAACCCTTCCCTATCGTATTGGTTATTAACTATATGGTTGGGGGAAATCACATTCGATTAGATGACCTGAAAAATCTCCTGGGGAAAGGGAAGGTTCTTACTACCCTGGAAGAGCGGATAGTTTATTCCTATGATGCCTCGTGTGGGCGGGCATTGCCGGATGTGGTTGTTCTGCCTGAAAACACGGGCGATGTGCAGGCGATTCTGCGCTTCGCATCGGAACACAAAAGTTGTGTCTATCCGCGTGGGGCAGGCACAGGTATGACGGGCGGCTCATTGCCTTTGGGCGGCGGCATCGCTGTTGTATTTGCAAAAATGAATCGCATACTTGAGATTGATACGGCAAATCTGACGGCGCGCCTCGAACCGGGCGTTATACTCGGAGAGTTCAAAGATGCGGTGAGGGAAAAGGGGCTTTTTTATCCGCCCGACCCTGCATCTGCCCGCATCGCTACAATTGGCGGAACCGTTGCGGAAAACGCCGGGGGTTTAAACAGTATCAAATACGGCGTTACGCGTAATTATGTCCTTGCACTTGAGGTTGTCTCTGCACGCGGCGATGTAATGCGCTTCGGACGCGGCACTATGAAGTCCGTGAGCGGTTATGACATAACGAGGCTGCTTGTCGGCTCGGAAGGAACGCTTGCCCTCATCACCGAAATAACCCTTAAGCTTATTCCACATCCGCGCCGGGTAGGGACACTTCTGGCGGCTTTCCCCGATGATGTCTCCGCCCTCAAAGTCGCACTTGGCATAATCAAAGAACCCCTTCTCCCCGCCGCCCTTGAATTTATGGATGAGGCGGCGGTGTATTGCGCACGTCAATACACACAAAACCCCTTTCTGGAAAAAGCGGGTGGTCTTTTGCTTATTGAATTTGACGGCGATTCCGATTCTCCCTCGTCCGGGATGCGCCGAGACCTTGCCCGCGCCAGAGAATTATGCACCAATGGCGGTGCTATTGAACTTCGCGAGACATCAAATGCCAGAGTGCGCGATGTCCTCTGGGAAATCCGTCGCTGCATCTCTCCCGCCATTTACCAGATTGCGCCGACAAAGATGAACGAGGATATATGCGTCCCGCGTTCAGAAATGCCCCGCGTCCTTCAGGGCATAAAGCGCATTGCCAGAGAACACGGCATTAAGGTTGTGAATTTCGCCCACGCCGGTGATGGCAATATCCACGTGAACTTTATGTATAATGGTGAGGATGCCGGGGAGACAAAACGCACCCGTGAAGCGGTTGATGACCTCTTTCGCCTCACCATAGCCAGCGGCGGCAC
Organism: uncultured Candidatus Sumerlaeota bacterium; assembly: GCA_964526215.1. Lineage (GTDB taxonomy): Bacteria > Sumerlaeota > Sumerlaeia > MWCT01 > MWCT01 > CAZGKP01. The sequence continues at coordinate 10,904 of CAZGKP010000010.1, forward strand.
GCTCTCTGGCGAACACGGGATTGGCATAAGTAAGGTGCGATTTCTGCCGCTTGAATATGGTCCAGCGGAACTTGATATTATGCGAGATGTGAAAAAACTCTTTGACCCCGAGGGCATTCTCAATCCGGCAAAAAGTATAACCGAAAAATAGCCACCGATGGACACAGATTAACACCGATAAAAAGTTTTAATGAACAGTGATGGAAATTTGTAAAACTTCTAACAGCATATCAAGGGAGGTATAAATTGCCACACAAAGAGACGCTTCTGTGCGACGTAATGCAATGTCTGACCGAGGTTCGCTCCCGGATAGACCCGCGGCACATCGCCTTTGATGTCCGCCCGGAGAAAAAAGGAGGCGCAGTTATTTTGAGGGGTTTTGTTCATTTCCCCCAGCAGGAGAAGGCGATATTGAACTCTCTGCGCAATCTAACCCGGAGAAGGCGCTGGCGAATCGAAATCCACTCGCGCCTGCGAATCCTTTCGGATATGCCGCTTCGCTTTGCCCGGGTGAGAGTTCCCGCGGCGAATCTCCGGTTCGAGGCAAAGCAAGATGGAGAAGTCGGCACACAGGTATTTGTCGGCTCATACGTTCTGTGTTATTTCTCAAAGAGAGGATATTTTTACTGCGCAGAACCGGATGGCTATTTAGGATATATCCGTAAGGTCAGTGTGATTGAGGAAGGGCGCGAGGAATATCTTGGATGGTTAAACGGGGCGAGGTGCAGGCTACTTAAAGGCGTGAAAGCGGGGAATCTCTTTTTGCCCGCAGGTGCAGAATTTGCCTGCACAGACGGTGAATGCATTATTCTGTTGGATGGAACCAGAATGCGTGTGAACCGGAAGGATTTATATTTCTATGACCCCCGGAGACCTAAAAAAATAGGGGCAATCCTCCGCACCGCGCGTTCATTTCTTGGCGTGAAATATCTCTGGGGCGGAAAGACCACCGATGGCATTGACTGTTCCGGCTTCGCACAGATGGTTTTTTTACTGAATAATATCGTCCTGCCCAGAGATGCATACCAACAGGCAAATGTCGGCAGGCTTGTTGGGATACTGGGTGATTTTACAGACGTTCTGCCGGGTGATTTACTCTTCTTTATGGGTGGCGAAAGCAGAATTATGCACGTCGGTATTTCGCTTGGCGGTGAGCGGCTAATTCATGCAACTCTCGAAGAGGGTATAAAGGAATCCAATATCACAGACCCTGATATAACCGGCAAACTTTTCAAAGATTTATACATTATGGGGCGGAGAGTGCTTGTATGAAGTTTAAGACTGAAATCCTGACGATGAATCTGGCAGACCCGTTCGGCGTTGCTCCTTATACGCGAAAGAAAAAACAGAATGTGCTGCTCACGCTCGGTGACCAGGAGGCTTATGGCGAGGCTTCTACTTCTCGATACTATGGCGAATCGTTAAAAAGCGCTGTGGCTGCATTTGAAAAAGTGAAAGACCTCCTCATTGAAGATGAAATTTTCTATATCGAACCTCTAATGCAGCGGATATTTGATAGAATCCCCGAAGATAATGCCGCACGTGCTATGATTGAAATGGCTCTATTTGACTATATCGGCAAAAAACTCGAACTGCCCCTTTACAAACTCCTGGGCATCAAACCGCCCGATGATAAACAGACCTCCTTCACCATCGGCATAGACACGATAGATAAGATGCTCCAGAAGGTAGAGGCGGCATCTCAATATCCGGTTTTGAAAATCAAACTCGGGCGCAATGCAAGTCAGGATGTTAAGGTAATGAAGGAAATTCGCAAGAGGACGGATAAGGTTCTACGCGTGGATGCAAATGGGGGCTGGTCTCTGGATGAGGCTATTAAATGTATTAAAATTCTTGCCGACCTCGGCGTTGAATATGTGGAACAACCACTTGGGCGCGGCAGGCTCAAGCAACTCCGCGTCCTCAAACCCAAATCCCCGCTTCCCATATTCCTCGATGAAGACGTCCACCGCTGCGATTCCATACCGCCGCTTCTGGGCTTGTGCGATGGCATAAATGTCAAACTTATGAAGACTGGCGGCATAATCGAGGCACGAAGGATGATTGCAACCGCGCGCACATTCGGGCTTCAATTGATGCTCGGATGTATGCTGGAGACATCCGTCGGCATAACGGCTGCTGCACATATCGCAAGTTACTTCGACTACATTGACCTCGACGGCAACCTCCTTATTGCTAATGACCCATTTGATGGTGTGAAGGTGGAAGATGGTTATTTGCGTCTATCCGGGCGTCCCGGCTTGGGAGTAGTTCGAAAAACACAATATTTGTAAGGGGGATAAAGCGATGCATCGGAAAGTAAGATTATGGGTGTTCTCCATAATTATCGTTTCAGGAATTTGCTACAGCCAGCCGCCGCCTCAGGACAAAGTCTGGGACATTGCCTTTTCCCCGCGATATGTCTGGATGGCATATTCAAATGCCGAGAATCGCGCGGGACACAGCACCATAGGCGTTTTGCGCAGATACGACAGAGCCACACAGGAATGGAAGACGTATACGATTGCCGACATCTTCGGCACACAGTTCGATTGCGAGGTAACGGCAGTCGCCATATACGAAGATTCGACCGTGTGGGTTGGCGTTGAGCCTAAAACGGGCGATACGCCAAATTACGCCTGTGCATATACCCATAACAATGGTGATTCCTGGACACCGCTCTCTGAGGCTAACGGCATTGCCGTCAATAGCGTTGATTGTATTGAGATAGACCCCGTAACCCAGACCGTGTGGCTCGGACACGATTGGGGCGAGGCTTATTACAGCTTATCCCGCTCCACCGATGGCGGTGCAACCTGGACAAAGCTTGACCCCAACTACTATAACGGAATAACAGCCATCGCAGCATATAATAACCTCGTCTGGATTGCCGCCGACCACCGCGTTACAAAAGTCGTTATGAAATCAACCGATAATGGTGTAACCTGGACAAACTACGATTATGCCGATTCACCAGCATTCTACGGCGACCCGTGCGACCTTTATATGGTATCGCCAGATGAGGTGCACGTGGCTGTATACAACTGGAGTTCTGTCTATGACCAGACCGCTGGCTATGCATATACAACTGATGGCGGTGCAACCTGGCACACTCACCAGGTGCTAAAATACGACGAATATGCCAAGACCGTAACCGTCGCCGAGGGAACAGTCTGGGTGGGACTTCGCTGGCATCAACCTCACGTGCTCTTTGAATCACAAAATTATGGGGCATCCTGGGAAGAACATAATAAGTCAAATGGCTTGCCCTACGACGACCCGTTTGTTATCCGCTATGACAAATATGCAGACATAGTCTGGGCAGGCTTCTGGAGCGACACATTCACCAATTTTGAAGGTGGTTGGTGTTGGACGGATGATGGCGGAGCCACCTGGCACACCGATAACCCGCCAGCCATTGTCCTCACCGGCGTGCGCAACTCTGTGTGGTCTCTATATCAATAGCTAAACCCTGCACAAATACTCAAAGGAGAGATGAATAGATGCCGATTGACTTCAAAAGAAGATTGAACCACTTCGGATGGTTACTCTTCGTGGGGCTGTTGATTTTTCTTGTGCTTCTGGGATTAAGCTGGGCGGGCATACGCCACGATTCGCGGGGTAACACCATTTCCGAAGATGTGCTATCACCGGCAGGTGGGCTGCATATCTTTGCTGGCAATGATACCGGGATGACAGACATCCTCGGGCAGGCATCTGCCGGAACGTCCCATTCACCCTCGGGGTCAGACCTGTATCATGGCGTTTATGCCCTGTCTGCCGGTTATCCCACAGGGCTACAACTCCGATAATTTTGTTCCATTCGGATAAAAGTGTTTAATCGCTCTCGAACAGAAAACAAGAAAGGGGGTAAAATCTATGAGAAGAGTAAAGAATACGGTTGGTAATTTGATCACTGTATTGGTGTTTCTATTCTCCCTTGGTATTTTCGCACTTTATGTTTACGGGGCGGGACCGGGAACCATAACTTATCAGGGGAAAGTAACTACTCGCGGCGGTGGCACGCCAAAAGATGGCTATTACAAAATGCGTTTTTCCCTGTGGAACACCGGTAGCGGTGGCACGCCTGAAGCAAACCTCAAATGGCAGGAGACCTACACAGATGCCCGACCAATATATATACAGAAAGGGACATTTGTGGTTCGACTGAGCGGTGTTACACCATTCCCCGATGACCTGTTTCATAAAAATCGCTACCTATGGCTGGAGGTGCAGGTTGACCTTGATAATGACGGTTTTGAAGAAGAAGAAATTTATTCCCCTCGCATTCAGCTCACCGCGACACCGTATGCCTTTCAATGCGACCGGTCAACGACCGCCTCGATAGCCATAAAAGCCCAGTATGCAATTAACGCCGACACCCTTAACGGGAAACACGCATCCGACTTTGCACGTGCCGACCATATCCATTACCTGCCGACCCTACCCGGTATATTAACCGATGAGCAAATTCCAAATGACATTACCATAGACCGCGCCAAGAACGCTTATTGGTGCGATTGGTCAACCTCTGCTTCTTATGCCATAGGAGCATATTACTCCAGTGTAGCCACCACTCTCGAGGGGAAACACGCCTCCGACTTTGCCCTCGCTAACCACACTCATAACCTCCAGGATTTATCAGGCGCCGTAACCGATGCACAGGTCCCCGATACCGTCACCATAAGTTATGCCGCCACTGCGGGTAATGCAGATAAGGTGGATGGTAAACACGCATCTGATTTTGCACTCGCCGGACATACACATTACCTGCAGAGCTTATTGGGCGCCGTAACCGATGCGCAGGTCCCCGATAACATCACCATAAATCACGCCCTTACCGCTGGCAATGCAGACACCGTTGATGGGAAGCACGCCGCCGATTTCGCCGCCGCCGCTCATACCCATAACCTCCAGGATTTATCAGGCGCCGTAACCGATGCACAGGTGCCAAATAATATCACCGTCGACTATGCCACAAGCGCAGGAAATGCAGATACCCTCGATGGACACCACGGCACCTTTTACCAGAACGCCGACAACATAAACGCCGGCACATTAGCAGAGCCAAGGATAGACTCCGCGATTGCCCGCGTCGGTCAAATTTCCCCAAAGCAATTCGAGGCAGTTGTTGCGCCTTCGGGAGGCGATTATACCAGCGTCAAGGCGGCACTTACGGCGGGTAAGAAAACCATCTTCGTCCGAAATGGCACCCACACTATTTCATCCGATATAGGCATCACCCAGAGCGGCACCGTCATCATCGGAGAAAGCCGCAACGGCGTTATCATAGATTGCAATAACACCACCTACGGCATACGCGCCTATGGTGATACCGCAAATTATACCGCTGGAACTGTTTCCATCACTTTTGGCTCGGCGACTGTAACCGGCGCCTCGACCAATTGGTCGGGAAATGTCTCTGATGGCGAATATATTATGCTGAAGGGAGAATGGTATCAAATCGCAACCGTGGACTCCGATACCCAGCTCACACTTACAAGAAGATATCAGGGACGCGCCCTCACCAATGTCAGTTACAAAATTGCCGCAATGCTATCCAATCTGCGCCTTGAAAATTTGACACTGATGAATTTTTGCCAGGACAATCGCGGCGTTATTGAATTCCACTGGGTCATTGACAGCCTGATTCAAAACTGCCGGGTGAAGGGTAATCAGAATTGCGGGTTATTGCCTCACCAGAACTACGGCATATATCTCCGTGAGGCTTACAATTGTAAACTACACAAAAACTTCTGCCCCGATAATATTATCGCAGGCATCTTCCTTTCACATTCAGATAACAACAGCCTTATGGCAAACACCTGCCATAATAATCTGGATGGCATCAGTCTCGATTCATCTTCCAATAACACCCTTGCTGGCAATTCCTGCAACAATAACCAGATCGGCATCTTCCTCGATTCCTCGGCACACAACAACCTTAGCGGCAACTCCTGTTGCTACAACGCAGACGGCATCAAGTTTACTAATTCCTCCTCGAACAATACCCTTGCCATTAGCACCTGCAACGGCAACATTAACGGTATATACATTTTTTCATCTTCTGATTACAATACCCTCAGCGCCAACTCCTGCAATAACAACATAAATGGCATCTATATTTCTTCCTCATCGAATAACACTCTTGGTGCAAACTCCTGCAACGATAACAGCCACGGCATTTACCTTTACTCCTCTTCAAAAAATGCCCTTAGCAGTAACAATGCCCGGAGTAACAGCGATGTCGGGGTCTATCTCAACACCGAGTGTGACGAAAATACTTTTATCGGCAACTCCTTTACGGATAATACCAATTACGGTATACATATATATAATGCCGGTTGCGACCATAACATAGTGGGAATGAACATACTCACCGGAAATCCCGGTGGTCCAGGGAAGGACGGTGGCACCAACACGTTGCAGAAATACACCAACTATCCCACCGGCTGGTAATAATGCCCCGAAGAGGGGGAAAATAAATTTCCCCCTATCCTTCTCCGCAGTGTTCAATTGTCATTGAGGTTACTGAGCAGTAGGTGCGGTAGGTGGCGCCCACTTTTTAGAGGCTTCCATATTATGGAACATTCGCCTGTGGAGAACGGGATTTCCGCGGGGGTTTTCCTGCCCCTTTCAATGCGGTCAAAATCGCCATCGAATTTCTCCATTTCTCCGATAACTGATTTTATGCTGAAGTTCCACAGAGGTATGTTGTCCGCGCAAGTCCTTGAGCGCCCCAGCCCAATTAAAGGTTGGTTTGGCGGGCTGTTTCTTTCGCTGCTTTTTCAACAGAAATTCAACAAAGTCTTCCACCTCGTGCTGGAATTCCGGCGGCAGAGCATCAACCATTTCTGCAATCCGTTTCATCCAATTCACCCCCAGCTTTACAGTGCGACGAGAGGGTCGTAGGTTTCGGGACGGCGGTCTCGGAAGAATTGCCAGACGTGTCGCACTTCCCTTATCATCTCGAGGTCGAGTTCGGCAGTAATGACCTCATCCTTGTCGCGGCTTCCCTCCACGATGATTTGTCCACGCGGGTTGCAGAAATAACTCGTCCCGTAAAACTCCCCGATGTTCCACGGTTCTTCCCACCCCACGCGATTTATGGCGCCCAGAAAACATTGATTCGCAACGGCATGCGCGGGTTGTTCCAACTTCCATAAATATTCAGACAGACCCGCGACTGTGGCGGATGGATTGAATACTATCTCCGCACCGTTCAGCCCCAATGCCCGCGCTCCCTCCGGGAAATGTCTGTCGTAACAGATATAAACGCCAACAAGTGCATAACGCGTCTCGAATACTGGATAACCGATATTTCCGGGTTTGAAGTAGAACTTCTCCCAGAACCCCGGTTTACAATGCGGGATGTGGCTCTTTCGATAGATGCCCAGAACCTCGCCATCGGCGTCAATGACCGGTGCGGTGTTGTAATAAACACCCGTTATGTCCTCCTCCATTATGGGCGGGATGATGACCATCTTGAATTTTGCCGCCAGCTCCGACATAAGGCGCGTGGTCGGACCATCGGGTATGCGTTCTCCCATATCATACCATCGCATCTCCTGTTCGGCTGGAAAATAAGGTCCGTAGAAAATCTCCTGGAGGCACAGAATCTGAACGCCCTTGCCCGCCGCCTCCTCAATCAGCGCCACGTGTTTATCAATCATTGCCTTTTTAATCTTTTTCACCGGCGATGAGGTCGGCTCGGCATTTTTCGCCTGAATCAGCCCACATTTAACAATACGTTTCATAGTATCACTCCCTTTTAGTTATCGGTAATTTCGTAATTCATAATTCGCTATTCACTATTCTTAATTCGGTTCAGTCCCACGTGCCGATGTGTTCAGCCTCTCCCTCCGCAGGACTAAACCAGCGATACGTGACAGATTTCTTCTCGGTGTAAAATAGAACGCCGTCTTTGCCGTATGCGTGCAAGTCGCCGAAAAATGACTCTTTCCAACCGGTGAACGAAAAGAATCCCAGAGGCACCGGTATCCCCACATTAACGCCAACCATCCCGACCGGAACACGATGTGCAAACTGCCGTGCATAATATCCGCTCTGTGTGTAAATCGCCGTCCCGTTGCCGTAAGGACTTTCCTCTATCACCTTTAACCCCCCCTCAAAATTCTTCACACGTTTTATGGATAAGACGGGTCCGAATATCTCCTCCATCCCGATAGTCATATCGTTTGTGACACAATCAAATATTGTGGGTCCGAGGTAAAAACCTTGTGGGTAGCCCGACACCTTACAATCACGACCATCAAGAATGAGTTTAGCCCCTTCCGCTATGCCTTTTTCGATATATCCACGAACCCCAGTCAGATGTTCGGGAGTAACGAGCGGTCCCATTTTCGTAGTGGGGTTTTCGGCAGGTCCAACTTTGATTTGCCGTGCGCGAGCAACAATTTCTTCAACAAGCCGGTCAGCGATTGCTTCGTGCACAACGACCACAGGTAGTGCCATACAGCGTTCCCCTGCGCACCCAAATGCGGCATTTATAATCCCCTGTGCTGTTCGTTCCAGCGCACAATCGGGCAACACAAGTGCGTGATTCTTCGCCTGACACAATGCCTGCACACGCTTTCCGAGCGCTGCAGCGGTCTCGGACATAATGCGTCCTACGCGCGTCGTCCCAACAAATGAAACCGCCTTTACCTTCGGGTGTTTTATGAGTGCAGTTACGGTCTCCTTCCTCCCAAGAACCATATTTACGACACCCGGGGGCAATCCAGCCTCCTTAAGTAAGTTCATCAGATACGCGCCCGACATTGGACATCGCTCACTCGCCTTCAGGACAAATGTGTTACCGCAGGCGATTGCAATCGGGAACATCCACATCGGAACCATTGCAGGAAAATTGAACGGACATATACCCACACAGACCCCCAACGGCTGCCGCAGAGTTACGACATCCACCCCGCGCGAGACGTTCTCCAGTGAATCTCCCACCAGATGTGTAGGGATGCCGCAGGCGAACTCGACAATCTCAATCCCGCGCGCAACCGAGCCGGCCGCCTCCGCGTGCGTCTTACCATTCTCACTGGCAAGAACCGTGGCGAGTTTTTCCTTATGTTTGATGAGGAGTTCTCTAAAGCGGAAAAGAAACTCGGCGCGCTTAGGCGCTGGCATATCAGCCCAGGCACGAAATGCACCTGCAGCCACAGCGACTGCCGCATCAACCTCCTCTACCAGGCAATCGGGTGTTTCAGCCTGAATCTCTCCCGTGCTGGGGTTATATACGGGTGTCCAGGAAGTGGTCCTTGAATCCTGCCACTCATTAGCGATGAACAATTTCAATCTCTCCGCGCACATATATTTATCTCCTTTTTGGTTAATTTATTATCTTTCGCCTTTCTAAAGATAGCAAGATTTATTTCGGGAGATAGCGCCGGTCAAGGAGAAAAAATTAAGCCCCTATTGGCGCGCGCTTTAGTCTCTACTTGAAGTCTACGATTTCACACCTTTTCAAGAAATTGAATGTCTCCATACACAAAAGACTTGTATTTCTGAACATTGTTCAGGATAGTCTTAATCAAATCCTGACATACCGAAGACAAACAGATTATTGGTTTATTATAACGGTCATCTTTACTGAAACGTCAAACATTGACTTCTAAAGAAAGCCTCGCAGTGTGGGTATGGATTTTACACAGTTTGAAAATCCGGGGAAGGAGTTCAGACCGTCGCCCTTCTGGGCACTTAATTACGCGCTTGCCGATTCTGAATTAGTCCAGCAGATAAAGGACGCAAAGGAAAAGGGATTCGGCGGATTCTTTATGCATTCCCGTGTCGGTCTGCGAACGCCCTATCTCGCAGACGAATGGATGGCTCGTATCAAGACCTGTATCGAGGTGGCGCAAGACCTCGATATGGAGGCGTGGCTCTACGATGAGGATAGATGGCCCAGTGGCGCCGCCGGTGGTCTCGTAACTGAAGCTAACCCCGCATTCACAGCGAAAGGAATCGTGCTCAAAAAAGGCAATCCACCTCAGTCCGGCGAAATCCTCCTCTCCTTTACCATTGACCAAACCGGCAACGTTACCCCGTTCAAAGCCCCCAATGCCCAACCCCCCAACCCCCAATACCACATCGTCAAGGTTACGTCGGAAAAGATGCAATGGTTCAATGGCGAATGCTATATTGATACCCTTAATCCCGCAGCAGTAGACAAATTCATCGAACTGACCCACGAGAAATATGCAAAATACTTCGCCGAGGATTTCGGCAAGACCCTCCCCGGCATCTTCACGGACGAGCCATTTTATGGTGCTCTGCCTGGACTTTCGCGCGATTTCCCCTGGACGGACTCACTCCCTGAAGAATTCAAGACTGAATACGGCTATGACTTAATCGAACATTTACCCTCTCTTTATTTCAAGACACCAAATTATGGAAAGGTGCGTTATCACTTCTTCCGCCTGCTCACCCTCCTGTTCAGAAAAACCTACACGAAGAGACTTTACGATTGGTGCCAGAGACACGGGCTCGAACTCACCGGTCACTTTCTGGAGGAGGATTCACTTTCACGCCAGACACGCCATATCGGCTCGGCAATGGCGCATTACGAATATATGCAAATACCCGGCATTGATTACCTCGGCAAGCAGGTCAACTTAAAGCTCACATTGAAGCAACTCCAATCGGCGGGAAATCAACTCGGAAAAAAGAGATTGCTATCGGAGCTATTCGGCACATCGGGGCAGGGTATGACATTTGAAGACCAGAAATGGATTGCCGATTTGCATTTCGCCTTCGGCGTGAATTTCCTCTGTCCGCATCTTATGCTTTACACCCTCAAAGGCGAAGCCAAACGAGACCACCCTCCCACATTCAGCTACCATCAGCCTTACTGGAAACATCTGAAGTATCTAAACGACTATTTTGCACGCGCCAGTTACTTTATCTCGCAGGGCAGGCGGGTGGTGGACATCCTCCTCTTTCATCCCATAGAGACACGCTGGTGCGAATATGACCCACTTAATGACCCTCCCGATACCGCCTACGATAAGAGATACGATGCCTTTATCAAAGACCTGCTGGCGCTTCACCGAGATTTCGATTTAACCGACAGCGTCCTTATGGATAACAAAGTCTCTTTCCCCGCAAAGAACACCGTCCGCATTGGAGAGGCAGAATATCGCCTCATCATCGTCCCGCCATCCGAGAACCTCGCCGGAAATGCCTTTGATGCACTTATGAGTTTTGGTGGTCCGATTGTCTTTGCCGGCGAACGACCCATACTCATTGACGGCACCCCGAGCGATGATTTCTCCAGACTCTATGCGAGGGAAAATGTCGTATTTTGCGGAGACAGCAAAGCCGAGCTCGCCCTGACGCTCGACCATATCCTCCCCAACCGTATGTCCATCCAGGATGAGAAAGGCAACGAAGCTGATTCCATCGGCTACCTTGAGAAGCGCGATGGCGATACATATCTCTATTTCTTTAACAACATCGAACGCCGTCTCACACAAAATATCTCCATAAGGCTTCCGGTGATAGGGAATGTGAGCCGCGCATCTCTTGAGGATGGCAAAATCGAGCCGCTCTCTCCGAAGTGCATCGAAAATGGCACAATGACAATCGAGTGGCAATTCGCCCCGGTGGAATCGCTCGCCCTCATCGTCGAACCTGGAAATCCAACGCCTGAACCACCCGGAGAGGAAAAGATTAAAAAACTCGTTTACAGAATAGGCGGACCCTGGAACTTTCGCAGAACCGCACTCAATGCCATTACACTCGGCCGGTGCGACTGCTCTATCAACCGGCATAACGAATATACAGACATCCCCCTTTATGAGGCGCGTAAATTAGCCATTAAGCATTTCGGACTCGAACAATACCACGAGATACAACCCTGGATGCTTGACCGTAAACAGATACAGGTCTCAGGTGATAATTATGTGAAACTCACCTACCGCTTCAATGTGGAAGAAATTCCCGATGAGATTTTCGCCATACTGGAAGACGCCAAACACATCGGCGTTGAATTAAACGGCGTAAAACAACCCGCCCCGGAAGGTTGGCACATAGACAGGCAGTTCGACAAGATTCGATTGACCGGCGTGAAGAAGGGAGAAAATATCATCACCGTCTCTGGCGAATACAATCGTGATTCGGGTTTCATAGAAGACGCGTATCTTGTTGGCGAATTTGGGGTGCGCGGAGACAATCCCCACTTTAAGATTACGAGCGAGCCGGATATGCTTTCAACCGGAACCTGGGTAAATCAGGGCTATCCCTTTTATGCCGGTTCGATGATTTACGAAACGGAAGTGGAATTAGAGGCGGGTTTTTCGCGTGCAGTCATTGACCTCACCAACATCACCGCTACCGTAATTGTATTGAGCATAAACGGCAAGTTTGTGAAAAAGGTCGGCTGGCATCCCTGGAAAGTTGACGTTACCCAATTTGTAAAGAGCGGCAAAAATCGCCTTGAAATCGAGGTTGTTTCCTCTTTACAAAATCTCCTGGGACCACGGCACCACAATCTGGGCACCGAACTCCCCTGGTGCGGTCCCGAACAATTTACAAACGAACAGGTGAAAAATTATCACTTCATCCCTTATGGAATACTTGGTCCCATCAAGGTTGAACTGACATTTTAAGACGACTTAACGCCCCTTCAGTCGGCACAATCGTTTTCAAGGACATTCATCCCACACAAAAGTGCGAGGTTCGGGTCAGGAATTTGCCTTTTTTGATGCGGGCTTATGTGTGCGCCAGGAAGGATGGGTGAATCTGTATTTTTTCACCCGAGTGTTCATCCTATCAACCGAAATCCCCAATAGTTTTGCTGCCTTTTTCTGATTCCAGCCGGTGCGCTCAAGCGCCTGCCGGGTGAGGTCTTTGTCGAGTTCGTCAATCCGCACACCTCCGTCGGGAAGCATAATCGGAGTGCCGGTCATTTCCACCCCACCCAATCCGCACCTCTCCACATCCGAGGCGGTGATGACGTCTGTATGAACGCTTATAACGAGGCGCTCTATGACGTTTCGAAGCTCCCGCACATTCCCATGCCAGGGATATTTAATCAGGCGCTCGAGTGCGGCGGAATTGAATAATTTTAATCCCTTTCTGTATTTCTTGCAAAAGAAATCAATAAAGAAGTGCGCAAGGAGTGGTATATCTTCTGAATGCTCGCGCAGCGGTGGGATACGGATTGGATAAACGTTCACCCGATAATAGAGGTCTTCCCTGAAACGCCCTGCACGCACCTCCTCTATGAGGTCTTTATTCGTTGCGAAGAGGAAGCGGCAATGAACTTCGAGTGCCTTCATCCCGCCCAGGCGAGTGAATGTGCGGTTCTCGATTACCTTAAGAATCTTACCCTGCGATGCCTTTGAGAGTTCAGAGATTTCGTCAAGGAACAAAGAGCCATTTCTGGCGAGCTCAAATTTCCCTTTCCGCTGTTTGAGTGCACCGGTGAATGCGCCTTGTTCATGCCCGAACAATTCAGATTGGAGTAGGTTATCATCGGGGAGGGCGGCGCAGTTCACATCAATGAATGGTCCGGGGTTTTCTCCTCGCAGGCGATGGAGTGCGCGCGCAACAAGCTCCTTGCCGACACCCGTCTCGCCCATGAGCAAGACCGAGATATCCTCGCGAGCCAGTTCCGCCAGTTCCGCCTTTATTTTCTTGATTGGTTTGCTCTCGCCGATAAATTCACGGAATTCATCTCTGCGTTCAATCTGCTCCTTCAGGTAGCGATTCTCATTAAGGAGACGGTTTTGTTCGAGGACTTTTTTCAGACGGAGGGTGACCTCGGGGCGTTCGGCTTCCTTTGTGATGTAGTCAGCCGCCCCGAGTTTCATTGCCGTAACCGCAGTGTCCACCGAGTTTACGGACGTCAGAACCACGATAGGGATGTCAGTATCGAGTCCGGGACGTCCCCCTTTGCGAATAGTCTCTATCAATTCGATACCGTTTATGTCAGGCATCTTAATATCGGTGATGACCAGGTCGAAATAAGTATTGGAGAGGAGTTCAAGGGCAGCTTCACCACCGAGGGCAATCTCGACAGAAAAGCCATCCAGTTCGAGATTCTTTTTAAGGCGTCTCGCAAACGCCTCATCATCCTCAATCAAAAGTAGCAACGGTTTCGACGTCATAAGCACTCCAGCAAGTATGTCAATTGATCAATGTTGAGAATAAACATAAGTTAACACCGATATATCTGTGTGCATCTGTGTGCATCTGTGGCTAATTTTTCGCCCTTTTGGGAGAGCCACCGTGTCGAATTATGATGATGGCTTTGGTTTTTTGATTCCTCGAACATCAAACAGGTTTCCTCTTACCAATTGGCAGCGGGGGTTTTCAATCCAAAACTAAAATGAGGGCACTTTAATTGACGTAATTATTGGGAAACTGATAGCAGGAAAGAATCTCCTTTTCGGAAGCACAAAAAGGTTGAATAAACGCGGGGCATAAGGTATTGCCCCATAATCAATAGTCTGAAATTTGGTGATGAACAGAGGAGAGAGATGAAAATAGCAAACATACGCAAAGTCTGCCCCGTATGGGTTATATATTGGTTATTTGTCTTTGCGTTTTTTGGGGGGTCTCGCGTTTCAGGACAGGGGAATCCCTATAAAGAGACCCTTTCGCAGGTATCAACCATAAGCGCCCTTCTTGCCGGGCAGTATGATGGCACGGTTACTTTTGGAGAGCTGAAAAAATACGGCGATTTCGGTGTCGGGACTTTTAATTCCCTGGATGGAGAAATGATTGCCCTTCAGGGAAACTTCTACCGTGTGCGAATTGACGGGAATGTATATCGCGTTAAAGATTCGGCAAAACCCCCCTTTGCAGCTGTGACATTTTTTGAACCGGACGACACATTTAGCGTCGGCAGACTGAATTATGACGGTCTGAAAACCCGACTGAATAACAGAATTGACAGGGATTTCTTTTATGCAATCCGGGAGGATGGGGGATTCGACTATGTAAAGACGCGAAGCGTTATTGCAAAAAAACCTTATCGCCCGCTGGGGGAGGTTGTTAAGAATCAGGCGATTTTCGAGATGAGAAATGTCAGGGGAACGCTTGTGGGCATATACTGCCCCGGTTATGTCAGCGGGCTAAACGTCGGCGGGCATCATTTCCACTTCATCACCGATAATCGAAAGGCAGGCGGTCATCTGCTGGCAGTTGACATAGAGACCGCCACCGTTGCCCTTGATAAAACACCGGCATTCAACCTGATGCTTCCACCCAATTTTTCGGCAGGCACTGCCGGAGAAAAAGATATTGAGCGGGTGGAGAAAGACCCCACATCTAAAGGCGCTATCGAAAAAACTCTTACACTTGTGTTTGATAAGGATTGGCCACCTTTCTCTTACGTCGAAAATGGCAGTAGTAAGGGATTTCTAATTGATGTGGCTTCGGCAGTTGCCGATGCGGTGGGCATCAAGATTGTGCCATGTCCGGTGCTCTGGTCAGATGCGCAAGAGCAACTCCTCCACGGAAAAGCAGACCTCATAACGGGTATCGGCAAATCACAGGAGCGGCTGAAAAAGTATGAATTTGCCGATGTGCCTTCTGCGAACATCGCCGTGAAACTCTTCGTCCCACAAGATGTCTCCATCCCCTCTATCGCCTATTTTAAGGGAACTCTTAACATAGAAAAGGGCTCTTTATATTCAAAGATAGTAAAGACGAGATACCCCGACATCCCACAGGCATTATTTCCAACGGAGAGGGATTCTATCATTGCGCTTGCTCGGGGGGAGGGAGAAGGGTGTGTCGGTGCCGACCTCGCAATGTATTATTATGTGCGAAAGGAAGGCATTAAAAACATTAAGGGCGTTGGAACACCTGTAGAACTCATAAACATCTATTTTGCAGCCCGGAAGGGGAATGAAAAAGCAATGTCGCTCTGGAACAGAGGTTTTGCGAAAATCAAGATGTCTGGAAAGTACGACCAATTATACAGGAAATGGTTTGTGAAGGAGCTTGGCGGGAACGAGATAACGAGATTGATTCAGGCGGCAAGTGAGGCACGCACCTTTGCCTATGCGCCGTATTCGCATTACACTGTGGGTGCGGCGGTGCTGACCGCTTCCGGGAAAATTTACACCGGATGCAATGTCGAGAATGCCCTTTCCGGTCTTACCGCCAGTGCTGTTAAGGTTGCCGTTTACAAGGCGGTTTCCCGGGGAGAGACAGAAATCATAGCCGTCGCAAACGTATTGGCTGACGGCAGACTGGCAGCTCCAACAGCAGACGAGCGCCAGATTATTTATGAATTCGGCAAAGGCATACTCGTAATCCTGAAAGAAGACTCGGAATATATTACCAAGACCATTGCCGAGCTCCTACCATATCCCTTTGATATGAACAAATAACATCTCTCTCAGACCCGATGAGGGGCAATCGATGGGGTCATTCTATATCCTTTGTAAACTTTAATAATTCTCAAACGTAATGCTCATATGAAATTGTGGGCATCTGGAACGCAAAATCATGCTTAAAGGCTGATTTATGAATCCTATCCGAAATAAGCCAGCCACAACCCTTGCGCCTCTTTTCTCTCTTTACTTTTTTACTTTTTACTTTTTACTTTTGCCCTTTTCCTTCTCCTCCGAGCCTCCTATCTGGAGCGAGGGGCGCATTATCTCACCATCTATCACATATCGCTTTTTCATAGAGCAGAGGCGCGGGTTTCATCAGCAGATTCACCAGGTGCGCGTAAATCTGCTTGGACGCAATGTCTCTATGGACATTATGCCGGTGAAGGGGTTTCCGCAATCGCTTGAATTGCCGAGCGAAATTATGAAGCGAAAAAAGGCGCTTGTGGTGGTGCCGGCATCACTTTTCAGACGCGCAAAGAACGGGCGATTTTTCCCCCTCGGTAATTTACGCTTCTCGGATGAGACATATACAGCCGGAGGGGATTTCTCCGGAGTGGAGATTTGCCCGCTGAACCGCATCGTCTTTTGCGCAGATGATAGCGAAAAAAAAACGCATCCGGGCAGGCTCATATTTGAAAAAGGTGTGAGCATTGAACTGGCGGGCGTCAATGTGCCGCCGGATGGCGATGGCATTTATCTCTATACGAAATTATTCGGCACTATCACAAAAAAGGAAATGGTACGCTGGGGCGTGGGACATTGTTACCTGCTCGAAATGGTTGCATATTCATCTGATGTTTCACTTTACTGGGTGCGCAAGGCGTATAAGGGTCAGCGCACTCTGCACCCGCCCGAGAAAAATCGCATCGTGCTTGTGGTGGGACATAAGGCGGAGAGATTTGCCGGTGAGTTTTTATATCGGAGGCACGTGAGGGTCGAGTTGCCGGAGGAAAAGCCGGATATGCTTTTGCGAGGGGCATTTTGCGGCGGTCCATATTTTCTGCACGGGGGGAAATATGATGCGGATGCAGTTCGGCGATTCTGCACACAGCCCGGCGCACCGCCGCTTTCGCATTATAGTACGCCGCAGGCGCGGCTTGCGCTTGCGCTCGATTCATCACGGCAAATACTATCCATATTTGCGGTTGATAAAAGGGGCTTCAGCCGCGAGGGTATGACACTCGCGGAATTCGCGCGCTTCATTGCCAATGCTGGAGCGGTGGAGGCAATTGCATTGCCCGATGGCAAGTATGCATCTTTGATACTGCCCGATGGGCGCGCTAATGAAACACCCACGGGGATAGAGGAACCAGTTTTAACTGCGCTGTGCATATCCGAGCGAGCGCCCGCGCCCGGTGAGGTCCTTAATCTCCTGCGGCGGTATCCGAGCTTCATCCGCGCCTGCGGCTCTGAACCCAATAACGCCGTTCAGGCAATTAAGGACGGCAGTTACGCGCCGCTCCCCTCACTTAACAATTACTGGGAGCACATCAGCGAAGATACGTTCCATACACACGTCATCCTGATTGACTTATACAGACCCTGCGAGGTTACGGCGCTGGAATTTTTCTATGCGGGGGAAGTAGGCTTTTCCACGCAATTCAACTGGCGTGCCTTCACACTCTACATCCGTGAAATTGACGGTACTTCCTGGCGAAAATTGTTACATATTACAAATCCCACCGGGCTCTCCTGTCAGCGAATCACAATGCCCCCCGGAACAAATTTTCGCCTCTTACGAATCGAAATAGACGAACCGACCGCCTTCAAAGAAAATCATACTGTGCGTCTTGCCGAACTCGCCATCTTAGGAAATCTCCCGAAAAAATAAATCCGCCACAGAAAAAACTTTACACAACACATATTTTTTTGAGATAAGTATTTTTCAAGCCTTTCCAAGGCATTTTTTTATCGCAATAATTTAGCAGTTTGAAAAGAGGATAAATTCAGTTTGCCCGTTTGTCCGCCGTGGCGGATTGAAACCGTTCGACGTTGAAAGTTGGGTATTTTCATCCGGGCTGAATTAGTTTGCCAGATGCGGTTTTTCAAAATCTGTAAGAGGGGAAGGAGAGTCGGGCTATGAAAATTTCGTTTGATTACAACAATGCTATGGCATCAATCTTAGGAAATGAGC
>CAZGKP010000011.1:0-29247 GCA_964526215.1 uncultured Candidatus Sumerlaeota bacterium
CCGGTATGCACGGCATGAATTGCGACCTTCTTGTCTATGGTTATCTTGCCATGCGTCTGGGTTATCTTTACAACGACCCGCGATTCGAGGAGTTCGCCCATAATCAGGTCCAGTGGATTCTGGGCAACAATCCCCTGAATTATTGTATGGTGAGCGGTGCAGGGTCGCTAAATCCCCCGACGTTCAGCGGCTTTTACGGAAAGGGACCAGTCCCGGGCGGTATACCCAATGGCATCGTGGGAAAGAGCGGTGAGGGGATTCAGCCCCACTGGATAGGTTATTCGTGGAACAGCGGCGAATACTGGCTTCCACACAATTCGTATTATTTAGCCTTAATCCCCTATCTCGACAGCGATACAAACATAAGCGGGCGGGTATTGGATTCATCTCGCCCCATTGCCGGAGCAAGGGTTATTATAAAAGGCAAAGATGGCTTCCTCAAGGCTTTCAAAACAGATAAAGGCGGACACTTTGGTCCTATAAGCATCCCCTCGCAGAGAAAGTATGAAATAAGGGCAACGGCGAAAGGCGAGAGAAGAGCCCGTTCAATCACGCGTGAGTTTTACGCAATCTCGGGTGATAACAAGATTATTCGCCTGAATTTAAGGTAAAACTTTATCGCGAAATCAAACAGCTGACCAAGATGTATATAGAGGCTTAAGGCGCAAACATCTACAACATTTTGTAGATGTTGAGTTACCACCAAGCTAAAATCTAAAACTGATAACTGACAATTGAAAAATGAGTCCCAGAACAGCTGTTCATAATCTTTAATTTTAGATTCTTACACAAACGGAGTGAGAATTTATCTCTCACAATATCTATAAGTAATTGATATTAAAGCGCTTACCAGGATAAATGTCTAACGCAGAGGTACATAGAGCGCAGATAAGAAAAATAGCATTTCCTTATTGTACACTCTGTGTTCTGTAAACCTATGTGTGAAGCTTGATGGGAAGTTTCAAATATCTCCCGGGATAGGTTCCACATAAATACGTCAAGAATGAGGGGTTTCAAAGTTTCAAAATTGACACACGAGTTAACAGTCCAGAGAACAGCAAAGACACTGAAAGCATCTCTGACAAATCCTCTCCTGGGACTTATTGCTACGGTCATCTGGGCAGGCATAGGCTCACCTGCTCTTGCCTTCGAGATTAACGTAAACTGTGGCGGGGGAGGATATACTACTGTCGGGGGAAGACATTATCTCGCTGACCAGCCCTACTCACCTGGGCTCGGTTACGGATATGTGGATGGCAACGCGGGCAGCACCGCCGACCCTATTGATGCTACTGACGACGATGCTCTCTACCAGACCGAGCGATGGGGGGTGAGTGAGTATAAGTTCGATGTGCCTGATGCTACATATAATGTCCGCCTCCAGTTTTGCGAAATATCTCATACTTCAGATGGCTCAAGGGTCTTTGACGTCTTCATTGAAGGTAAAAAAGTCTGGAGCAACCTCGATGTCTTTAGCCTTGTCAGCCACGATAAAGCCCTTGACCTTATTTTCAGTTTCATCCACGTAAACGATGGGCAGATTAACATCACGACACAGAGCCACACTGGTGCCACCCAGTTCGCTGGTATCTGTGCCTGGGACGCAGACCCCAGGGACATCGGTATGTCTGATGATGCTTTCCTCGATATGTATGAAAGGAAAATCTTCAACTGGTTTTATAATATGGGCGTTGCGCCCTATTACCTATGTCCCGATGGCTCCAGTTATGATGACCAGGGACACGGCACAGAAAATTGCAACATAAGTGGACTGGGGTTTGAACTTGTCGTCTTGCCCATCGGCGTCAAAAGGGGTTGGATTTCTTATGAAGAAGCTTATGAACGCTGCAAGGGTATTCTCAATGCCGTCAACCTGATGAGTCGTGACGAATTCAACACCCGTATGCACTATGTTTATAAACTGGAGCCCTGGCGAGACTGGTGGTTTAGCGGAACACCTCCCCCCCGCGAGCGAGACCTCTGGGATAACGGCAACCTATTTATGGGCGTCGTCTTTGCAGCACAATACTTCAAAGGCACACCTCTTGAGATTTTAGCCCGGCGTCTTTACGAGGAGGTCAACTGGAACAAGTGGGACTTCACCTACCTCGGTTATAATGAAGGGCTTACCGCCGTAATTATGGGCGCCAGCTCTCCCACCTACCCCCTCCCAAACCCTTATGACTCCTGGAACAACCAGACCCCTGACTATCATAACTCTCTCTATTACTTCCACTGGTTCGCCAATTATGCCGACTTTCGTAATATTGTTGATGGCAGAGACCGAAACGCTTTTAACATTGTCCGTGAGGCGACTGCATTTCACCGGGATTGTTGCATCTCCGACTGGACCGATTCTCCCGATGAGTTTCAGACATACGACTACGACAGCTGGGGGCTAACGGCTGTCCCCACCTGCTCCGGGTATAAGCAGCTCAGAGCCTGCAGTGGTCTGGAGGCAAATGACTCCGGCTCTATCTGTCCCATTACGATTGCCGCATCCCTGCCCTTTCTTCCTGCTGAATGCCTGAATGCAATGAAACACCTTTACTGGCGTTTTTATCAGCGGGGCTGGCCTTCTTATATGCCACCCATTATGGCTGATTATGGCTTTCTCTCCCTTTACAACATCGGAACGGCATGGAACACGAACCGCCCCTGTGCCCAAACCTATGTTATTTGCTTTGACCAGGGTGCTCAAATTCTTGGTATTGAAAACTATCACTCCGGTTTTGTCTGGGAATACTTTATGAAAAGCGAGGACATTATTCGGGGGCTTTACAAAATGGGCTTTACGGGCACTGGTGTTACTCAACCTCCGTTCACCTTTGAGACCAACATTGCTGAAGGAAAAACCGCCTTTGCTTCTTCCTCAAAAGGCTCTGAATTCGCGCCCGATAGAGCCATTGACCACAAAATGATAACTCGCTGGGCAGCCTCGCCCAGCCGCTTGGAGTGGATCGCTATCGACCTTAAGGCTGATTATCTCATTCAACGTGTCAGAATTCTCTGGCACGATGCATACGCCACCGATTTCTCCCTACAGTTCTCCCAGGATGCGTCTCACTGGTATACTTATTATTCTACTTCTCAGGGTGATGGGGGAGTTGACAATATTTTGGTAGGCTCAAAGCTATATGCCCGATATATGCGGGTCTGCTGTCGCGCACCGGCGACTACGGAAGGCTATTCTGTCCGGGAAATCGAGGTCTCTGGTAAAAATCTCGCTCAGGATAAGCCAACAGTCGCTTCCTCTTCAGAGAATGAGAAGTTTCTCCCTCTTTGCGCCACAGATGGGCATTTTACTTCACGCTGGTCTTCACAGTTTAGTGACCCTCAATGGATTTCTGTCGATCTCGGCAGTATCCATAACATCGATCACATCATCCTTCACTGGGAGAATGCTTATGCCAGAACCTATAAAGTTCAGGTCTCAATCAGTGGGGCTAACTGGTCGGATGTCTTCTCCACAGCTGAGGGCGATGGTGGCGTGGACGACATTACCTTCTCACCTGTAGACACCCGCTTTGTCCGCATCTGGTGCACCGAGCGAGGCACACCGTATGGTTACTCGCTCTGGGAGATTGAAGTCTTTCCAATGTCTGAGAACTTTTTGTGCATGAACAATTTATGGATTTTATACTGATACAATGATTTGCTCACGAAAAAAAAGGAGATAAAGATGAAAACGTTTACAAAAAATGTTGCGATTCTTTTAACAGTGGTATGTATATTTTTTCCGCTTTACACGGCTTGCGCAAGTTCCACCGGGATGAAAGCCACGGCATCTTCAAGCGAGGGGGAAGACCTTAAACCTGAAAATGCTATTGATGGCAATATGTCTACCAGATGGAGCAGTAATTTCAGCGACCCACAATGGCTTCAGATTGACCTGGGCGTAAGCAGGGAAATAGTAGGCCTAACCCTGCACTGGGAAACCGCTTATGGGAAGGCATACGACATCCTGCTTTCCGAAGACGGGAATAAATGGACGAAGGTGTATGGAACTGTCGAAGGCGATGGTAAGACTGATGATGTCTATTTCCAGAAGATGAGAGCCAGATTTGTGAAAATTTACGGCACGAAACGGGGAACCGGCTGGGGCTATTCACTCTATGAAGTAAAAATCAAGGGACCAAACGAGGGACCGGCCATAATCGCCTCTTTGTCCCGGGAAAAATATGGACCTGCTAATGTCATTATGGATGGCAGACCCCAGACGATGTGGAAGACCGGTGAAAATAAGGGGCAGTGGGTGCAAATTGACCTGCGCCACTCGAAAGAAATCGGAGGGCTCTTCCTTTATTGGGACAAGAATTACGCCTGTAAGTATGAAATCCTGACATCCGAGGATGGCAAAGAGTGGCAACACCTTTTCCAGGTCGAAAACGGCAATGGGAAAAAGGATAGAATCTATATCCGACCAACACGTGCGCGCTTTTTGAAAATCAAACTTTTGAAAAGCGCAACCGGAAAAGGATATGCCCTTAAGGAAATAGAACTCAAGGGAAGCGATGAAAAACTGACCCCGCTGAAACAGTTCGAGCTTCTTGCCGAAGAATCACCTCCGGGATATTTCCCGATGTGGCTCACAGGGGAGCAGGCTTACTGGACAGTTGTAGGAGTATCGGAAGACCAGAAGGAAATTCTCTTTTCCGAAGATGGTTCCATAGAGCTGGATCGGGAATGCCCCTCGATTATGCCTTACCTCTATGTGGAGGGTAAATTCATTACCCGCAACGAGGCGACTGTTGACCAATCGCTTGAAAAAGACTACCTGCCTATCCCTTCGGTTACGTGGCGTTGTTCTACTGTCAATCTCACCATAAAGACCTTTGCCTGGGGACAGCCCGGGCAGTCTGCCGTATTTGTTCGTTACCGGGTTCAAAACTCCGGGAACAAATCCGTCAAAGGAAAATTGTTCCTCACCGTCCGCCCATTTCAGGTTACGCCGCCCTGGCAATTATGGGGTAGGGGAGGACTGGCGAAGGTAAACAAAATTGCCTACAGGGAAGCCACCTCCACTCTTAAAGTCAATGACACGAAGAAAATTGTTCTTTTGAACAGTCTCCATAAAGTCGGAGTATGTCCTCTGGAGAAAACTGACGTAATAGGTTTTGTCAGCAAAGGCAATTTACCCTCACAGACAGCGATAGATGACGCAGGCGGAAACGTCTCAGCAGCAATGCAATTCGATTTCGCCCTTTCCCGCGGCGATAAAAAGGATGTGTTTGTCGTCCTGCCCTTTTACGATAAATCACTGGATTTGAAAGGGAAAAATCCCGCCGAAGCCTTTGATAAGCTACTAAGCGCGGTCAGTGCGGAGTGGGAGGAAAAAGTAAATCACGTTAAAGTCAACATTCCCGAAAAGGAAATATTCAACACCGTTCGCTCAAACCTTGCCTATATCCTGATTAACCGTGATGGACCTGCCATCCAGCCCGGTTCCCGCACTTATGAACGTTCCTGGATTCGCGATGGTTCTATGACGTCGGCGGCAATGTTGCGTATGGGGTTGAGAAAAGAAGTCAAGGACTATATTAACTGGTATGCAGGATACCTGTATCCGAACGGCAAAGTCCCCGCCGTAGTGGACAAGCGGGGCGCTGACCCGTTTAACGAATATGACAGTCAGGGGCAGTATATCTTTGCTCTGGCTGAATATTACCGCTTCACAAAAGACAAACAGTTTCTAAAAGAGAAATTACCATCAATTATGAAAGTCTTAAAATATGCGGAAGAATTAAGAAGCAGAAGAACGACTCCCGAATTCAGAGATGGACCGGATGAAAAAAAGATATTTTATGGATTGTTTCCGGAATCGGCAAGCCACGAAGGGTATTGCGACAAACCGATGCACTCCTACTGGGATGATTTCTACGGGCTTAAGGGCTGGAAAGATGCAAAAATGATTGCAGAGGTTCTCGGGCGTGATGCCCTCGCCCAAAGGTGTCAAAAAGAATACGAATCCTTTAAGAAAGCCGTTTATGATTCCATCCGGTTGGTGATGAAACTAAAGGGGATAAATTACATCCCAGGCTGCGCCGAAAAAGGTGATTTCGACGCTACCTCCACAGCGATCGCCATAATGCTCTGCGATGAGATGAAAAACCTCCCTCAGCCCCAGGGAAAAAATACATTCGACAGATATTATGGCGACCTGCAAAAACGTTTCAAACCCGGTTGGGAGGGCAGTTTTACCCCTTATGAGATTCGCACCGCCCAGGCATGGGTCTATATGAATGAGAAGGAAAAGGCACTTAAAAATATCCGCTATATGCTCGGTTGCCGCAGACCCCTTGCGTGGAATCACCTTGCCGAGGTCGTTTACTTCCCTTACCGCAAGCCTCTTTACATCGGAGATATGCCCCATACCTGGGTCGGCTCTGGATATATTAACACCATAAGGAGTCTCTTTGTATATGAAAAGGGTAAGAATCTAATTCTCGCAAAAGGCGTAGACGACAAATGGCTCTCTTCCAAAGAAGGCATCTCCATTGAAGATTTCCCCACCTACTTTGGCAAGGTCAGTTACTCCATTAAGAAACAAGGCAATAAGCTATATGTCAAGTTCTGGGGGGATGCCGTTCCGCCGGAAGGTTTCGTCTTTGTCTCGCCGCTTCCCGTGAAATCTGTAGCGCTCAATGGCAAAGCCTGGAAAGACTTTTCCGGCAATGAAGTAAGATTTCCCCGGGTTCCGGCGACTATGAAAATCAAATGCCGTAAGCCAAAGTGAGAAACAAGTGAAGG
Organism: uncultured Candidatus Sumerlaeota bacterium; assembly: GCA_964526215.1. GTDB lineage: Bacteria > Sumerlaeota > Sumerlaeia > MWCT01 > MWCT01 > CAZGKP01. The sequence continues at coordinate 6,751 of CAZGKP010000011.1, forward strand.
TGTTGGTTTCAATAATTATGTCAATTCTCCTGATACTGTTCCAGCAGGTCTATGGGGAAGAAGTGGCGAAGAGAACAATCATTGACCCCTGCGAGTCACTTACTGGGTGGCGAACTATGAAATGTGGGCTCGAGCAGGTGAAGATAAATCTCTCACTCGACCAGGGCTTCAAAGGCAAATGCCTCCGCATTGATTACGACCTCGACGAGCCGGAAAGCTATGCCTGGTGTCAGATTTACCGTACTCTTTCTATGGAAGAGGCGGAAAAGAAAGAGTTCCATTTCTGGCTCAGGTCTGAAGGGGCGCTCAACAAGATAGAGTTCAAACTGGAAGATGAAGATGGGACTACCTATTGGTATATCTTCCGGTTCTCCGGCGAGACTTGGAAGGAGATTGTCATCAAGGTAAAGGATATGTTTTATGCGTGGGGTGGGGCGGATAGGAAACTCGACAAAATAAAGACTATGTTCTTTGCCATCAGCACCATCAGAAACGGCGCAGGCACGGTCTGGCTGGATGAAATCTCGGCAGCCGATGCCCCTGTTAATGCCGAATACGTCCTTTCCACATCCCAGGTAGGCTATCATCCGGCGGAAGGGAAATTCGCCGTTCTAAGGATAAAGGATTTCCCTACGAGCGGAGGCGGGGTCGAATTACCCGAATTCAGCGTCTTAAACAAAACCACCGGCAGGGCGGTTCTTAACGGCACTATGAAAAGGGGGGCATCTCTTTACTGGGGGGACATCTTTTTCAGCGGTGATTTCAGCCAAGTCAGAGTTAAGGGGGAATATTTTGTCCGCGTTAAATTGCCCGGGTCTCTCGGTGGTAAGTCGCTCGATTCTTATCCCTTTGAGATTGACGAACACGTCCTGGCGAAAAAAACGGGAAGGCTCGAGTTTAGTTTCCTGCGATATATGCATTGCGGACAGAAATGCCACCTCGATGACCCGGTGCTGGGCGGGTATCACGATACGATGTTTGACCTGGGAAAGCGGATGTGGTCATTGCCGCATCTCATCTACGGCATCAGTCAATTCGTCCAGCACTCACCGATTCAATTTGATGATGACAAAAACGGGAAGGCAGATAGCGTAGATGAACTCATCTATGCCGTGGATTTTGCTGTAAAGATGCAACTGCCCTGTGGTGGCGTCTCCTGTGGTGGCATTCACAAAGAAGGCAACGATGTTCTCCCACCAGCTACCCTGCCCCAGGATGACCATTCACATCGGATTATGGAGAAGACCCCCGACGTAGTTTGCACCGGATATTACGTCGTTGCACTGTCAGAAGCCACAGCCGCACTCGAGAAGTATGATTCCGGTCTCCGCCAGAAATCCCGGGATGCTGCTTTACGTGCCTATCAGTGGCTCGAGGCACAATCTGCCGATGATACTACCCATCTTGGAGCAAAACTCTGGGCTTCGACTTCTCTTTACAATTTAACAGGCGAAGAAAGATACCTCTCAAAGGCAAAGGATCTGGTAAATAAGATTCTGCCCAATCAATTTCTCGCCCCTGCGCGGTCTCGCTTTGGCATATATGGGAACTTCTTTAATCGCCAGGGTGAGGACTCTTTTCTCTTTCAGCCTAAAGCCCACGAGCGCGTGCTCGGCGCTCTTATGGGACTGATTGACCTGGAGATGACACTAAAGAAGTCCGACCCGCTGTGGATGAAAATTCATACCGCAAATAAGAACTTTGCCGAGAATTATCTGTTGAAAATGGCGACTTTCACCCCTTACCGGCAGGTGGCAGAACTCCTGGTGAAAAATGACGAAGGACTCTTCGAGCCGCGATACTTTCTTACACCCGAAGCCTGGACAAACGTGCACGGAATGAACTGCGACCATTTCTCTTATGGGCTTGTGGCTCTGCGTCTTGGTAATCTTTACAAAGATAAACGACTTGTAGAATTTGCACATAATCAGGTGCAGTGGGTTCTGGGCAATAATCCGCTGAATTATTGTATGATAAGTGATGCCGGCTCTCGTAATCCCCCTACGTTTTCCGGGTTTTACGGCAAGGGACCTGTAGCCGGAGGCATCCCCAACGGGATTACGGGTAGGTGCGGTGAGGGGATTAAGCCATACTGGTTTATCAGCTCGTGGATGAGCGGAGAATACTGGTTGCCGCATAACGCCTATTATCTCGCCATCATCCCATATCTTGATATGTCTCCCCATTCCCAGGGATTTATGTTAAACTCCGGCAAACCCCACTCTGCCATACCCTTTACTATTTCCTTGAATAGAAAGCATTAAGTTAACTTTTATAGAACGGGATTACGTAAATTATATCAAAGGAAGTGATTAAGTTGTTTCACAAAAAAAACGGGGGTATGTCCCTTATGCTGTTCGTTTTTCTGTTTGCTGTAACGGGAGTGATTTATGCACAGGTGGGATGGTTGTATGATTATCAACGGGGGCTTTCAACCTCTCAGGCGCAGAGTAAGCCACTACTGATATACTTTTACACGCAGGAGGCTCTCAATTGCCAGCGCTTTGACCGTGAGACCTTTTCCGACCCGAGGGTGGGCAGTCTACTTGGGAATTTTGTATGTGTGCGGCTCGATATGAAACGGAATTTACAAGAGGCATATAAGGCGGGCATATACCGCGTGCCCGTCATCCTCATCCTTGACACCGGTGGTAATGAGATAATGCGCCTGGTAACATTTTATCCCGCAGACCGGTTCATAGAGGTACTGAACAAAGTCGTGACATATTTCGCATCCGGCAGGGCTGCGGCAAATTCAGCCGCCATAAAATCGCGCCAGGAGGAGACAACAGTATCACCGATGGCAGGGAAGGCTCTTTATTATGAATCATTTGACCGCCTCTACGGTTGGGGGAGTGACTTTGCAAAGGATTGCTATGCACAAATCTCACTCGTCAAGGGTGTGAGGGGCAATGCCTTTCGCATAGATTACGACCTGATGAAAGGTGCATGGAGTTTTGTCCAGTTCAGCCGGAAGTTGCTCAAAAGGGAAAAAGTAAAACTGCCAGCTCAATACACCATCAGTTTTTATCTCGCCGGAGCGGGGGCAAAGAGTAATCTCGACTTTAAGCTCGTTGACGGCGATGGGACAAACTTCGGCATTATCCTCCCTTTCCCAACCGATAACAAATGGCATATATATGAGATTAGTTCGGATAAAATAGGATATCTGTGGGGAGGTAATGACAAGAAATTTGACATATTCAGTGAGGTATGGTTCGCAGCCGGCACTCATTCGGTTGTAAATGGAAAAGAGATTAAAGGCGAGGGGGGAAAGGGAGTACTTTTCATTGATGAGCTTGCCATACTCCCTGCCTTTTCTAAGGCAGAATCCGCCAATTGGTCGGCTGCTCCGACTGCCCATCCTGCTGCCACGGGGGCTGCCGATACTGCTCCCAGATTCTTTCCGCCTGCAAAATTCATCATCGCAGAGCACTTTGATAATCTCTATGGTTCGAATGTCTCTTTTGACCCGGAGAGCTTTGCACAAAGTTCGATTATGGAGTCTCCCACCTCGGGCAAGTGTGTCAGGGTTAATTTCCAGTTCGCCGCCTCGCAAAACCAACATTATGTCCAGTTCGGCAAGGCCTTTTCCAGCGCCTTACCCCCACTCACCCGGTCCCACATCAAGATGTATCTTAATTATGACGGTCCCCCAGCGCTCCTGGAGATTTCCCTCGTTGATAAAGATAAAAGGCGCCTGGTTGCGCAAGTTCCTATTTCCCCCAGCGCTACCTGGCAGGAGATTGCGATAGGGAGTGATAAATTTAAGCCCGGAACCCGGGATATTGACAGTTCCAAGTTATGGGTCTCGCTGATTTTCAATCAATCAAAGGGCATTAGCGGAAAATGTACACTTATGGTTGTTGAGTTTTTTCTTTTTTAGGCATTTGTGTAAAGAATCAATTATTGATGAGAGAGGAGGAGTTGGTGAAACGTAAGCTAACGGTGAAGGGCGGACGGGCAGGTTCGAGGTTTTTTGCCAGGAGTGATGGCTTCCGGCTGGATGGAAGCCCTTTCTTTATTTACTCGGCAGAGATGCACTATTTTCGCCTTGCGCCGGAGTTGTGGGAAAGACACATCCGTCTTGCAAAAGAGGCGAATATCAATACCATCTCCACCTATATTCCCTGGGACTGGCACGAATATGAAGAGGGACGGTTTGACTTTCGTGGCAAAACCGACCCGAGACGCAACCTCGTCCATTTTATTGAACTCTGCCGCCATAATGGTCTATATTTGACCATTAAGCCCGGTCCTTACATCCTTGCCGAATATGTGAATGGCGGCATCCCTGCGTGGTTTGTTGAAAAATTTCCCGAGGTCTTTTCCATTGATGCCGATGGCAATCCATTTCCCACCATCACCCACATTCATCCCACTTTTATTAAATATACCAAACGCTGGTTCAACGCCATATTAAAGATTATCGCTGGACATCAAATCAGTGCGCCTCGCGGTAATATCATTATGATGCAACTCTGCAATGAAACGGGCGTTGATTATTGGCTGCGGGGTATGCCGAACTATCACCCGCTCATTGTGGGCGAGGGCGGTTTTTATCAGAGATTCCTCAAGGAAAAATATCGCCACAAAATAGCAAATCTCAATAAGAGTTATGGAACGAGGTATAAAACGTTTGCGGAAGTGCAGGCACCGGGGCTTTCTATCTCCTGCGTTTCTGACTATGTCGCCTCTTGCGACTGGCATAATTTCTGGCGCTGGTATTACGCATATTATCTCGACCTGATTTTGAAAGAGGTGCGCAGGCACAATATCACTATCCCGGTTTTTCACAATATCCCCGGCTGGGTCTATGGACGCGCACACGACTATCCCCTAAACTTCACTATGTATCGCAAGGTGGTTCAAAAAAACCCGGAGATTCTGCTTGCCCTCGACCATATTCCCGAAAACTTTAATTACAGAAATGCACACGATGACTTCATCAGCAACCAGATAGCGCGGGCAATTCATCCCCGTAGTAACCCACTATATATTGCCGAACTTCAGTCGGGAACGCGCGAAGCCTGCGTCACCACTTATCCAAACGAGCTTGCGCTCTTTTACAGGACTTGCATCGCCCACCAGATAAAGGGGATGAATTTCTATATGTTCTCCCAGGGCAAGAACCCTCCGCAAAAAGGCACTACCGGCAAGACCTTTTACTGGCAAACCCCGCTTGACTCCGATGCTAACCCTAACGAGTTCTATTACGAAATAAAGCGATTGGGGCAGTTCTTGGGCACACACTCTCAAAACATCCTTCAGGCAGATAGCCCTGCGCTCCTCTGTGCGGGTTTCTATCCCCCATATTATGAAAGTGAATACAGGGAGAGTGAATTCGCCGATGAGTCTCGCATTCAGATGATGCCTCCGCTGCCCGACGTCAGGACGAGGTTCATTCGTAACAAGATATATTTTGATGGCATCTTGCAATTTCTGTTTTCCCTGAATGTCCCATACCGCATCGAGGACATTCAGACCGCCGATGTCAGAACCTTGAGGAAATATAAACACCTGTGGTTTCTCTCGCTGGAATACCTCGATGCATCAACGCAGAGGAATCTGGTCAATTATGTGCATAATGGCGGGCATCTCGTTTTGTTTAACACTGCTCCACGGCTCGATGAGAATTTGCAAGAGTGTTTAATTTTAAGGAAAGGACTTGGGATTGAAGAAAAGAAAGTCCTCCAAAATCAAACGAGGATTAAGTTTTTCGACATTGATGAATTGCCAATCGCCCTGCCGGTTAAGGTATATAATCCTGATGGCGTGGATGCCTTCGCAAAAACCATAGGAGGGGAGTGCTGCGGTTTTACAAAAAAGTGCGGCAGGGGTAAATTAACGCTTCTGGGCACAGCTTTTGGCTATCAGGTTCCTGAACATAAAGCCGCCATTAAGAAACTGATTGATTCAGAAATCACCGATACCTCTGTGAGAATTGATAACGAAAATCTCCTTTATTCTTTGCTAATTGGAAAGGGATACGGTTACCTCTTTGTGGCGAACATTCATCAGACCCCACAAACCTGCAAAAAGATAATAATTAAGCATAAGGCGCTGAAAAGAGACCTCATCTTTCCCCAGAAAGACCTCATCTTTCCCCGGAAGGGTGTTCTGCAAATGGCGCCTGTTTCCGGAGCGATACTGCCATTGAATGTAGAAATTCCCAATTCACCTCTTACGGTCATTTACAGCACAGCCGAGATTATGAGCATCCGCACTACACAGGGCACGGTTACGATGGAGATATATTCTCCTCATAGCAAGTTTGTCGAGATCGCATTTTCATCAAAGATGGTCGTGAAAAAGGCATTTGTTGATGGCGGGGAGCAAAGAATCTTTACCGACCGCAATGAGACAATTATTACTTTTTATACGGATTCGAAAGAGACCGTTAACCTGGATATAATATTTTTACAGTAGTTGAGACCATTTTGTAAAAGAAAGGGACATTCAAAATGAGCATTTCTGTTAAATTAGGAAATGTGTTAGGTGTTATACTCATAATGATTTGTATGTCGTTCAGCACGGCCTTTGGGAATGTGAACTATATCTTTGACGATTTTGATACGTGTTTAACAACTTCTAACAATTTTTACGGTAATAAAGATAAGTGGGAAGCGTACGGTGCCGTCATTACTGCCTCTCTTGATGATACGATATTCCACGGAGATAATGGACACTCACTTAAATTGGACTATGATGTTACCGCTTCCGGTGCCGCAGGCGGTTACTGGGAACATTTTACTTACTATTACCCGGATCTCTATAATCCTGTATACGATATGAGTGAGTTCGACGAGTTTCACTTCTGGATAAGAGGAGGCTCGTCATACACAACCAAGTGTTATATTGAGTTTGTTGACAAAAATTGGAATAGAATGTTGGTAGAGATTACGAGGATTACTGACTCCTGGCAGGAAAGGGTTGTAACAAATCTTCAGTCTTATGCCGGGGTAGATTGGACCCAGATGAAGCAATGGGCGCTTGTCCTAAAAGATAGTCACGTTGATTCTAAAACAGGAGTTCTTTACATAGACGACCTCTCTTTCGTTGATAACGACGTCAACATAGTGAGTGATATGGATTTCGTGGAATTATGGCAGAAGCGAATGTTTAAATTCTTCTGGGATTGTGCCAATCCGGATAACGGCTTAATCAGGGATAGATCTACGAATAGAAATCTTTGCAGTATTGCTTCGGTCGGTTTCGGACTCACCGCTATCTGTATTGCTGAGAGCCGGGGTTGGATAAGCTACGATGAAGCTTACAATCGTGTCCTGACCACGCTTAACAGCTTTTACGACGATGGGACCCCAGGGGACTTTTGCGTTGAAGGAACTCATGGACTCTTCTGGCATTTTGTTAGTATGAGCGATGGTACAACATACCAGGAGGATGGTGTATCAACTATTGATTCTGCCCTTTTTATGGCTGGGGTATTAGCCTGTCGTAAATATTTTGCCGGCACAGAAATTGAAACTCTTGCTACCAATATATACACGGCGGCTGAGTGGGACTGGTTTTTAAACAACGATAACACAATCTCTGCCTGCTGGATTCCTCCCGAGGGAACCTCGTGGCACCCACCTTCGGATATTATTCGTCCCAGTACTGACCCAGATGGAGGATTTATCGGGGGTTGGGGAGGTTACAATGAGGCAATGATTCTTTATCTCTTGGCTATCGGCTCATCCACGCACCATATTTCCGCCTCGTGCTGGGATGCCTGGGCTTCAACGTATAAATATAACTGGGGTGCCTATTATGGATATGGACTGCTTACCGCTTCCTCTCTATTTACTCACCAGTATTCTCATGGATGGATTAATTTCCGTAATAAAAAAGACGCCTATACCAACTATTTCCAGAATTCAATATATGCCTCTTTAGCCAATCGTGCCTATTGCCTGGATAAATGGTATCCGGGTAAGGACATCTGGGGGATGAGCTCCACGGATGGCCCCAGCGGATATAAAGGGGGATATGGTTTCCCACCCGAAGGCAGCCATAATGATGGCACCATTGACCCTCAAGTAACAATTGCTTCTATCGTTTTTACTCCTGATGAATCCACCTCCTCGGTCAGGTATATGTATGACAATTATAAGGATAATATGTGGAGGATTTATGGATTGACCTCAGGCTTTAACACTTACATTAAACCTGATTGGTTTGACAATGATTACGTCGGCATTGATTTAGGTGTAGCTACAATTATGATAGAGAACTTCCGCTCCGAACTGGTCTGGGACACCTTTATGCAAAACACCGAGATTGTGAACGCAATGAATAACGTGGGGTTTGTGGATGATTACACTAAAGAAACCGCATATTATCGTGAAGCGGAAGATTACAATAGCACTTCAGGTGGTAGTAGCATCAGGAAAGAGGGTCACTCGCTTGCCTGGTCACGGCATACGCTCCATTATGGCAGCGATTCCGAGGATCCCGCTGACGGTGTTGGTGATGAATCTGTGTATGACATTAATTTGGATTGGGGGAGCGACAACGCTAAATTCGCTATCCGCTATTCTGATGACGTTGCTGGCAATGTAATTGAGCTCTACCTAAATGATGCGTTGAAGGGCACATTCACCACCGACGACACCGGCGGATGGAATGATTTTGCCTGGGACAGTGAGATAATAAATCTGGGTTCCGTAAACGCTGGACCTCACACTATAAAATTGCGAGTGGCGACCGGTGGTTCCTGGGGTGTCAATCTTGATGTGTTCAAAGTCTACGATGAGCCACAAGCCAAGGTCAGTAGTTGGGAATTATTCTAACGCAGCGATTTTGTGATTCGTATTGAAGTATGCAGAGCAAAGGACGAAGTGTCCACTTGGAGGCGGATAACCCTCTAAAGGTTTATGCGCCGTAGCGTGCGGGTAAAAATTGCGGAATATCTAATGGCTTTGTCCGTAGGAAACTCAACATTTAAGAATACGGGATTGGGAATGTAGGATTGAGATCGTTCTATGGTATTTATGATACGAAGTCCGGCGATTGTTGAATGAATTGCCTGTGGAACGGGGTGATTGAAAATGGGCTGTCTGTTTGTTGGCGGGCAGCCCCATTTTTTTAAGGATGGAGGTCGAAGTGCGAAGGACAAGACAATCGCGGAATGCGGCTCGCCTGCGGCAGGTAAACCGCAGGCGGATTACGCCGAAGGCGCGCCATCGGTGGGCAGATGTATCTGTACTACTATCCGTCAGGTTTTACGTATTTTGCGTAAGAGTTCATGCTGATAGTTCCATAAGTTCCTTGTTTTGAACGGTTGACGCCGTCGTAATCAAGGCGCTAATTTCGCGACTTTTATTTTTGGTTGCGGCTATGCTGCCCCGTGTGTATCTGTGTTCATCGGTAGCTAATTTTCATTCTTTCGGGAGAGGCGAGTCGCCTTATGATGACTGCTCCGACCTACGGAGTCTGGTCTGCCCCGGACGGGTGCACAGTTTACGAATATCATAGAACAACCGAAAGGGCAAAGGAACAATCCCAATATATGAAATAGCTTCCTTGACTCATAAAACCCATATTTGCGATATTTCCCTTTTTGCTGGAAAGTCAGGAGCGCATTTTTTATGATTCGAGATTGAAGGGGGACCTTTACATTGACGTATACGTTTTCTACCCGAAAGCAGAGTATATTACAGTATCATCATCCATCCCGCCACTCAACCTTAATTAGTACCCTCGCATCTGTTCTGTTCCTTCTACTTCTTGTTCAGGCGTGGGCTATTATTCCGACACAGACGGCTGAATATCTCGGTTCGGGCAAGGGTGTGCGTTTCCGCGTATTCGCCCCGCACGCATCATCGGTTGCAGTGGCAGGCGACTGGAATTACTGGAGCGCAACTGCAAACCCGCTGACAAAAGGCGCAGGCGATGTCTGGTGGACCGTAGTCCCTGACGCCGACCACTATCAGCAATACAAATACGTCATCAATGGCGACCGCTGGCAAAAAGACCCCAATTCGCTTATGGTGCAGAACTCGGGATGGGGTGCCAATAGTATCATCGCCGACCTCGGGCATTACGTCTGGAGCCATAATGAGGCGAACTGGCAGTCGGGCGCACACCTCCCTGTCATCACCGAGATGGTGATTTATCAGATTCATCTGAAGAGCTTTATGTTCAGAAACGATGGTGTGCCATATCAGTATGGAAATATGTTCAACCTCTTCGTAGAACATAAGCTCGATTATCTAAAGGAGCTCGGCATTAACTGTATTATGCTGATGCCCATACACGAATTTCCGGGAGACCAGTCCTGGGGCTATAACCCTGCATTCTGGTTTGCGGTGGAATCGGCTTACGGAACGCCTTATGATTTTCAACACTTCATAGACGAGTGCCACAAGCACGGTATCGCTGTGCTCCTGGATGTAGTCTATAACCACGCCGGACCGGATGACATCCCGCACTACTGGGACTTCGACGGCGGTTGGGTTCACGATGTCGGCGGTAATGGAAATTACTTTTACACCGACTGGCGAGGTCCTACACCCTGGGGCAATACAAACCCCAATTTCAGCTGGAACCGCGTTCGCGATATGCTGGTGGAAAACGCTAAGATGTGGATTCTCGATTACCACGTTGACGGACTGCGGGTTGATTCGACCGTTACTATCCGTAAAGATAAGGACGACGGTTGGGACTGGGATGGCGTGGATAACCCCGATGGCTGGTCTTTCCTTCAGTATCTTAATAATGAACTACGTCCATTGAAGGGATGGCGCACCGTGACGATTGCCGAAGACATCGCTGGCAATAGCTGGATTACGAAAAATACCTCCGAGAGCGGCGCGGGCTTTACGGCACAGTGGCAACCTTCGCCAATCGTCAATGTTGTCAGCGAGTGGGACGACAATAACCGGGATATGAACGAGGTGGCGCAGGCTCTCGGCTACACTATCGGCGTCAATTATGGTGTCCACGAAATTGTTAAATATCACTCATCACACGACACCACAGATGCGCGCAATGGACACTGGCGCCTGCCGAACTGCATCGGAGACCCATCGGCGTGGTATACTAAGAAGCGCACAAAGCTGGCGCAGGCAATCATTGTTACGGCCCCCGGCACGCCAATGATTTTTATGGGCGACGAGTTCTACGCCACCGGACAGTGGGACGATGACCCCGACCACGCACTCGATTGGGCGCAACTCGATGCTCATAGTGATATCTGGGAATTCAACCGCGCCCTTATTCGCCTCAAACGTAATCACGGCGCTATGCATACCAATTCCTTCGAGATACCGGTCGTTGACAATGATATGAAAATCGTGGTGCATAAACGCTGGGACGACTATGGCGACGTCCTGATTTTTGTGACAAACTTCCGTGCGATAGAACAAACCCGCGGTATCCCATTCCCCGAAGACGGCACCTGGTATGAAATTCTGAACAGCGATGCCGCCGCTTACGGGGGCGACAATGTCGGCAACGGTGGTTCGGTAAATGTCTCTAGCGGATGGGCGAATTGCCGCATCGGCTCCTACTCGATGATTGTTTTCGCCAGACAGCCCGACCGGTATCCGCCCGCTCGCGTGAAATCCCCAAATCCCCCGGATGGCGCAATCAATACCGCCCAGGACCTGACCCTGACCTGGCACACCGCCAGCGAGGCTTCCAGCTACAATGTATTTTTCGGAACAGACCGCACCGCCGTGGAAAATGCAGGCGATACCTCACCTGAATGGAAGGGAAATCAGACAGCCACAGAATACCATATTAGCGGACTTGCCGCGTTCACCGATTATTACTGGCGGATAGACAGCCTTAATCAATACGGCGTAACTAAAGGCGTGGTCTGGAAATTCACCACAGGCAATGGCAACTCCGGCAGTGAGGGGCGCGCCGTCTGGACTCCGAAAAAACCCATTGCAGGCTCACCAATTACCATTCGCTACTACGCCGAGGGAGGACCACTCGGTGGCGCCAGCACTATGTATCTCCACTGGGGCTATAATAATTGGCAGGAGGTTACCGATACGCAGATGACGTCGGCAGGTGATAATGTCTGGAGCCTCACATTCGATGTCCCCTCATTAGCAAGCACGCTGGCCTTCGTGTTCACCACAGACCCTTCAGGCGGTAATTGGGACAATAACAATGGCGCCGACTGGCATGTCAATGTCCTTGGAGCGCCGCCCGTTGCAGAATGGTCTCCCGAACCCCCTGTCGAGAACCAGCAAATGACCATTACGTATCACGCAGACCGGGGGACATTAGGTGGCGCAGCGCAGATTTATATCCACAGGGGATTCAACAATTGGGCTGCCCAGACTATCGTGCACCTGTTAATGGAGCACGCAAGCGGGCAGGATTGGACACACATATTTACCGTCCCTGTAGGTGTTTCGCAGGTGGATTTTGTCTTTGCCGATGGACCGGGAGGAGAAGGAACCAACTGGGATAACAATAATGGACTCAACTGGCACGTGGAAGTTCTGGGCGGTCAAACACCCGCCTGGGGCATCTCGACCAATACCCTCCAGCCGATTACGTATGAAAAATCAGACGCCCCGAATTGGGGTTTCGATATATGGAATGCAGGGCAGGGAACCCTTAATTGGTCTCTCTCCAAACAGGACGATGGCTCTGGAACCGATTGGTTCTCATCATCACCCACCAGTGGCACCTCCACCGGCGTGGGCGACAGAACCACCGTTACCATAACCTTCGACACCGATACGCTGGGGACAGGCACATATACGGGGCGCATCGTTGCTACTGATGAAGACCATCTCATCTCAGATGCTACTATCTACATAATGCTTACCGTTCAGCCGCTCAATCATATCATCGTAACGCCAGCAATATTGTCTGTTGATTGGCCAGCGACCGGGACAGCTACGCCCACGTTTACATTAAGGAATGGCGTTTCCGGCACGATGCCTTTTCGAGTGAATGTCCGTGAACCCGAAACACACGTCTGGATGAGCGTATCACCGATTTCGGGGACGAATTACGGTCCCCCGACAACCATCCAGGTCGAACTTAATCCACAAGGCTTAACAAAGCAAAAATATACCGCCTACTTAGACGTAAACGGTTCACACTGCGACAATTCTCCCGTCACAGTTCAAGTGAACCTAGAGCCTATCGAGGGGAGAAACGGATGGCTCTTGCACTGAGATACTTCACCCAAAAGGATGAAAATAATCCGCTAATTACGCTAATGAACGCGAATGTTTATTCGCGCACATTCGCGGACTAATTTTCGGAGCGGGTCTACAAAACACCACAACTATTCCCCGGTCGTGAAGGTGTAAGCAACCGGGTTGAGCGGGACACCTCCCTGGCTCTGGAAGTTCTTATGTGATGGACTGTTCAATCCCAGACGATATTGCCACCTCGGGCGCAGTTGGACGGGAAGCACGCACGTCTTGCGGTCATTCGTCCAGTAGGGGCGCTTGCCTTCGGGGATTGTGGGAAAGTGAGGTCCACCGCCTGTCCAGGAGAATCCTTTTCCCATTGGCAAATTGAATGTAACTCGGATCTCGGTCAAATTTGGGTCAACGTTCGTTGCGCCATTGGGTGGCTCCATCTTGACGACTACGGGTTTTTGCGCCTTGCGCTTCAACTCCTCGCTTGCGCCGCGGGTGGTGAAATAGATAGCCGAGGGTCTCGCAGGGACACCTTCGACACTGCGGAAATTCTGGTAACTTGTAGAGTTGATGCCCACACGGTGGTAGTGCCCTGGCGCGAGCTTCACGGGCAGGACACAGGTGCGCTTGTCGCGCCAGAATGGGCGCTTGTGTTCGGGATTCGGCGGGAACTGGGGACCGCCGCCCGTCCAGGACATTCCGCCGGACATATCCCTATCGAAGGTAACCGTAATCTCGCTTATTGAGGGATCAACGTCCGTAGCCCCCACGACTGGTGACGTAGCTACGATTCTTGGCGGACCACTCGGAAGAGACTTTGTCGCTGGCGTTGCGCGCACCCCATAACTGCCAGAGATTTCCTTTCCTGCCTGGAAATACGTCCTTATCATCCATTCGCGGTCGGGAAGGGCTGTAAATCCTTTCCCGGCTGTTCCGACCAGTGAATGAGAGACCTGAGGGTTTTTGTTGTAATGGAAGTATATCCCTTTCGTGCGATGTGCCTCGGGATCGAAGGCAATCGTCAGATATTCTGCGGGCTTTTCAATTGCGACGGGTTCTTCCAAAACCAGATTCACCCACTTGGGCTTGTAACTGAATTTCGCATAAGGAAATACGGCTTTCTGAAGAATCTTATCCCGGGAGTCAATTATGTAAGCATAGAGGAAAGTTTTTCCCGGGATATAACCCGACCCATAGCGACTTGCATAAAGCCGGAATCCTTTCAGGGCGAGGGTTTCGGCACCTAACCCAGAATCGGCGGGCAGGATTCGCATCGTCGGACAACGCTCTCCATAACTCTGCATATCATCAGACTTGCCGTTATCATATTTTACCTCGCCGCATCCCTCAAATGGTTCTACCTTCACGGGTGCTTTCCATTCGGCAAGGCGTTTGACACCTTTCACACCGGATGGTTGCTCCGAAAGATACACCCGCACCATCCAGTCCTCTGGTTGTTTAACTTCTTCAAACCCACTGTCGGGCAATCCCATAAGGGAACGGGACTTTGAGACGCTTTTATCAATTCCGAGATAGACGCCTTTCGTCCGGCTCGGGTTGAAAGAAAAGGCGACCGTAAATTGCTCGGGCACTTCGATGGAGGGCGTTCGCAGCGTATACCATTTCATTTCGCCGCGCTCAATCATCCCATAGGGATATCGCAAATCTGCTAGAACCTGCATTTTCTCATTGAGCAGGTAGAGATGAAAGTCTTCCTTCGGTGCTTGCGGATACCCGTAACGGCTGGCGAAAATCTGCACCACTTTGACAAATCGTGCATTCCCCCGACGTTGAAATTTCACGGCATGCCCGGATGCACCCAGACTTTGTTTGTCTTCAGCGGTGTCATCCACGTAACCGAGCGGCACCGCGTTTGCAGGGATTCCCTCCCGCAGATTTGCTTTATGAGGGATTTCTTGCACCGGAGTTTCGGTTGCTCGCTCAGCGTTTCCCCTGAATTCCGGCACTTTCGATGCAGTCTCTGCGGCAACTATAGATACATCGAAAACCTCCGGGTCAATAGGTCTGGTGGAGACATCCGAAGTAAAAATTCTTCCCTTAACCTTTCCGTTTTGAAGATTGAGTCCTTCCTTCAGGAGCCAGATACCATCAACTTTCTCAAAGTGCGCCTCCAGAGCCCACTTTAAGCCGGGGAACATCTCGCCAGGAAGCGAGAATCGCAATTTTTCAGGAGCCTGTTGTGTGCCGAATCTAGTGAAGCGAGGACCGAATTCTATTTCGGCGACCTTTTTCCCATCTTTATCAAAATCTTCTTCCAGAACCGGGACATAATCGGGCAGACGAATGTGAAGTCGTATATGATTCAAGCGAAAACTGCTACGCCCAGTCCAGTAATGCCTGATTCCGAGACCGACCTCTCCCCGGGATTCGCCCACGTTAGCCTCCAGCACAACAACCTCGCCGGCGGCGGTCTTTTGCCGCTCCGCAATCCGCGCATTGGCGGGCAGTCCATTCCTTATCAGTTCGTGAATTCCCGTATACCAGGTAGTTCCCTGGGAGAAATATCTTGTATCGCCCGGAGAGTGAAAGTCGAGCGAGCCGGGCTTTTGCGGGTCAATATAGACTTCTTTTTCCGGGGAGCGAATCACCACATACTCTTTCTTGCCATCAGCACTCATCTCCCAGCGCACCATTTCGCCCTTTACCCAGACGTGATTAACATATTTCTTCCCTTCTCCCTTAGCGGGGTCGCCCATATAGAGCGTATATCTAAGGTTTGGGGGATGTGGGTCGAGCCAGATGCGGTTGACCTCGAGGACTTTGTTCCATAGAACATCAGCCTGCCGTTCACTTGCCTCAGACTCATATGGGGCGGGAGCGGAATTGTTACCTTCTGCAGTGGTGCGAATGGATGACATTGGAAGAAAGACCAGTGCGAAGAGAGCAATAAAAGCCCAGCCCCACGCGCCAAACCTGTGTGTTCTTGTTTTGCTGTTCATAATTTCCTCCAATCGTTTTTGTAATTTTGTATTTCGCTCGAATATCCCCGGGAGTCCGAGCGATGCGGACGAGTGTCCCTCGGCGGCTAAAAGCACTTTTAAAAGCGCCTCGCCGTAACCTTTGGGTGCGCATTGTTCCTGCCTGATGGCTGCCTCGTCGCAGGCGCATTCGCGCTCGTGTCGCACCCGCGTATTCGCAAGCCAGACAAAGGGGTGAAACCAGAATAACGCCTGCGCTATAAGCTGCACCCAACCCACGACCACGTCCCGTCGCTTCCAGTGAACCAGTTCGTGCAACAGGATATGTTTTAACTCGTCGGGGCTCAAAGCGGCTGGTAGATTTGCAGGAAGGACGATTCGTGGGCGGAACAGCCCATAGAGAAAGGGACTGCTCACGTGCTCGGAAATAAGAAGATCGGGCGGGTCTTCTTTTCCCAGTTGCAACGCCAGCCGTTCTAGTTCCACGCGCAGCGGACCTTCATCAATCACCCTTGCAGATTTCAAAGATAGAGAGAGCCGCATATAGCGCAGTAAAACAAAACTGAGGAAACAAATGAAACCCAGTAACCATCCGGAAAAGAGAATTTGCGTAAGTGTCCAGGACTGGTGAGGCTTGGAGACTACAAAGTCGCGACTGGTGGATTGATTTGGAACTGAAGTCGTTTTCGGCGATACAATCGTCTCCTTTGTTATGGCAGCGAGTTGCGGCGAAATCGTTTCATCCACTGATGGTCGAAGGTCTTGAACCGCCGGTGATTTGACAGACCGGGAAAAATCTGGGATGACCGTTTGAGCCTGATTCCATACCGGCCAGATGCCCCAGTTCCCAATGCCCCAGACTAACGCGAGGGAGGGCGGAAGAAAGACTTTGACGATAACCAGGAGCCAGAGAGTGTATCGCCATCGGGGCGAGAGCCGCTGCGCCAAAAAAGCAAGCAGGGTAATCAATATCACCAGTAGCCCCAATTGCCAGCTCGCAGCGAGCACCCAGGAACTCCAGACGACAGAAAGGTTTTCCAGGGACTCCATTATTTTTTCCTCCCTCCTCGGCTGCGGCTCGTTTGTTTTTCCTTCTGATTCAGAATCCGCCTGAGGCGTTTAATTTCTTCTTCCGAAAGATGGGTTTCCTCGATGAAGTGCGCCAGGATGGGCGACAGCGAACCATCCAGGACGCGCTCTATAAATCCCTTCATTTCCCGGTGCGTGAATTGCTCGCGGGAATATGTCGGACGATATAGATACGAATTACCAATCTGTTCATAATCAAGGGCACCTTTAGCCACGAGGCGGGAAAGAAAGGTTTTGACAGTTTTGTATGCCCAGCCGTGCCCTTTGGGCAGAGCGGCGTAGACATTGCGAGCCGCCAGTGGACCTTTCCCCCAGAACACTTTCATCACCTCCCATTCAGCGTTAGAGAGCGAGGGGGGCAATTTACCTTTTTTCCGAGAGCGCTTCATCGCCACTTCCTCCCGTTGTGAAATTACAATGATAGTCAATAGCCCACATCCGTAATCCCTGTCAACAAAAAAATTCCCAAAATGAGAGAAAAAGTAACTTTAGAAATAATTGTCATAAGGTATTCCCCTCTCCCGAAGGGACAAAAATAATCCGCTAATTGCGCTAATGAGCGCGAATATTTGTTAGCAGATACTTGCGTGCATTCGCGGGCTAATTTTTCGGGGCGGAAGCACTATAAATTGTCAGTCGTCTCCGCCGCCGCGGATTTAGCTTTTTACTTTTTATTAGATAACGCCTTTGGTAGAGAGGACGCCCTTTATGCGGGGGTCTCGGCGGATTGCCTTGCCGATTGCCCTCCCGCAAGCCTTGAAGAGGGATTCGTGGATGTGATGCATATTTTCGCCGTATAATAGGCGGATGTGCAATGTGGCACCTGCATTCATCGCAAATGCACGGAAAAATTCCTCCGACAGCTCCACATCGTATTTGCCGATTTTCTCCCGCTTTGCTTCGACTTCCCATACTAAATATGGGCGATTGCAAAAATCAATCACGGCGTGGGCAAGCGCTCCCTCCATCGGGATGAAGGCACTGCCATAGCGCGTAATTCCTTCCTTTTCACCAAGTGCCTTCTTAAATGCCTGACCAATGCATATCCCCATATCCTCAACCGTGTGATGAAAATCCACCTCTATGTCGCCCTTCCCCTCGATGGTGAGGTCAAAGAGACCATGTTTTGCAAAGAGCTCGAGCATATGTTCAAAAAACCCAATCCCCACCGAGCCATTGAACGTGCCTGAGCCATCGAGGTTCAGAGTTACTTTGATTTGTGTTTCTTTTGTTTTCCGCTCCACCTGCGAGGTTCGTTTCGACATAATATCACCTCATCTTACTCTATCGTTTATCTTGTATATTCGAGGCACGCAACGACGAGGTCGGCTATTGGTGCGGTGGCAAGACCTATGCACGTGTCTGCTGCTCCATAATAAACTTTTAGCTCTCCATCCGGCTCGAGTATCGCACCGTTTGAGAATACGCAGTTGAATGTCTCTCCGATGCGCTCGTAATCTTCGCGTGGGCTGAGTATGAAGTGTGGAAATTGCCCGATGACGCGCTCGGGATTCTCAAGGTCGAGTAACATCACGCCGAGCTTGTATACATAATTGCACGCAAACCATACGCCGTGAAATATGAGCAACCAACCCTCGTCTGTCTTTATAGGCGTCGGACCCGGTCCCCATTTGTTTCGCATCCACGTTTCGGTTTTCATCTCAATCGGCTCGGATTCTCCCCAGTGGATAAGGTCGGGGGAATAGCTCACCCACGTAATGCCGACGTTTCCGCTCATTGGGCGGTCGAGCCGGGCGTATCTGCCGCGAATCTTTTCGGGGAAGATGGCGCAGTTGCGGCTCCAGGGTTGCGTGATGAAGGGGAAACGCTCGAAGTGTTCAAAATCTTTTGTGCGGGCAAGTCCGATGCGCACAGTCTCTCCAAAGGTCTGCGCACAATAGGCAATGTAGTAAGCGCCTTCGAGATATGTGATTCGGGCATCGTAGATATGTTTTTCCCAGGGCTGATGTTTGGGGCTGGGGGGCAGATTTATGGGTTCGGGATTGACACTGAAATGAACGCCGTCATCAGAGAGGGCAACATGGAGACGGTTATCCCGGCGACCGTCCTCCACGCGGGGCAGAAGCAGGTATTTATCCCCGAAGCGCACCGCACCGGGGTTATAGATGGCATTGCACAAAAATGGTAAATCATCCGGTGTAAGGAGAGGATTTTCCCGATGACGTTTGAGTAATTCTTTTTCCATACTTCTTTTTATCGTTGATATTGATGTGGTTATTAAACAAATTCACATCATCATAGCAAGATAAAAAACGGTATCCAAAACGCTTGACAGGATGAAAAGGTTTTTGCAATAAGGAGCCTGTATTTTATTGTGATTGAACTGACTCAAAAAGCAGAAAAATTTCAAGTGCGCCATTAGCTCAACTGGTAGAGCAGCGGACTCTTAATCCGTTGGTTCGGGGTTCGAGTCCCTGATGGCGTACCAGTTCCCTTTATGTTTATTTGAACCAATTTAGCACTTTGAAAAATTGTGTACTTTTGTTAGTCCGCCGCAGGCGGATTAATCCGTTTGCCTCTCCTGAGTGCTATATATGTTAACGGGTAAACGGGCTAATGAGTCCACGGGTTAACGAGAATGTTTATTTCAACATCCACCAATTGCCGACTGACGGCACCGATGGAGTAACGAAAACCTCGAACTCCCAGAGCGAATAGTCATACGGTGTCCCACGCTCGGTGCCATAGATGCGGACATATCGTGCATCAATCGGTCCAAAGGTGATATTGTCTACACCACCATCTCCCGCCGATGTGGAAAATGCATCAGCCCAGTGAGTGGCATCGGTGGAGACCTGAACCCTGTATGATTTGGCGTAAGCTGCTTCCCAATGCAAAACCACCCGATGTATATTTTTGATAGCGCCAAGGTCTACACAAATCCATTGCGGGTCGGAAAAATCGGAATTCCATCTCGATGTAAAATATCCATCGGTGGCAAACTCGGCTCTGAATTTATCATTCTCCTGTGAGGATGCGTAAGTGTATTTGTCCTGCGCGAGGTTTTTGCCATAAATCTCAATCTCCCACAATGAATACCCATATTGGGTTGCGCGCTGTTCACAATAAATTCTCACATATCTTGCATTTATCGGGCGGGAGAAGTTGATTTCATCAACTCCGCCGTCGCCCGCATCTGTTTGAAATAACGAACACCAATCAGATGCGTTATTCGAAAATTGGACTTCATAAGATTTCGCATAAGTAACTTCCCACAGTAGGCGCACCTGGGAAATGTCATAGTTTGCCTCCAGGTCAACCATTATCCATTGCGGGTCAGAGTATTGGGAAGACCAGCGCGTGAGCATTTTGTGGTCAGTGGCATACTGGGGGACATAATCGGAGGTTTCATTTGAGGAGGCGCTGGTGGGCTTTCCCTCGGCAAGGTTAGTTTCAAACTTAAAGGGTGGTTCGGTAACGCCGGGACCGCGGAATCCCATCTTGAAAAGCCCCCGAATGATGTCGGAGCTTTGCATAAAATAGTCCCATACGAAGCCAGAGCGGTAATTCTCAATGCCCAGCAATTGCCCGCCATAGTCATAACCGGATACGCCGGGGATAGCACAGGGTCTCTCCGTCTCCCAGGCGGTGCCGATATTATAAGAATCGAGAAAGCCGTAGGTGGAAATAATAGGCGGCATATAGGAGGGCCAGCCCTGTTGATAAAAGCGCCAGTAGAGGTGCTTCATCGCATTTATGACTTCTGTGGGGAGAAATGGCATTGAACCGGCAAGGGCTATGGGACAAACCGATCCTGAGTCATTGAAATACAAACCAGAACAAGGTCTGAGCTGTTCAAAGGTGGAACAGGTAGCGACGGCGGTCAGTCCCCAGCTGTCATAGTCATAGGTCTGAAATTCATCGGGTTGATTTATCCAATCAGAGATGCAGCAATCTCGGTCATAAGCTGTGGCTTCACGAGCGACTTCAAAATGATTCCGACCGTTGCCGTCAACGATATTTCTGAAATCCACAAAGTTGGTGAACCACTGGAAATAAAAAAGCGAGTTCTCGTAATAAGGAGTCTGGTTATTCCAAGCCTCATAAGGGTTGTATATGGGATGTGTTGGGGATCTGGCACCCAGAATCACGGCAGCCATTCCTTCGTTATATCCCAGCGAGGTCAAGTCCCACTTGTACCACTTGACTTCTTCGTAGAGGCGGCGAGCAGGGATTTCAAGCGGAGTTCCCCTGAAATATTGCGCCGCAAAAACGACGCCTAAAAAAAGATTTCCATTGTCCCAGAGTGAGCGTTCCTCGGGTGGTGGAGTGCCCCCGCCAAACCACCAGTCTCGCCACGGTTCCATTTTGTAAACCCAATGCATACGAGTATTATATTCGTCGCGGCTCATCAGGTCTACGGCATTAAGAAGACCGTGCGTTCGTTTGTATGCCTCCTGATAAGACATCCAGCCGCGGTGCACGCCGATCGGGTAGGCGGCAAGCTGAAAGCCGACACCGCTGATGTTGCAATTGATGCCATAAGCGCCCGAGTCATCATAAGGCGACCAGTCAGCACAGACGTAATAAGGCGCAAGAGCAGTATGGTCAAACCAGTTAAACAATTTTTTTTCATACATATCAACAAAGGCATCATCGCTCATCCCCACATCTCTCGGGTCGCCATCCCAGACACAAATTGCCGAGATTTGCGAGGCGCCAGAAGTGATAGCAGTCGTAATATTCAGCTGTCCATCATCCACCTTGATGTAGCTGAAGACATAATCAAGAGCCTTGTCGTGTCCGAGCAGGTCATAGATGTCCAGTCCGCTCCAGATTTTCTTCCCTTCGATAAAGATATCGAAGACCCGCTTCCCCGTCTCCTGATAATGGATTTCACAGAATTGCAAGCGCACATTATAGTTGCCGTCAGGCACGTTAAAGCGATATTCGCTCACGCCCCAGCGCTCTGACTGATAAAGCGCGTCATCATCCGTGGCGGCTATCGAGTCGCCAGTGCTGCCCGCATTCCCATCAACATAACCATATCCCGCTTCGGTAGAATACTTCCTGTCAGCTAAATAATGTTTCCCACCGGTTGTGATGTATGCGCCACCCCCGCAATTGATGTTTAACTCAAAGGGGTAGGCGAAGGGAACGGCCCATCCCGATAGGCAAAACAGAGATATTATAATTTCGGTTGTGATGAGTTTTTTCACCTGTGCATTTTCTCCAGGTTGAGAGTTAGGAAAAACTCATTTCTCCACGATTATTAAGCCCCGGACAATGAATTTCTGGAATATCAATGCCAGAGCCACCGGCGGGATTGCTGCTAATATTCCACTTGCCGCTATCTGGTCATAAGCGGTGATGTATTGACT
>CAZGKP010000012.1:0-28926 GCA_964526215.1 uncultured Candidatus Sumerlaeota bacterium
TTTTTGGTTGGGAACTGAAGACTCCTTGGAGACTACAAGGTTGATAGGCTGGGTGTGGAAGTCCGGTAACGGATGGAGCTAACCAGTACTAATCAGTCGTGAGGCTTAACACTTATATTTAATTCTTCGAGCTCCTCGGTATAACTTAGAGTGGCAATTCGGATATGCAGCTTTTTTTTCTTGCGTTGAATCATTCTTGATTCAACCATAAAAAGGAAGACCCGGCGATTATAGCGTGGGTGCCACACCCGTTCCCATTCCGAACACGGCAGTTAAGCCCCACAGTGTCGATGGTACTACGCGGGTGACTGCGTGGGAGAGTAGAGCGTTGCCGGGTCTTTTTACTCTTTTTTCAGACAAAGGTAGATTTTGATGGAGAAAAGGCAAGAGCGAGATGTTGTGCTAAGAAGACTTATTGATGAAAGCGGTTCGCAGAGACGGGCGCGGCAGAAGCTCCTTGCTGAGATTGCAAAAATCTTGGGTCCTCCCCCACCAGTTGTAGTATCATATTTCGTTCACTACCAGTATGGGATGCTTGACACCTCAGACGTGCTGATGCTGGAGGATGTTTTGCAAGCCTCCAAATGTGAACATAGCTTATATCTCATTCTCGATGGGCCTGGAGGTTTGGGACTGGCTGCGGAACAAATCGTCAACGTGTGCCGCACTTATGGGAGTGGAAGTTTCTCGGTAATAGTTCCCAAAATGGCAAAATCTGCCGCCACAGTCGTGTGTTTGGGCGCTCAAAAAATTGTACTTGGTCCAACCGCCGAACTTGGACCAATTGATCCCCAGATTAGATTGGAAGGAGGGTTTCCCATATCAGCGACAGCCTATGTGGAGCGATATAAGAAGCTCTTAAATAAAGCAGAAACCACTAAAGGCAATCTTGAACCATTCTTGATGAGTCTTAAAGCTTTCGATCCAGTTATTGTAGAGGAACTGGAAAGGGAAATAGAACTCTCAAAGAAGATTGCTCATGATGTAATCTTCTCAGGAATGTGGAAGGGAAAAAAACACACAAGACAGTTGACAAATAGGCTTAACATTTTTACAGATATATCTCAGAAAGGTTCGCATGGGCGAGCCATTTTATTCCCCGATTTAAAAAGACTCGGGTTCGAGTGTGAACAAATTACCACGGATATGAAGTTGTGGGAGTTGTTATGGGAGCTATATAATCGGACCCGTATTGCCCTTTCCCGGAATAATGCTAAAATAATCGAAACGGTAAGATTTTCATTCTTCGGGCCACCAGTAAGGAGGAATTATGAGGCAAAAACAAACAAATAATAAAACTCTGAAGGAAAATCTCAAAATAAGAAAGCGGTCGAGAGCTATCAGTAATCTTAAACGCTTTGAGCAGTTAATCAAGGAGGTAGGTTCTCCCAAACCCAGTCTTACGCGCCGCAGTTTACCCAGCAAATTCCCCCGTATCCATTAATCTTATCAAGTTATTTCTTACGCATATGTAAAAAGTCCTTTTTAATGAGCCGCAGATTTCCCAGACTTGTCCGCCTCTGGAGGATTAACGCAGATTTCTGACATTACACGACTTACAAATCTGCGCAATCTGCGCAATCTGCGGCTTTAGACTTTTTACCGATGTATCATTTCTGTTTTGTCCTCAAATTCATTACACCGTTCTCCCTCTCATCGTAAATTAAGGTGCAAGGTTCATCTCAGGCAGAGTTTGTTTACTCTCTTTAATCCTGTCCTACGTCAAAGAAAGTGTTAAACAGTGCGACTTAAAACAGCAAGGCAGGAAATCTATAGACCGGCGACTATAGCGTGGGTGCCACACCCGTTCCCATTCCGAACACGGCAGTTAAGCCCCACAGTGTCGATGGTACTACGCGGGTGACTGCGTGGGAGAGTAGAACGTTGCCGGGTCTTTATTCTATCTCTCCTTCCTTCTTCATTAAGCCCCCTATCTTATCATAAATACCCTTTCATACAATAATTCAGGGGATTATGAGGCTATGAATGCCTTGGAACTGATGTGGGGAATCTTACGACAGCGCTTGGTGGCGTTACGGGCAGTGGCGGCGGGAACACTCCTTATCCTGGTCGCCTGGACCTGGAGCATCTATGGACCCCATATTGTTGATGACGCCTATATCACCTTTCGCTATGCGCGGAATATGGCGGAGGGCAAGGGACTCGTCTACAATCCTGGAGAGCGGATTCAGGGAAGTTCGACCCCGCTGTTTTTGATGCTGCTTGGGGGTTTGGGGTTCTCGGGCTGGACATCCCCGCGGCGGCTCTGGGCGTGGGGCTGCTGGCAGGTCTTGCCATGCTCGGGCTGTTGATTCTGGGTGGAAGGCTCCTGGGGCAGGAGGAGGTCGGATGGCTTGCGGCATTTGCTCTCAGCACGCATCTCGTGTGGGTTTTGCTCCTGGTTTCCGGTATGGAGACAGCCCTTTACAGCGTGGTGATTCTGGGTGCACTTTTGGCTATTGCGCGGGAACGATGGGCATGGGTCGGTCCCCTTATTGGGCTCGCCTGCCTGGTGCGTTACGACGGGGCAATTCTGGTCGCGGCTGCCCTAACAGTCGCGGTGTGGAAAGGTGGCTGGAAGACTGCACTGCGTGAAGCAATTAAGGCGGGTGCCGTCTATCTCCCCTGGTTCCTATTTGCCTGGGTCTACTTCGGCACCCCGGTTCCCCAGTCCATACGTGCGAAACTTCTTATCAATTGTCTCTCTTGGGGTGTGATTCTCGAGCAATATCGGTATTACCTAACGCTGGTGCCGCTTATGTGTGTGTGGCTGCCGCTGGCAGGGCTGGGTATGGTTCTGGCAATCCGCAGGAATGCAGCCTGGGTGGTGGTTCCGCTCTGGAGTGGGCTATTTCTGGCAGCCTTCTTTGTCAAACGCCGTCCCGTCGCCTTCTACCCGTGGTATCTCGTTCCGCTTTTTCCACCGCTTTTCCTGATGGCGGCCTGGGGGCTTTCCGAGGCGCTCCGCAGGGCAATGGCTCTTTGTGGGAAAGTGGAGTGGCGGCGCCGAGTCCTCCTTTGGGTGGGCATCTTGCTGGTGGTCCTCCAGGGAACCGACTTGCTGAAACAGCAGGGCGAATACGGAGCTGGCACTTTCCATAAGGAACGGAAGTATCAACAGGCGGCGGCAGTCCTGGCGGAGACGATTCAGCCGGGCGAGTCGGTCTATGTGGGCGAGGTAGGGACACTGGGGTGGTTCTTACCTGAAGCCCACGTCATTGACAGTGCGGCTCTCCTTTCGCCCCGGGTCTACGAAATCCGTCGCCGCGACCGCGAAAATCTGCTCCGGGAGGGCAAACACCTTGAAGATTTCCCCGACGGCTCGCCCGCCGTCACGCGTATGGTCATCGAGGAATTACAACCCGACTACATTACCACGCCAGTATGAAGCAATCGAATCATCTCGCCTGGCAACCCTCGACCAATGTGCTTTCCGCCGCAGAAGGTCGGGCAGAGAGTAACGTAGCGACTCCATCTTGGCCTTGCCGGGGCCAGCAAAGGGGATAGTCAGGATGATTTTTACAATTCCACCTGGCTGGCACATAGTTTTAGTACCCATAGAATTTAGGGCGGGATGGAAGCAATTACTTTAGCGTAATAATAATTCCTAAGCCTGTGCCTCTCGCGAAACGAGCAAAATAGATGCATCGGGGATTTCATTCCATCTCATGCGTATAATCCTGATCTTTTTAATCTTATTCTCTCAAATCCGCGCAAACTGCGGCTACCTTTTCGAGCAGTCGCCTGGAGACGTCCCCCTAAACGACAAAAACGATTAGGCTGTAAGGCTACAAGTACCTTTTGATTGCCATCCTTGCGAATTGCAGGTATTTTCGGTTAGCTTTCAGGATGCTGAAAAAAATACAAAGATACTTTAGTGCACTGTCACAGTTGTTTTGAGGAATATACCGCGTAATGTTCAAATCTCAATTTATACACCGTGAATCAAAAAAGCCCTCCATATAAAGCGTCATAAATTGTGCTGCATCTCTTCACTTTATACTCTTCATCTTCATCTCCATCTTCATCTCCATCTCCGTATCTTGTCGCAGACGCGCCCCTGGCGGGCTGTTTCCTCCGCCACACGTGTTCCTAACCAATGACTCGGATGCTTGCATCCACGTCAGCAATGTCATCCCGCCAGAGGCGCGCCTTTGGCGTTATGCTAACAATTTCACTCAAAAGATCTTTGCCGCCTTGAACTTCGTCTATGTTCTTTAGTCTGCGCGCAATTAGGACATCTTGAAAATGTGCCATGTACGGAAAGACACGCAGCGCATTCAATCGCCCTTTGGTAAACCTTAAGTTTTGTGCGCAAAAAGAACATAACTGCTGCATATATAACGGCTAAGATAAAGACGAAGATGAAGATGGAGATGAAGAGTTTACAAGGTAATATACCCGAGATTCCCTTCAGAATATCCGCCAAAGGCGGATAAATTCGCCGCGGCGAATAAATATGATACTATTTATGACGCTGTGTATAAAAATCGAACATTGAACTCCTTATTTCTACTGTGACAAAGCATTAGTCTGCTTGCCTGTTAGTTTCTAATGAAAATGAGCCAAAGCTAGTGATTAAAATGAAGAGACAATTACCACCAATATTTATTGGAGGGGGATGAGGAGGTTGTAACGGACACCCTTCTTTTTGTGTTCATCCCAGATGCCACAACCTCTTAAATGCCCGCATACCGCTGCCCATTTCTCAAGCCGCTTTATTCTCCGACGTGCTTTTCTTTTCCATTTTATTGAACCATTCGCCACTTTCTCTAAATCTTCTTTGACACGCTCAAGATTGATGTAAAGAATAACTCTCGCCCGGGCAAGACTATCGGGGAAAACTCTCTTGAAGAGGGGATGTGCAAAAGGCGTTTCCTTGAGGTTCAGTATTTTTGGAGGACTTTCGGGCGTATTCAGACCCAACATAACAAAGTCTCGGTCTTTTGCGTTTGCGTATCGGAGCGTGCCAATCGGGGTTAAGACAGAGGAACTATCTCCTTTTTGTTTCTCATCTTTTATCCGGGCGAATAATTTTCCGATTTCTTTAGAGGCGTTTTCGGGACTTTTTTCATTTAGCATAAGCCTTGCGACGAATAAGGGGAAAAGGATTCCTGGCTCGATGCTATCCAGCGAGATAAGGATTTCCCTATTCACTGTGGGTAAGAGACGGTGGGCGAACTCAAGAGCGAGTTTTTCGGCGGGGTTTAATTCATCGTTCTTGAATTGATGAGCGGGTAAAAGTGTCCGGACACTCCACTCCAGGATTTCCGGGAGGCGGTTGTCCTTTAGCCCCAGGAAGGCGGAGCAATCTGCAGGCACATAACTTAAGGCATCGAAGGAATCTGGTGGGAGGAGTGGTTTATACCGTAATGGGGTCGAGTAATTCAGCCATAGGGAAGCCTTAACGCCGTTATCGAGGGCAAGTTGCAGAGAGACGTAATTGTATGACATCAAGAGTTTTTTAAGGAGTGGGAGTGTTTTTTCTGTGCGGCGGGAATGTGAGTATTTTTGAGATCTTTTGAGGAATTGAACGAATTTTTGCGGGCGGAGGAAAACAGAGATTCCGCCTTTAGTGCTGGCTCTTGATTCATAGTCCCGGAAATCTTGCTGCGTGGCGAGTCGCGGGAGAGATGTATCCAGATTGAGGTCAACTATCTGTTTCAAAAGTGCAGTATCTGTCGAACGGAGCGAGAGAAAAACCGTTCTGCCGAACCGCAAATAGGAAAAGGAACGGGTGCTCTTCTCACCCCGGTAGCGATTTATGAGTGTGCCGCGATACTTCCGTGTCTCAAGACGGAGCTCAGGATAGTATTGCGCCACCAATTCTGCGAGTTTTTCCTCAAAGCCTATGCGGGTCTTTGACATCACCAGTATACCGGGCGGGGCGTTTTCTTTTAATGGCGGCATCATGGCGACCGCAACATCCCGCCCCAGCCATTTCAGTATAAATTCCCTGCCGAGCTTAAGACGGGTCTTATATTCCAGTCGGGTGAGTTTTTTTCGCCATTTTCCAAGGTCTTTACTGGACAAAAGGAGTGTGGAGAGTTCGGCGCTTTCGGCAAGTTCCTGATATATTTTTAATGAGGTAAATCTTTGCCATAGAGTGGTGAGGTCTTTAAGAGAGGCATAGGCAGCGGTTTCGGCAGGTAGGAGCGTTGGAAATGGTCTGACATAATCGGGACCGGTTCTGCGCTGGATATAGACGTAAAAGAGACCACAGAGAATGACGAGGGCGAGTAAAATCCATAAGATTTTTTTGATGCGTTTTTTCATTGGGTCAGTGGGCGTTGGGTCATTGTGACAATTGCATCTTCACCTTTTTTACCGGATAACCCATTCTCAATTCTAAATTCACTATTCACTGTTCAAACAAGGTGTTGGGTCATCGGTTTATGTTTTTTCATAGAGCAAGCAGGCGACTTTGTGCCCGGCGCTGTGTTCCAGGAGTCTCGGCACGACTTTGTCGCAGGCATCAAATCTTCTGGGGCAACGGGGATGAAAGGGACATCCGGGTGGCGGGGCAATTGGACTGGGGACATCGCCCTCAAGGGTTATGCGCTTTCTCTTGCTCTTCGGGTGGGTCTTTGGAACCGCCAGAAGCAGCGCTTGCGTGTAGGGGTGAAGTGGCTTGCTAAAGATGTCGTTCCGGTTGCCTATTTCAACTATGCGCCCCAGATACATAACTGCAACGCGATGACTGACGTGCCCGACTACCGAGAGGTCGTGCGAGATAAAGATGAAAGCAAGACCAATGCGTTCCTGGAGTTCCTGAAGCAAGTTTATTATCTGCGCCTGAATGGATACATCGAGCGCAGAGACGGGCTCATCTGCGATAATTATGTCCGGTTCGACCGCAAGGGCGCGGGCGATGCCGATGCGCTGGCGTTGTCCGCCGCTGAATTCATGGGGGAAACGCTCTGCGTGCTCCGGTTTGAGTCCTACCGATTGCAGTATCTCACCCACACGTCGCCATTTCTGGCGTCCCTTTGCCAGACCGTGAATGGTGAGCGCCTCGCCCACAATGGCGCCGACCATCATTCGCGGGTTCAAAGAGGAAAAGGGGTCCTGGAAAATCATCTGGATTCTGCGGCGGTAGGGGAGGAGTTCGCGCCCTTCAAGTGTGGCTAGGTCGGGCGAATCCTTAAAATATATAGAGCCTGCGGTGGGCTTGAGGATGCGGACAACAAGGCGACCGAGAGTCGTCTTGCCGCAACCACTTTCCCCGACCAGCCCCAGAGTTTCTTTTTCGGCAAGGGAGAGTGAAACGCCATCCACCGCCCTGACAGCCTCTTTTGAGCGAGCAAGAAATCCCCTTTTCACCGGAAAGTATTTTTTCAGGTGCTCAATCCGCAAAACGTGCGAATTTTGTATGCCAGATTGTGGATTACGGGTCATCAAATAGTTTATTTGCCCCTGCGATTAGCTACAAAAAATGATAACAAAATAAACCGCTTGGGAGATCGGGGATCGGAGATTCGCCGTGGTGAATCATAACGACTGTTGCCTTTTTTTGAAGAGGGCGTCAGCTTCTTTTATGGTGCGCGTATTCAGGACGTGGCGTGCCTCGCACCATCCCTTCCTTGCAAGACCGACACCCAACTCGGTGAAATCGAGATTTTCCAGCCTGTGGGCATCGGGATTTATACTCGTGAGGACACCTGCCTCGATTGCCTTTCTTAAATGGCGCCAGTCGAGGTCGAGACGGAATGGATTTGCGTTCAGTTCAATAATGACATTGTGTTTTGCGGCGGCGTCTATTATGGCGTCAATGTCCACTTCATAGCCGTCTCGCGCAAGTAGAAGGCGTCCGGTCGGGTGTCCGAGCATTGTGGTGTATGGATTTTTCATCGCCCGGATGATTCGCCCGGTCATCTCCTTTTTGGGCATCTTGAATTTGCTGTGTACGGATGCGATGACGAAATCGAACTGCGCAAGAATCTCATCGGCATAATCGAGCGAACCGTCGGGCAATATGTCGGACTCAATCCCTTTGAATATGCGGAATCCGTGCAACTTCTTATTCAGGGCATCTATCTCGGCGTGCTGTTTTTTTACGCGTTCAGGGCTAAGCCCGTTTGCATAATGGGCGGACTTGCTGTGGTCGCTTATGCCTATATATTTCCAGCCGCGCCTTTTTGCCTCCTTTACATATTCGGCAATCGTGGGGACGCCGTCGCTATATGTGGTGTGCAGATGAATGGCACCGCGGATGTCTTTGGCAGTAACGAGGCGCGGGAGGGCGCCGTTTTCGGCTGCCGCGAACTCGTTGCGGTCTTCCCGCAATTCCGGTGGGATAAAGGCAAGACCGAGCCTGGCAAATATCTCTCTTTCGCTCTTTAATACCTCGGATTTTTTAGAGCCGCGCTTGAAGAGTCCATACTCATTCAGTTTGTATCCCAACCGCAAGGCACGTCCGCGCAGGACAATATTATGTTCCTTACTCCCCGTGAAATACATAAGGGCAAAGGGGAACTGGG
Source organism: uncultured Candidatus Sumerlaeota bacterium (assembly GCA_964526215.1). Taxonomy (GTDB): domain Bacteria; phylum Sumerlaeota; class Sumerlaeia; order MWCT01; family MWCT01; genus CAZGKP01. Next base: position 8,481 of record CAZGKP010000012.1, read on the forward strand.
TATCCGAGACGACGCGCAGGTCAACATTGATGCCCATCTCGAGCCTGACACTGCTCTTGGTTTCACCGTGGGCAATTACATCCTTCACCAGAGGATGCGAGGTGAATGCGTCCATTAGGGATGCGGGGGCGGATGCCGTCATCAGTATGTCAATGTCCTTAACGGTTTCTCTGGAGCGGCGCAAGCTGCCGGCGACCTCAATAAGTTTAGCGGCGGGAATGTGTGCGAGGGATTCGCAGATTTCGGCTGCCGCCGCCCGTGCCTCGTGGAGATAAAAACGCCCACGTGCCTTCTTTAGATATTCTATGCCCTTTAATATATTTTCCTGGCTTTTAAGCCCGAAACCTGGGAGGTCTATAAGGCGATTCTCGCGACAGGCATATTCCAGTTCGCCCACTGTGGAAATACCAAGTTTTTCATAGACGGCACGAGCCTTTTTAGGACCAAAGCCCGGGATACGTATCATCTCTATGAGACCCGAGGGCACACTTGCCTTGAGTTCGTCATAATAAGGCAGTGAGCCGGTCTGGATAAGTGTGAGGATTTTCTCCGCAAGGGATGCACCAATTCCCTTGAGACGTGTGAGGTCTTTTACGGTCTGAAAATTGTCGAGGGGTTTTTCGAGGGTTTCAATGGTTCGGGCGGCATTGCGGTAGGCATTACATTTGAAAGGATTTTCACCCTTCAGCTCCAGGAGGGTGCCAATCCCTTCAAGTAAGGCGGCAAGTTCCTTTTTATCCATTGGAGTTAATGAGTTAGTGAGTTGTTGACTTGTTGGGTCATTGGGGTGTTGTTCTGCGGTTGTCCTTCGTTCTTTTTTTTACTCTTTGCTTTTTTCCCTTCACAGTTCCTGGGCTATTTCTTCCAGAATATATGTCTCGATGACATCGCCCTCTTTAACGTCATTAAAGTTCTGGAGTGCTATTCCGCATTCGAGCCCTTCCAGAACAGTTGTAACATCATCTTTCACACGGCGCAGTGATGCAATCTTGCCGTCGCAGATGACAACGCTGTCGCGAAGGAGGTGGACGTTATCGGAGATATTTATCTCCCCCTTCACCACGAGGCATCCAGCGACGTTGCCCACGCGTGATACCTTGAAGATTTGGCGCACCTCTGCCCGACCGTGCTCCACTTCTTTGTATTTAGGTTCCAGGAGTCCCACCATAGCCTGCTGGATTTCGTCGAGGAGCTCATAAATAACGCGATAGAGTTTTATCTCCACGCCCTCGTCGCGGGCAAGTTCGGCTGCCGCGGTCTCCGGGCGCACGTTAAATCCGATGATTATGGCGTCTGATGCGTCCGCCAGATACACGTCAGACTCGCTGACGCCGCCAACGGCAGAGTGCAGGATATTAATCTTAACCTTTTGTGTGCTTAACTTTTCCAGCGATTGGGAAATTGCCTCGATTGAACCCTGGACATCGCCCTTCAGGATGATATTGAGCTCCTTTGTCCGGGATTCATCAATATAGTCTTTGAGATTCTCAAGTGTGATGTGGCGTGTCTGGCGGAGACCGCGAGTGCGCCTGCGTATCGTCCTTATCGCAGCGATGCGCCTTGCCGTTTTTTCATCCGGCAACACATAAAAGGGTTCGCCTACAACCGGCACACCCGTGAGTCCTATGACCTCAACAGAGGTAGAGGGACCCGCCTCTTCAACGGAGCGTCCGTGGTCATCTACCATTGCCCGCACCCTGCCGAACTGGTTGCCGGTGAGGATGACGTCGGAAATCTTGAGTGTCCCCTTTTGAACAAGCACAGTGGCGATTACGCCGCGCAAGGGGTCTACGTGAGATTCAAGGATTGCGCCTTCAGCCGACCTGTCAGGGTCAGCCTTCAGGTCGAGTATCTCTGCCTGCAGGTGAATCAGGTCGAGTAATTTATCCATATCCTGCCCTGTCCTGGCGACAACCTCCGCATAAAGCGTGTCCCCCCCAAGCTCCTCGGACAGAAGCTCGTAGCCCATCAGCTGTTGCTTGATGCTGGTAGGGTTGGAACCGGGCTTATCAATCTTATTGATGGCAACAATAATGGGGACATTCGCAGCCTTTGCGTGGTTGATAGCCTCAATGGTTTGTGGCATTACACCGTCATCGGCTGCCACGACCAGAACCACAATATCGGTTACACTTGCCCCGCGCGCCCGCATCGCCGTAAATGCCTCATGACCGGGTGTATCAAGAAATACGATGTCTCCACGATTCGTCTTAACACAATAAGCACCGATGTGCTGCGTTATCCCCCCATATTCGCCACTAACGATGTCAGACTTACGAATGCTATCAAGGAGTGTGGTCTTGCCGTGGTCCACGTGTCCCATTATGGTGACAACCGGTGGGCGCGGTTTCATATTCTCCTCATTATCCTTAACAAGGAACCCCCGGATATCATACTCATCATCTTCGGGTATAATCTCCGCCTTTATGCCGAATTCCTCGGCTAATAACTCGCAATACTCGAGCGGGAGAATCTGCTCTTCTGTAAATGTCTCCTCCACCATATTCAGTTTTGAAACGATTTCCGGGAGTGGGACGTCTATCTTCTCGGCGAATTCAGCCACACTCACATCGCCCCGAATGGTAACGAGTCTGGGCTTTGGTGGTGCTGCGACTTTACGCCTTGCGTAAGAGACACGCTTTTGCCTGGGTATAGCTTCCAGATCAACAAAGAAAGATGGGCGGATTTTCTTGCCCCGCGCTGGCACCTTCTCCCCCGGCACCTTGCGGCGTACCTTTTTGCCCTTTGCACGTTTTCGCCATCGTTCTGCAATGTCTTTCTTGAGTTCCTTAAAACTCATTACCTCAATTGTGGGGACAATGATTTCCCCTGGCTTAAGGACTTTTCTCTTTTTCCTGGCGCGAGGCTTCTTGCCTACTTTTACTTCTTCGGGAGCGGGCGATGGGGCAACAGCAACGGCTGGCTGGCTGGTTTCCGGTTTCTCGATAGCTGGCTCTAGCCCTCTTGCCTGCTGTGTAACTTTCTTTTTCAGGAGTCTTGCGACCTGAGGCGGGGGAGGGCGATGTGTGCGCCTTTCCTTCAGGGTCTTACGCCTTGCCTCTCTGGCTGCACGCGCCTTCTCGATTGCCTCCTGCTTTGCCTTGTCGGTGTGGGGGCGCTCGGGTCTGATCAATAAAGTAGGTTTGAATAAACCCGGCGTGGGTTTTGGCGGAGTCGGGGAGGGGGCAGACGGTGCGGCTGCAGGCTCAACCGGCTCACTGACCACTGTCGCTTCTTGCTGCGGCTCTTGTTGCTTTTGAGAGCGTCGCCGTTCATAGATTGCCGTAATCCGCTCGGCATTATGCTCCCCAACCACGCTCATATGGTTCTTAACTGGCACACGCATCCTCTTTAACTCGGCGAGGAGTTCCTTACTGGTGATATGCAATTGTTCGGCGAGTTCGTAAACTCTCATACACTCACTCCCGGTCTGACCGGCTTTTGAATGTTATTATTCGTATCAGTTCGCTCAGGTGATTTCCCCAAAAGGATGAAAAATATCAATCAGGAATTCTCATATACTGCAACGGACAACTGACAACGATTATTTTCGGGATAGATTCAAAAAATATAACTGTTTACTAAACCTGTTTTGCTTCTGCGTCAATCTTTAATGTAGATGCGTCTTCTCCAGTTTCTTCAGAGGATATAGCAGTATCTACATTTGCTGGTGGTTCTGAATCTGCGTCCGGGGCTGGTGGTGTCGGTTCTTCGGTGATGGGCGGTTGTTGGATATCGTCTCCGACAGAGAGTTCGGCAGCCTCCTCTTGATTTTCTGCAGAAGCCTCGGCGGCGGCCTTCTCCTTTTCGCTCTGTTCCCTCGCCAGTTCCTCGAGAGCCTCCAGGTATTCTTTAGCACCTGCAACCAGGTGTTGTGCAAGTTCCAGGTCGCCATTAGTAAAGTTCAAGAGCAGTCCCGGGGCGGTTTTTGAAATCTTTTCCACGCTGTTATATGGAGATTTCAACAGTGCATCGCGGGCGAGTTGTGAAAGCCCCTCCACCTGCGCGAGGAAGTCTTCGAGGTAGCGGCGGTTGAGTTCCTTCATTCTGGTGAGGAGTTCCTGACGCTCCTCGGAGAGTATGTCAATCTTCCAGCCGGTGAGTTTTGCTGCCAGTTTGGCGTTCTGCCCACGTTTGCCGATGGCAAGTGAGAGGCTGTTCTGCGCCACAATCACAGAAGCGGTGCGGCTTTCCTCTCGCAGATTCACACTCAATACCTCGGCGGGGTTGAGGGCTGACTTAATGAGTTCCTGGGGGTTTAAGCTGTATGGAATAATATCAATCTTTTCATTCTCCAGTTCACGGACAATCATCTGGACGCGTGAACCCTTTATGCCCACACAGGCACCAACCGGGTCAACATCGGGATTGGTGCTTGAGACAGCTACCTTGGTTCGTGCGCCCGGCTCGCGGGCGATACTTACTATCTTGACCGTCCCATCCGCAATCTCCGGAACCTCCTGCTCAAATAGTTTTATGACCAGTTCAGGGCAACCTCTGGAGACGCGGATTTCAGGACCACGCGGCGTCCTGTGGACATCCTGTATGTATACCTTTATCCTGTCGCCGTAACGATACCGCGTTCCGTAGGGAACCTCGCTGGGTGGGAGAATGGCTTCCACCCTCCCGATATTGACAATGACATCCCGACGCTCAAAGCGCTGCACTATAGCGGTTATGACAGTCCCCACCTTGCCCATAAATTCGTTATATATCTTTTTGTGCTCGGCATCTCGCAGTCTTTGCAAAATCCCCTGCCGCACAGACTGCGCCGCTATCCTACCAAAATCCTCCGGCACCATCTCAACCTCGATAGTCTCTCCCACAACCGCCTTCTTGTTAATCTTTCTTGCCGCTTTAAGCCCGATTTCCTTACTTGGGTCAGCCACTTCTGAAACAATCGTCTTCGGGATATAGATATGCAGTTTACCTGTCTCAAGATCGAATTCAGGACGCACTCCGTCAAAATGTAAAAAGCTCTTTTTCGATGCCGATATTATTGCCTGTTCTATGGCATCCTTCACAACCGTTACATCAAGGTCTTTTTCCTTGCTTATCTGTCGGACAAAATTGCCCAGGTTTCCATCAATCATTTTATATCTCCCCTTTGACTATTTGAGGGACCATATGAAAAAAATCATCAGGGTGGGATTATGGATTACGATACAGACATCCTCTCACCTCTGATTTCTATCTTCTCCTTTTCCAACCGATTAAAAAAAGTGGGCTGATGCCCACTTCCGAGTTAGTCGAAAAGCTGAAAAATGTATAATGAAACACCTGCTCCCGTTGCAAGGACTATTTTATTTTTTTCTCGCACAACCAATGGCTCGTTTGATACTCGTATCAACTATCGGAGAGGGGAGAAATCGCAATGTTGGGGCATCTGAAAAATAAATATACCAATGTGATTCTCGATTCCATTGTCGAGGGAGTGTTCACGGTGGATACAAAGTGGCGCATCACGTCATTCAACCGCGCCGCTGAAAAAATCACCCGAATCCCCACAAAGGAAGCCATCGGCAAACAGTGCTGGGACGTCTTTCGCGCAAGTATCTGCGAAAAAGAATGCCCCTTGCGCCAGACGCTCAAAACCGGCAAACCCACTATATGCAAAACTATCTATATCATTGATGCCGAAGGAAATCGCATTCCGGTGAGTATCTCCACGGCACTTTTAAGAGATGAGACCGGGCAGGTGATTGGCGGCGTGGAGACCTTTCACGACCTGAGCCTCGTTACCGAGCTCCGCAAAGAAATCGAAAAGAGGCACGCCTTTGCCGACATCATCAGTAAAAATCACCAGATGCTGCATCTCTTTGACATCCTCATTGAGGTCGCCCGAAGCAGTAGCACAGTCCTTATTGAGGGAGAGAGCGGGACAGGCAAGGAACTCTTCGCCCGCGCCATCCATAACTTAAGCCCCCGCCGTAATAAGCCACTCGTCGTCATAAACTGCGCTGCACTACCCGATACTCTACTCGAATCGGAACTCTTCGGCTATAAGGCGGGCGCATTCACCGATGCAAAAAAGGATAAACCCGGTAGATTCGCCCTGGCAAAGGGCGGCACAATCTTCCTTGATGAGATTGGAGACATCTCCCCGGCACTTCAGGTGCGCCTTTTGCGCATCCTTCAGGAAAAAACCTACGAACCCCTTGGCTCCCTCAAGACCGTAAAGGCTGATGTCCGCATCATCACCGCTACCAATAGAGACCTCGCTACGCTTGTGAAGGAGGGAAAATTCCGCCAGGACCTCTATTACCGCATAAACGTAGTCCGATTAGTTCTCCCGCCCCTTCGTGAGCGCAAAGAAGACATCCCGTTGCTTATTGAACACTTCATCACTCACTTTAATCGCCTGAATGAGCGGAATATAAAGGGTGTATCCCCCGATGCCCTCGCCATAATGATGAAACATAATTACCCCGGCAATATCCGAGAACTGGAAAATATCGTAGAACACGCATTCGTCCTTTGCAAAGGTGACATAATCGAACCGCAACATCTTCCTGAAACATTGCTACCGGCAGGGGGGTCATTGCCTGCTTATGCCAGAACGCTGAAAGAACTCGAGAGGCAATTCATCATCGAGACGCTCAAGCGAAACAACTGGCATCGTCTATCTACTGCGCGTGAACTTGGCATCCACAAGAGCACACTTTTCAGAAAAATCAAATCCCTCAAAATTGTCCTGCCTGCTAAAGATGGCAGGACGAAATCGTGAGAATCCCCCGTGAGACCCAAGTTTGCTTAGAATGCAACAAAAGCGGAGATTCAAATGTATATTGTCAGTTATTCGTTGTCAGTTGTCCATTGTCCGCTGTCTGTTTTTTCACTGCTGGTTTGTTGTATTTAGTAGGGGGAACGATATGAATAGAAAACGCTTGCAAAGGACAGGGGATTCACAATACAGTTATGGTGTTTTGTGAAGGCGGGCTGTAAGAAAAAAAGCCGCTTTTCCTGCGAGTTACGGAGAGGTGTCCGAGTGGACTAAGGAGCGCGCCTGGAGAGCGTGTGTGCCGTCAGGCACCGCGGGTTCGAATCCCGCCCTCTCCGCCATCTTTTTTTGGCTCTTCGCTGTTTGAGACACTATCTTATATCATTTCCCTATTCAAATGCAACAAACCAAATAAACCGGCAATGAAAAAACAGACAATGGATAACTGTTAACCGACAACTGTCAACTGACAATGAACAATGGACAACGGATAAGAAGGGTCGGGGGGGCTATTTTTTTATAATGATGCGGCTGTAATGGAGCCCCTCGGCGAGACTGCCCGGTCCATTCAGCGGAACCTTGAGCGTGATGTGGACAGTGTCCGGGGCTGGTGTCTCTTCACGCACCGCCTGCGCACCCTTAACAATGCCGCCCAGGGTTTCATACGTCGTGCCGCCCCTTTGCACACGCCTCGCCAGACCCAGACAGCGGAGCGTATTGCGTTGTGCATCCACGATAGCGGCGCGTCTCGCCAGCAAATTCAGGTTCGCAGGCTCTGTAGTGCCGGCATCTCTTTGCGATACTTTCCCCATCCCTGATACAAGTAGAAAGTTGCCCTGCACCTGGCAGTCAGTCGCTCCACGCGGTAATTTCACCTTCAGGACATCTCTCCGTCCGGGACAGGCGACACAAATAGCCAATAAAAGTGTCAGCCCATATTTTATCTTCATAACCACTCTCTCAAAAGGTACCAAATTCACACCTCGGGGGATGCAGAATCCCTGGCTTTACGGTAGAAAATTAAACACCGTAGCCGTTTCGGAAGGAAATAAAAAAGTGCGGTGCTCAGAATAATTATCGGATACAAGAGTGGAAATGCCCCCGGTGTCTCTTTAATCCCCGAAAGCCCCATCCCCACCGTGAGCCGATAAATGAAGGGGTGCTGCGCCATACCATACATCGTCCCGCGTAGCGCGCCGGAGAAACATACCGTAACGCCCGCACAAAATGAAATGCCGAAAAAGACCCACACCACTCGCCGCCAACTATAAAGGGAAGTATTCCGGGGCGATTCTGTCCATTTGAGCAGAGGGATGAATCCCACCGCTAAAAGAGGTAGTGCCAACAAGAGATACCTCGGACCAAAGGTCGCACCGCCGTAGGTCGGTATCGAGAGTATGTAAAGAACGAGCAGGAGTGTTCCGCCAAGGAGCGTTACAGAATCACGTTTGCGCTGAATTGCCCGCATCAACAATCCTGCTGCCGCAAAATAAAATGCCGGGGCATACGTCCACAACGCCGAATGCGGGGAAATAAAATACCACAGGAACTTTTCTCCGAATCGCCGGAGCGAGAGAGTGGAACCTGTATCGCTCACCCTCCCTGCGCTGTTCGCCAGTAAAAAGGGATTCCCGAATGCTGCCCAATCGTAAATAAGGAGCGGCAAAATCCCGATGATGCCTCCAATGGCAAAATGCAAAAGTGCGCGCCAGCGTCTCGCCCAAAGGAGTGCTATTATGAATGGTAAAAGAAAAAGCCCCGCCAGCGCTGATGTTGTGAAGGCAAATCCCGCAAAGAAGCCCGACAGAATGCCGCGCCATAATCCACCGTTCTGTTCCGCTCCCGGTCGCAGAATAAGAAAATATGCAAAATACAAAAAGCATGCCCCTAAGAGGTCGTGATGCAAAACCCCGCTGTATGGGAAGAACATCGAGGCGAGACCAAGCGAGAGTGCCACAATTAACGCCGAATGTAACGACAATCCTTCGCCCAGGGATTGCGAGAATAAAAGCGCCACTACGAGCGCCGCCACAAGTCCCGATGTCAGCCACGACACCAGCGCCGTTGCCGGATTATACTCTCTCTCATACGTTATACCCAGGAGAGATAGGGGTTTATAAGCGAGTGCCCCGATGAAAAACATCCCCGGTTGCTTCGTAGGGTAAAGGTGTCCATCGCGCCAGAAGACATCCGAAGAAGCGTCGCGCCCCAGCTCGACGACGGTGCGCCCAAGCGAGGCAAATTTCGGCGTGGCGCTTCCCTCAAGGTAGAAATGCCCGCGTTCTGCCAGCGCCTCAACACCGGCGTGCATCAGATTATACCCATACTGGTCCCACAGGTTGGTTACACATCCATAAAGCCCCCACATAATGAGAAATAGAAAAAGGACACGGCTGCAATTTTTAGACCTGGCATTCATCGGCGTAATATGAGAGTGAATAAAAGATAAGGTAACATTTTAGCTACTTGAAATAAATTCTTTTTTCGTATGAGTCTACCTGAATAATATCATATCTTCATCTTCATCTCCATCTCCATCTCTATCTCTATCTTCATCTTATCCCTTACATACGCAATAGCTATGTTCTTTTCAGCAAACAAAAGAACATAGAAGAAGTTTGAGGTGGCAAAGAGCTTTTGAGCGAAATCGTTAGTATAACGATTGCCCTATTGAATCGGTCAGGAACGCGCGTGGTGGAGAAAACAGCCCTCCAGGGGCGCGTCTGCGACAAGATACGAAGATGGAGATGAAGATGGAGATGAAGATGGAGATGAAGATGAAGATGGGGGGTAAAGGGGGAATGTGCAGCACAACTTATGACGTTTGCAGAACTCTCTGCGTTTGGTTTTTCCCCGATTTTCAAAGAGCTAAAATGTTACAAGATAGGAAAACCGTAGAACTGTACGTATCTCACACAGCAGTGAGGGTTTTGCCCTTCTCCGCTGCAGGCTCGAGGATGTGGATTACGTGCACGGGGCATACCTCAATACACTTGCCGCATTGCGTGCATTTGTCCTGGTGTATATGGCACAGGAAGTCAGTTACCACAGCCGCGCCGACCGGGCAGACCTTTTCGCATTTTTTGCACCCGATGCACCCGGCAGAACAGGCGGTGCGCACCTGACCCCCGCGGTCGTTACTTGTGCAGGCGACATAAACAATGTGTCCTTTGGGCATCATTTCGATGAGATGTTTAGGGCAGGCGCTAACGCAGGCATGGCAACCCACACACCTCTCCCCATCAATCTTCACAATCCCGTTGAATTTTGTTATTGCGCCGAACAGGCACGCCCTTATGCACGAACCAAGACCTATGCATCCGTAGGGACAAATCTTCTGACCCGGAAAAAGGAGCATTGCGGCTCGGCAGTCCGGTATCCCTTCATAGTCGCCGACTTTTGCAGAGACATCATTTGTGCCGGAACATTTAAGGCGTGCAATCATCGGTCTTTGAATAGCTATCTTCACGCCGAGCAACTCAGCCATTGCCTTTGCGACTTTTTCACCGCCAACGGGGCAGAAGGCATCCCCGAAGGGATTCTTGACCTTCTCCTCGGCGAATGCACGGCACCCGGCAAAGCCGCACACACCGCAATTGGCGCCGGGTAAAATCTCCATCAATTCATCAATAAGCGGGTTCTCTTCCACTGAAAATTTCTTCGAGGCGCCCACAAGCAATAACGCGATGCCACCTCCAAGAACCCCCATCACCATAACCGGTAATAAAATCGCCTGCACTTCTATACCCCTCGTAAATATCGCCAGCTATACCAGAAGGAAATCCATCAGCATTGAACGAATAAACTTTCTCGCCAAACCGGAACGATATGTCAACCCCGATATGTGTGGGAAAAAGGAGAGGTATAATAAATTCCTTGATTAAGATGTATAAGGGTTTTATGTAACCGCCATTAAAACTTTGAGGAGGGATGATGGTGGAAATCACAGACCTTTCTGAAAGTCAGATTCGGGAATTGATAAACACTGTGGCGCAGCGTGTATCGGCGCGTCTTGCGGCGGAGACACCTGCAGGAGAATCGCCCGTGCCCTCGCCGGTTACCCCCGCATCTTCCACTTGCCCGCTGGCAACTAATGGCACCTGTGCTGGTTGCGGCGAGTGCACTCAGAAAAATCCCGATGCGGTGAAAAATATAATTGATGCTGGTGCTATACGCATAGGCTCCAGGACCCTGCCTGCGAGCGCAAAAGATATTGCTCCCTTCATTGACCATACCCTCCTTAAACCTAATGCCACAGATGACCAGATTGAAAAACTCTGCAAGGAGGCTATAGAATATGGCTTTGCATCGGTGTGCCTGAATTCGACTTATGTCCCTCTCGCATCGCGTCTGCTTTCAGGCACGGGCGTGAAGGTCTGCACAGTGGTGGGTTTCCCGCTGGGCGCAATGAGCACAGATGCGAAGGCATTCGAGACCAGAGATGCCGTTGCAAAGGGCGCCGATGAGATTGATATGGTGATAAATGTTGGAAAACTGAAGTCCGGTGATTATGAATATGTGGTCAAGGATATTGAGGGGGTTGTGCGGGCAGCTCAGGGGCGATGTGTAAAGGTTATTTTGGAAACTGCATCTCTCACCGACGACGAAAAAGTGGCGGGGTGCATTCTGGCGAAGGCTGGCGGGGCGGATTATGTCAAGACGTCGACTGGTTTTGGAGCGGGAGGGGCAACGGTTGAAGACGTAGCCCTGATGCGGCGCGTGGTCGGTCCGACAATGGGTGTGAAGGCGGCAGGAGGCATTCGCACCGCCGAGGCAGCAAAAGAGATGCTCGCCGCCGGAGCCTCACGAATTGGTGCAAGTGCCTCCGTCGCCATTGTCAAGGGGAATGGGTGTTAGGTGTTGGGTGTTCTGGCGCAGAGTTATGTATCATTCACCATTCACCATTCACCATTCACAGTTCACTATTCACTATTCATCATTGGGTATCTTGTTCCCCTGCTTTTGCCTCCGATGATTTTATGTCTCCTCTTCCACAAGGGTAAAAATGATAGGGATGTGTGGAATCTGCGGGAAAATATATTTCGATGAGTCAAAGCGCGTAAGTCCCGAAAGCCTCCGCGTTATGAATAATTCCCTGCACCACCGCGGTCCCGATGAGGATGGCTATTATATCAAAGATAACGTCGGGTTCGCACACAAACGCCTCTCCATCATTGACCTGAAAACAGGCAGGCAGCCTATCTTGAACGAAGACGGTACCTGCGTCATTATCTACAATGGCGAGATTTACAACTTTACCGAACTGCGCCAGACACTCATCAAAAAAGGTCACCGCTTCAAGACAAATACCGATACCGAGGTCATCCTCCACCTCTATGAAGATGAGGGCGCAAGGTGCGTTGAGAAATTGGGCGGGATGTTCGCATTTGCAATATGGGATGAGGAGAAAAAGCAATGCTTCATAGCCCGCGACCGCATCGGTAAAAAACCCCTCTATTATGCGCTTCTGCCGGACTGCTTCATATTTGCCTCTGAATTGAAAGCACTCCTTGCCGAACCGGCACTCTCCCGCGAGATTGATTTCGAGGCGCTCAATTACTACCTCACGTTCCAATACGTCCCTGCCCCACACACAATATTCAAATCGGTAAGGAAACTCGAACCCGCACATACTCTCATTTTCAGGAAAAACGAAGTCTCTACGCATCGCTATTGGGACTTGCATTACGTCCCGAAGATGAACATCACCGAAGAAGATGCGCTCCGCAAAACCGATGCTATGATTGACGAGGCGGTCAGGATGCGCCTCATAAGCGATGTCCCGCTCGGCTGTTTTCTCTCCGGCGGCGTTGATTCATCCGCCATCGTCGCGTATATGCGCCGACACATAACCGGAGAGCTCAAGACCTTCTCGATTGGTTTTGAAGATGAGGCGCATAATGAACTCCCTTATGCCCGCAAGGTTGCAGAACTCTTCGCCACCAAACACGAGGACTTCATCGTTCGCCCGAACGCAATAGAGGTCTTGCCAAAACTCGTCTGGCACTTTGACGAACCTTATGCCGATTCCTCCGCCCTCCCAACATATTACGTCTCAGAGATGACGCGCCAGTATGTAACCGTCGCACTGAACGGCGACGGTGGCGATGAATCTTTCATCGGCTACGAACGCTATGTCGGGCTGCCCCAATTGCGCAAATATATGAGTATCCCCGCACCCTTGCGCCGCATCGCACAGCACCCAATCTCTGCAATCTTCAAACTCCTGTCCGATAATGCGTTTTTCGAGAAACTCTATTACGCCAACACATTCTCGCTTTATGACAAGGGGCGGCTTTACTTACAGATGATGACGATTTTTCGCGATTACCAGAAGGAACGGATGTTCAGCCCGCGCCTGAAATATCTCGCTAAAATTGACGCGTATCAGTATCCTTTGAAATACTACTATGACGGTCTGGCAGAGGCGGAAGTGGAGCGAAGGGTTCGCTCCGACATAAAGACATACCTGCACGGGGCGCTGCTGCCGAAAGTTGACCGCACCACAATGGCAAACAGCCTCGAGGGACGTGCACCATTCCTCGACTACAGGCTTATGGAATACGCCGCACGGCTACCCACCGCCTTAAAGTTCGGCAGCGGCACACTTAAGTATCACCTGAAAAAAGTCCTGAAGGACATACTGCCCCACGACATCCTCTGGCGAAAAAAACAAGGTTTCGGAGTCCCTGTGGGAGAATGGTTCAAGAAAGACCTATACGATTTTACGCGCGGAATCATACTCTCCGAAAAGGCGGCAAAGCGTGATTTCTTCGATATGAAGTATATAGAGAAGATTCTGGAAGACCACCGCACAGGCAGGCAGAATCATCATCACCGCATCTGGGCGCTGTTATGTTTAGAGCTCTGGTGTATGACATTTCTCGACCGCAGCGACCCCACGCAGGGACCGCTCACATTTTAGGCATTTTTGGGCTTCAATGGAAAACGGACTATGTGAAGGGAAAAGTAAAAAGGTAAAAGGTAAAAAATATAACAAAGGCGGATTGTTAAAGAAGAAACAACTGACAACTGACAACTGACCAGCCTGTTTTGGATTGACCGCAGATTGGGATTTGTTACAGTCAAGACACGGGTGTTGACCTTGACGTAGGTGTTTTGGATTGACCGCAGATTGGGATTTGTTACAGTCAACTCGCGAGGGGCACTAGAACTACCCGAGTTTTGGATTGACCGCAGATTGGGATTTGTTACAGTGGTGATAGTGCGTGAGCGGACAATAGGGAGTTTTGGATTGACCGCAGATTGGGATTTGTTACAGTAATGGGAGTTCTTTGTCGCCAAAAACGATAGTTTTGGATTGACCGCAGATTGGGATTTGTTACAGTTGGACATAGATTTAGGGCAGATGCCGATTAGTTTTGGATTGACCGCAGATTGGGATTTGTTACAGTATTAACCGCCTAAATGGTTAAAATTACTGCGGTTGGAGCCAGCTGGGGCGTTAAAAAAGCTGCAGCTGGCTCGCTTCTCTTTCTGGTTCCTGACGAATTTCTCCCTCGAAAATCTTCATCCGCTCAAACTGCTTCCCTGTGATTTGTAATATCCGCACCTGTCCCTCTGGCGGGAGGGTGTTCTCCACTCGCCTCAAATGCACCTCGGCATTCTCGGGACTGGGACAGCACCGGGCATATACCGAGAACTGCAGCATAATAAAGCCATCCTCTAACAGTGCTTTCCGGAAAAGTCTATAGTCCCTGCGTGCTTCCGGTGTATCGGTCGGCAGGTCGAATAAGACAATTACCCACATAATTCTATAAGGGCTCTTCAGCATTTGAGTTCTGGCAAATCGAGGCGTTTTGCCTTTCCGGCAAAACACCGCTCCAGTGATGCCATCATTCGTTCGAGTTCCACCAATAGTGGTCCCTTTGCTCCTCGAATCTCTACCGGATGAATAAGCAAACTCAGGAGTGCAGTCTTTGTCTCTTTGTTGATTTCGGTTTTGCCTGAGAGGAAGAGTTCTCGTGCGGTGCGGTCAACCAGTGGACGCAGAGGTTCAAGGAGGTCATCTGCCAGACAAAATGCATCGTAGCGATTGTGGTGCTTCAGCCCGATTGAGGGGTGAAATCCCGCCCCCACGATTGCCCTCGCCACTGCTGCGCGCAGAACCATATAACCATAATTTAAGAGATTATTCGGTGGTTCGCCATCGCGTTGTCGTCTGAATGTTCTGTCTTCACCTAGCAAGACGCGCCAGTATATGCGTGCAGCTTGTCCTTCGATATTTTCGGGGTCGCCGGAGCGCACTCTTTGTGCGAGGGATAATAGTTTTTTCTTTTCGGGGCTGTCATCGGGGAGATTTGCCGCCTGATTTTTAATCTTTGCCTGGATGAGTTGCTGCTACAGGCGTTTTTTCAGGGGTAATTTTGCTTCGACCTGTTCAGCGAGGCGCGCTGTCTGGATGCTGTTGGCGGCGCAAGGCACAATCATCCCGGCGGGTTCGTGGTTCTTGCTGCATAATACCACCATTGCCCCCTGATTGACCAGTTCAACAAGCGTATTATGGGTGTAAGTTGTCGTAGGGGCATCCACAATGAAGACGCCGATGTCCTCGGCGGGAATCTGTCCGACCTGCTCTCCATTCTTTTCCACGCGAACCTGACCATATCTGACAGAGAGGCGGACATCATAACCCGATACTTCAATCATTCGCTTTATCATTGACGACTTTTATCCTCCCTAAGGGGTCTATGTTTACTTTTCTGCCGTGAAGGGTATTTGGATTTCTGCGGAAAATTAGAGGTTCCTTATCGTAATCAGACAGCTTACCAGCATAAGTATGTGGGCGCAAGGTGATGTTTTTATTCACATCGAACTTCTGAACACGGCAGAGGATTTCTTGTTTCTCGCCATCTTCTTCATATTCAAGCAGGAACATATCCTTTTTACATAGATACATAACAAAGCGTGCATCGGGATGGTCAGGGTGTTTTGTGCAAATGACGGGTTCGAGGGGTTCGCCCTTTTGACGGTGTTTGCGATTGCGTTGAACGCGCTGAAGCACCTCGAAGCGTGTTGCGACATAGGCGTCGCGTTTGATTTTGCCTTTCTCTTCCCACTCGAAAATAGAGATGTGGTGATTATCTCCGGGCGCGACATAGCGGTATATTTTCCCCTCTTTATTACGGATGGGTATAAGATTGGTGGCTCGTTTTTCGATTCGGACCGATTTGATAATGGGACCCTTTTTATCCGGCTCTTTCTTATTTAGCATATAGAGGGGGTTTTCCTTCGGGTCAAACGCCTCTTTAGGTTTCTTGAAATGACGTAGCCGTTCTTTAACGAGTTTCTTGATGCCCTCGTCACGGATATTTTCTATCTGTGCGGATGTGATAGTCTCGAGGGGGACACGATAGACGAACGTGCCATCTTTGATGCGACCATAGTTTGTCTCCTCGTTAATCTGACCGGAGACCTTTCTCTCGGGGCGGTAGGAAACGTTTATGTCTTCAACTGCGCGACGCACCTGCTGGAGGAATCCCTCACGGGTGAAGGGGTCAAGTGGTGAAGGCAATTGCACTCTCTCGTAAACGTTATCGTATATTTGACCGAGCCTGTGGATATGCGATTGTGTGGTGAAGGCGATAACGATGGCGTCGATGGCGTGATGGCGGTGGTCATCTCTGGTTTTCACGTTTTCCGCGATGGGATTCAGGATGGAATTTAATCCCCAACGATATCGGAGTTCGGAGGTGATTGCGCCGCGCGTAGTTTTTACCGGCAGACCCAGGCGCTTGAGATATTTTACCACCTGTGTGCTGATGTAACTTGTATCGCGAAGTTGCCTCTGGGTAAAATCAGGGGGGATTTCCTTCATCAAAAACCGCTTGCGTTTTGCGGAAGGCATATTTTTGTTCTCCATAACCCTTGCCATAATTTGTTGATACTGTTTGGTATCACCGTAGGCTTCATAAGGTGTTCTATTATGTTTGCGGATATTCTCCGAGTGTGCACAGAGTGTCTTATTCATAAAGCTGTTATCCATCGAGCGGGAGTAAGGGAGAATATGCTCGACATCGAATTCGCAACTGTCGCCGTAGAGCTGATGTGGAAAGTCAATCGGGCGTCCGGTATAAGGGCATTGGTGATTACATTCCTCCCAGAGCTTATATTTCTCGATGTTCTCGTGGTTAACGGGGATGTTATGTTCTCGTAGTCTCTCTATGATTTCCTTATGATAGTCCTCTCTCTTTCGGAGTTCTTTAGTCCTATCGGCGCGGCTCCTGATGGTTCCTTTGGTTTCACGTGCGAGTTCGACGCGTATGATTGCGGGTTTACCGTATTCACGGACGATGGCGTTGACGACTTTGCGTGTCTCACTCAAGGCGCGCGTAACCACCGGATTGCGGATGTCGTCAGGATGGATGGGGGGCAGATCATTTAGGGCGGTTGGGGCTTCTTCTTTGTATCCGGCAGCCGTTATGGCTTTATCCAGGTCTTTTCCTGCCTCCAGGTGCGGGAGGATTTTTGTTATCGCCTTAAGGGAAAAACTTGCGTATCCTTGTGGGTGCTCAATTTTATAGAGGGCATTAATCTGCTGCTCGGTCAGTCCCCATTTTTCAGGTGCGATTTTCTTGAATTCGTCTGGTTCTTCCTCAAGGAGTGCTTCATAGACCTTGTTGCGAAGCACCTCGGCTTTTTCCTCAAACTGGTTGCCGAAGATTTTTCGAAGTTCAACTTCAAGGGCGTTGCCTTTCAGTTCTTTGCGTTCGGTTCGCTCAAAGGTAAGGACATCTCTTTCATCTAATTTTAGAATATTCTTTTTTATCGAACTGACCCGGATGGTTTTTTTTCGCATCAGTTCGCCGATGAGAGAGGCGCGTTCTTCGGCAGTGAGGCGGCGCTCACCCTTCGTGCGTGAGAGAATGCGAAGGTTATTGACGTCCTGAATGATGCGGAACTGTCGTGCGAACCAGGAGGCACGAGGGCAACGCTGCTTGTCCGGTTCAAGGCGGCATTTGCCGATGAGGCGCTCCTGCGATTTTAGCGGTCTTTGATAAAAGATTGCGTTGTGGACATCTTTTTTCAGTTCATCTGTCCAGACGTCGGGTTTAAATTCCGCCTGTTTTGACCAGAGGAGGTCGAGCTCCTGTTCATACATACTGCGGCGGGTATAATGACCGCGGATGCGTTCTTTCTCACCGTGCAGGATGGCGAGATATTCCCCGAGGGTGCGAGCGCCCGCATCTTTCATCTCCTGAGCAAGTTTGTTAATTGCAGGCTCAACCGTTTTCTTTGCCTCTTTTTTCTCTTCTTGCCCCGCCTTGAGGCTCGATTTGAAGCCACGCCTCTTGTTCAGGTGCAAAAGGACGCGGGCAAATTCTGACTCTGTGAGTTCGTAATCGAGACCTTTGCGGCGGAGTTCATACGGGTCATTTCTGATGAGCTCCAGATATTCGGCGGGGTTGAGGGGGAGAAGTCCGACTTTCTGAAGAATCCTTTTGAGATTTGTTTTGCGGATGCTACGGCGGTCGTGTTGCCTTCGAGCCTGACGCGCCTCACGTCTGGCTTTATTACGAGATTCTTCAGCGTTCTTTTTGCGCTCGGTGCCCTCCGGGAAGACACGCACACCAGCAATGATATTTGCCCTCTCCGGCGACGGTTCCTGTGCAACCATTGCCCAGCCAACCGAGTTGGCGCCTAAATCAATACCAAGGACATAGTGCTCCATTTTTTTCCTCCTTTTTCTTATTTTTATGTTGACACACTTCACACCTTTGTAATATTAAAGTAAACAAGATTTAGCTGTAACAAATCCCAATCTGTGACCTTTTCAAAACAAGGTCTCAGACACGAAAGGCAGCCGACCTTCAAAACCGGCATTCTTTCTCCCCCGGCTAATTAGTCGGGGGATATTACTTTTCATAACAAGCATCTTCTTTACCATATCTCATTATCTAATAATAATTTAGTTATTAGAAGTCGTCGACTTCATTTTGTTTGATTTTGTGCCAAATCCTAGCTAATTACCATATATTATCACCAGACATGCTGAAGTGGAAAGGCGAAATGATTCTCTTTCTATTGCAGAAGTTGAAGAGGCGATAATGAACGGCGTTATCCTTGAAAACTATCCTGATGACCCGCGTGGCGCTTCCTGCCTGGTTCTGGGCAAGACAGGCGAACGCAATGTGCATATCGTTTGTGGACGAAACACGGACGGTTGGCTAGTGATTGTCACTGTTTACATTCCTGGCTTACCGAAGTGGAAAACGCCGAAAGAAAGGAACAGATGATGAGACCATACGGAGATTGTGTATACTGTGGGGGCGAGGTTATCGAACGCAAGGAGCGGATTGATTATCGCTACCATGGGCAGTTGTACATTCTCGAAAATGTGCCTACCGGTGTCTGCTGCCAATGCGGCGAGCAATATTTCACCGCTGAGGTCGCAAAGAAAATGGAAGCGGCGGTTGAGCGTGCCAGTGGTGATATTCCGACAATTCCCGTTCCTGTGATCGGCGTGGGATGAGAAAACCACAACTAATAAACTTCCTTACCTCGTAACCTGTTTTTCCGATGCGGATACTGAATGGCGCGGAATACTATTTCCGTACGCACGCCCGGATGCAGTGAGGAGGAAGGGAGACTATGAGATATACAAAAACTTGACTCCGTAATGAGGGGTTCTTCCTTAGTAAGGGTTGAGAGTTTTGCCTTTTTTGAGAAAAGCGGCGGGGGATGTGTGAACCTCACTTCTTTAGAATCTCGAATAGGGTCTGATATTGTTCGAGGTGGATTGTTTCGGGGCGGGAGAGGGGTTCTATGCCGGCGGATTCGAGTTCTATTTTAAGGTGCGCCTTTGTGATGGAACCTTTGAGGGCGTGTCCGAGTGAATTGAGGATTGTCTTGCGCCTTTGCCCGAAGGCGGCATTCAGAAATTGAAAGAATGCGATGCGTTTCTGCGGCGGATATGGGAGTTCGGCGCGCGGAATGAAACGCACAAGTGCGGAATCCACACGTGGTCGTGGGTAAAATACACTTCCGGGGATAATGCGTAAAAGTTCGGTCTGACAAAAATAGTGCACCTTGAGCGTCAGGGCGCTTGAACTCTTACTACCCGGTGCCGCCGTGAGCCTTTCGGCAACTTCCTTTTGCACCATCAAAATCATATGTCTGAAAGCAAGCCGACTTTCTAAAATCTTCATCACGAGCGGGCTGGTTATACTGTATGGTATGTTGCCCGTGATAATCAGGTCGGGCGATGCGCGAAGAGATTCGATATGGTCAATGTCAATTTTGAGGATGTCGGCATACAGGAATTCGACATTGGGGAATTTCTTTTTCAGGCGGGCGTGGAAGGGTTCAAATTGTCTGTCGAGTTCGACGGCAATGATTTTTTTGGCGCCCCTTGCGAGGGCTTCCGTCAGATTGGCAATACCTGCGCCTATCTCAAGGACGATGGTTTCAGGGCGTAGCGTGCAGGCATCCACAATTGCAGAGAGGACGGTGTCATCTTTCAGGATATGCTGTCCCAGGCGCTTTTTGAGGTGAAGTCTGCGAATGTAATGGGACGAATCTGTTGAAGAGGGCATAACATCAACCAACTTATTCGCGAACATTAGCGACATTAGCGGATGAATATTTTTTTGTCCGCGAATTACGCGAATTTACGCTAATCATTTCTGAAATATTACTGAATCTTTATTCACAGTTATTCGTATCATTGGTGGATGTTTTTTTTTGTTCTGTATTAGCAAGTCG
>CAZGKP010000013.1:0-2994 GCA_964526215.1 uncultured Candidatus Sumerlaeota bacterium
GTATTTACGCGCTCGAAGCCACATCGTGGTTATGTGGGAGTGCGCTCCGGC
Organism: uncultured Candidatus Sumerlaeota bacterium; assembly: GCA_964526215.1. Classification (GTDB taxonomy): domain Bacteria; phylum Sumerlaeota; class Sumerlaeia; order MWCT01; family MWCT01; genus CAZGKP01. The sequence continues at coordinate 52 of CAZGKP010000013.1, forward strand.
GACTTCCCCCCCATCTTCATAGACGCTATGGGGGTTCAATTTATTCATCAGGACGGCTCGCTCCTCACGATTGAGGATGACTTCAGCAATCCTTGTGCAACGCTGGGTATGTATGCGAAATTTTGCGGCGCTACAACCCTCGCGGGACTGATTCTATGGCTTATACTCTTATGGCTCTTACATTTCTATTCCTATAAAGAATCAATGCCTGTGTTACGCATCAGGTTGCTCATCCCCTTTGTGAGTTTTATTATTGTCCCGGCGCTATATTTTCCCCTGCACTGGATAACCGGGCGAAGAGATTTATACACCAGTTATCACCGGGCAAGCGCACTGTTTGGGTTTCTGCTCTTCATAATTCTGGTAATATCCAGGAGGCATTTTCAGTTTTACCTTGGGGCGAAAGATACTCCTCTGCCACCAATTGCACTTCCCTCAAAACATTTTCCGTTTTGCTACCGTAGTGCCGGTGAGTTTTGCCGCAAGAGCTGGAGAGTTTTGCTCGTAGTTTCTTCGGGTTTTGTGATTCTCTCGCTCCTCATTTACCGGACATATCTGAAGCCGGAACCGCTTGACCCTGTCAGGGCTTACGCGGCGAAGGAGGTGAGGAGTGCCTCGCGAGGCACACACATCCCGTTTCCGGCATCCCCATCCGGGGGCAGATTGACTCTACGGCTCAGTCTCGATGAAAATAGCGAGATGGAGATATATTTCTATCGGGGGAACCCGCGTCTGAGCGCTGAGCCAACTTGGTATGCTTTGAGACTGTCAACAAAACCCGCAAATTCGTGGTTTGTTAAATCTGAGGGATTCTGGTCGCTGAAGGGTTCGCCGGGATTGCAGCCGAAAAGAGACTATCCCCTCGAACTCGAATTCAGGAGGCGGCATTTCCGGGCACTACTTGATGGCAAACCCTTCGCCACGGCGTCGGATAGGGAATATAAGGGCGGCATGGCGGGACTTATCATCCGCGATGGTAATGCGACTTTGAGCAACATTGTCTTTTCAACTTTCTCTCCCAGAGCGCAAAGTGGGACTTCGGGTTCTAGGTTTCTTGTTGGCGGGGTGGTTTTGCTTTTGTGGATAGTGATTACACTTTTACTCTGGTGGGTGGTGGGTAGCGCCACAATTTCGGGGGTTCTGCGCTTGAGTCTCCCGGCGGTGATGCGCTTCAGAGGCGGAGTGCTCCTGCTACAGATAGCAGTCTTTGCAATATGGTATGTGGTTTCGCAGCAAATTCGGTTCCCGCGCGGTTCTTCCATCTACGTATTTTTCTGGGTGCTCTTTGCGGGGTGGGTGATAGGGTATCTATTCCTGGTGGTGAATTTTGAAAGGGCGCATCTGCCCAACTTTTCAAGTATCTTATATCTAACTTTGCTTGCGCTCTCGGCAGAAGCACTTTTGCGGACAAACCCGAAGGTAAATGTATGGAGATTTCCTCGCCCCGGTTACTGGATGGGGGGACTGGTCAATGTCAATCTGATGCCACAATGGGATAATTACCTCCGCCAGCCATCATTTCGCGACAGAAAATGCCCCATCCGCAAGCCCCGGAACGCCTTCAGGGTTTTTTGCCTGGGTGGGTCAAGCACCTACGGCAGCGGCGTGAATGAACCCCGGCAGGCATATCCCCACTTCCTGGAAATTTACCTGAAAAAGCGGTGCCCCTCAAAGGAGATTGAGGTCTACAACACCGGACTCGAGGGCTTTACGGTCGTGGATGATTATGTGTTACTCACAAACCATCTACTCAACCGAAAGCCCGACGCCGTCACGCTTTATATGGGAGGCAACGAGCATATTTATCCCTGGTGGTTGGAGATGGGTCCAGCCGAACTGGTGAAGGTGCAGGAACGTTCTCCCCTCTGGGCAAAGCGGCTTGGGGATATATTGTTGCGCATTCGTCTGTTTAACTGGCTTCGGGTCCGCATCCGTCTCTTGAAGACTATTTTGAACGTCCGCCCTCCGGTAAATGTATCTCTGAAGGATTATGGGTTATACCTCAAGCGGTTCGCTGAACTCTCCCGAGAATCCCATTTTCACCTCGTATTCATTCCAGAACTATTCGTCGAGGATTTGAAGGGCGAACCGACCACGATGCATTTATACCAGAAGGTGGTGGAAGAAGTCGGAAAGGAGGAGGGGATTCCGGTTCTTAAACCCCAGGAGGAGTTCCGGGAGTTTTTTGAGGATGACGTTTTCACCGACACCATCCACCTCAACGAAGAAGGGAATCGCAGGTTAGGGGAATTTCTTGCCCGGCGTCTCGCCGATTTGTGGTGTGAAACTCACCCCACCCCTTGAGCATTATGGCAAATACGGGGTCAGTGCATTCTTCTGGCAAACAGGCATCCGGCAGGGTCCGCCGGGATTCGGCTATGAACAGGATGAATCGAAACAGCCTTCTCACAATTTCGGGAGATAGAACCCCCGATGTTATTCGTCCTTTTGGCTTGACACCAGGAGGGGTCTGGTGGGAGTTTTAAGTTGTAACAGTTGAATTCTGTTGAAATTTTCCCTCTTGGTTTTCTTGAAGCGGGAGACAGGTTAGTTAGAGGTCTATAGAGATTATGAACGGTTTCAAGTCGGCGACATTGTGGATTGTGATATTTGTGGGATGTATCCTGCTTTTTCTCACTTTCAATCAGCGAAGCAGGGCGCAGAGACTGAATATTATCCAGGTCTTCAAACTCGCCCGAGAAAAACGCATCGTTGATGAGCTCAAGGATAAGGGCGGACGCCTGGAGGGGATGTATATAAATGACGAGGGGAAGAAAACCCGCTTTGTCGCCCAATATCTTGAGGCACAGTCCCCAAAAGTTCTCACCGTTATGGTGGAGAACGACGTCAACTACAACCCCAAGCAGCAATCTAATGTTATGCAATCACTTCTCTTTTCGTTGCTTTTGCCATTCTTGCTCTTCATCGGGTTATGGTTCATCA
>CAZGKP010000013.1:3004-28207 GCA_964526215.1 uncultured Candidatus Sumerlaeota bacterium
ATGCGACAGATACAGGGCACGGGTAACAAGGCGTTGAGTTTCGGCAAGTCCAGGGCGAAGCTGGTATCTGAGGGGCAGGTGAAGGTAACGTTCGATGACGTGGCGGGCGTTGAGGAGGCAAAAGAGGAGCTGATGGAGATTGTGGAATTCCTGAAAGACCCGAAGAGATTTTCGCGCCTCGGGGGACAAATTCCCAAGGGTGTGCTTGTTTACGGACCACCCGGAACGGGAAAGACCCTTCTTGCGAGGGCGGTTGCTGGCGAGGCGAATGTCCCGTTTTTTTCCATCAGTGGCTCGGATTTCGTGGAGATGTTTGTCGGAGTGGGGGCATCCCGTGTGCGCGATTTATTCGACCAGGGTAAGAAGGCGCACCCTTGCCTGATTTTCATTGATGAGATTGATGCCGTTGGGCGCCACCGTTTTGCGGGCATTGGCGGCGGACACGATGAGCGGGAACAGACTCTCAATCAGCTCCTTGTTGAGATGGATGGTTTCGACCCGAATGAAGGAGTGATACTGATTGCCGCCACAAACCGCCCTGATGTCCTTGACCCCGCCCTTTTGCGCCCCGGCAGGTTCGACCGCCAGATTGCGGTGGATTTCCCCGATGTGAGGGGGCGTGAAAAGATACTCGAAGTCCATTCCCGCAATATCAAGTTAAAGAGGAATGTTGACCTGGAAATCCTGGCGAGGGCTACACCCGGTTTCTCTGGCGCCGACCTCGCTAATATGATAAACGAGGCGGCTCTTCTGGCTGCCCGCAAAAACAAAAAATCCGTTGGGCAGGAAGACCTCGAAGAAGCCAAAGACCGCGTGATGATGGGTCCCGAACGCCGCAGTATGATTCTCTCCGAGGAGGAGAAGAGAACCACTGCAATTCACGAAGTGGGGCACGCCCTCTGCACCAAACTCACACCCGATTCCGACCCTGTGCATAAGGTAACCATCATTCCGCGCGGACGTGCACTGGGACTCACCAGCATCCTGCCGGGAGAAGAACGCCGTAACCAATCCCGCCGCCGCCTCAAAAACTATCTCATATATCTCCTGGGCGGTAGAGCCGCTGAAGAGATTATGCTTGATGAATTCACCACCGGCGCCGCTAATGACCTGCAAAAAGCCACACAACTGGCTCACCGTATGGTATGTGAGTTCGGGATGAGTGAAAACCTCGGACCAAGGACATTTGGCGAACCGGAGGGCGAGATTTTCCTCGGACGCGAACTCGCTCATGCACGTAACTTCAGCGAAGATACCGCACGCAAAATTGATGAAGAAGTTCAGGCACTGGTTGAGGGCGCACACCAGACCGCCCTCAAACTCCTCAGCGAAAAGAAGGAACTCCTGAAAAAAATCGCCGACCACCTTATTGAACGCGAGACTCTCACCGGTAAAGATCTGGACTTACTCATCGAGGGCAAACCGCTCCCATCCCCTGCCAAGAAACGCCCGCGAACCGCTCACCCAGCCAGAGAAACCAAAAAACAAACTGAAAAAGCCCGGAAACCGAGACTTGGCGATATCTCGGTCGACCAACCCAAACCCCACGAAATGCCCTCATAAAATGCCACATCCCCCAAGGCAATCAATCCCCCCTGAAGTGGTTCCTTTCATCTTCCGGTTTTTACTGGTTATAATCTTCACCACCATAATCGAGTTTGCATACTGTGCAGAGCCGAAATCGCTTCCTCTCAAAATCTCAAATCACCCTTCGAGTCCCAGTGTTTCTACAAAAGCCGATACGGTGGAGCGCCTCCGGGCAGCTGATGAACTACGTGGTCGCGAACGCAAACAGGACGCACTCAATCTACTCAACCAATGGCTGAAAGACTTCCCCCACCATCCGGATGCCCCACACGTTTACGCCACCATAATCGAGATTGAGACCGACCTTGATAAAATCATCGCCCTCACCCGGAGACTCATCGAATCATACCCCGATAGCCCCCAGGCGCACGCAGCCTACCTCAGACTCGGCAATGCATATTTCCTGAAGGGCAATTATTCAAAGGCATTATCGGCATTCAGCGATTTTCTACGCCTGAACCCCACAGACCCCGCAAGCCATCACGCCCAACTAAACCTCGCACATTGCCTGATGAAACTCGCAAAATATCGCGATGCACTCGCAGAACTCAATGCCTTTCGCCATAATTTCCCCGACTGTGCCGACTCTCCGGCTGTCTTCGATTCAATCGCCGAATGCCAGAGCGAACTCGGGCTAACACAAGACGCCGCTCGAACGCTTCGCTACATAATAAGTAAATTCCCGAACTATCCATACATCCCGAAGTGCTACCTCTATCTGGGCCTTTTATATGAAGACCGGGGGCAATATCACTATGCAAAAGAGTGGTATGCCGAGCTTGTGCGCCTTTTCCCCGATAGTGTTGAACACGACCTTGCGCAAATCCGTGTGAAGGACATAGAAACCACCCTCCCGCTTGTGCGAAAGAGTGTGCCGGGTCATTTGCCGAAAAGAAAATGACAAACTACTGATGCGGGGGAGACACAGACGATGGGGCAAAAGGGCAGGAGACATTCGCTACGGCGAAACCCGGAAGTATGAAGCATAAACCGGGAATGACGCGAGTAGCCGCTATCCGTTGTCTTCCCTCTCCCCTGATGCCTGACGCCATATCTCCGTTTTATGCTTGATTTCTACCACCTCGGCATATAATACGCATCTTTGCGATTTACCATAATAAAATATGGAGGTGAAATTATGCGGACACATATTGGCAGATGCGCAGCGGGGGTGATTCTTTTATTATTTCTTGTTCTCCCGCTTGTATCCATAGCCAGGGAGGATATTCCCAGAGTCAAAGCGGGTGTTGAAATGCTGTTTGCGATGAAGAAGAACCTCAACCTCATAAAGGGGAAACGAGTGGGGCTTATTACGAACCCCACAGGCATTGACCACGATTTCAATTCCACGATTGACCTTATTGCCCAATACACCGGTTGCGAGCTGGTTGCACTATTCGGACCGGAGCACGGTTTGCGTGGCGATTTTTTCGGTGGTGCAAACGTGGCGAATGCCATTGATAAAAAAACCAGCGTCCCGATTTACAGCCTGTATGGCTCAGGTCGCCGTGCACCTTATCAAGACATCCTCAAAAAACTCGATGTTCTCATATATGACATCCAGGACATCGGCATCCGTCCTTACACATATATCTCCACAATGATGGCATCAATGGAGGCGGCGAAAAAGGCGGGGGTTACATTCGTCGTTCTTGACCGCCCAGATCCACTCGGCGGCAATCTCATTGACGGACCCGTCCTTGACCCTGAATTCAAGTCCTTCATCGGATACTATACGATTCCGTATACATACGGTCTGACGCCGGGCGAGCTCGCCCTTTTTTACAATGGCGAGGAAAAGCTGGGTTGCGACCTGCATATCGTGAAGATGAATGGGTGGCGGCGGGATATGATATTCGGCGAGACGGGGCTGCCCTGGGTGCCATCATCAACGCATATCGCCCGCTGGGAAACTGCCTTTTTCTGCGGCATAACCGGCGGGATGGGCGAGTTGCATACCGTGAATGAGGGGGTCGGCTACACGCTCCCGTTCGAGGTCGCTGGCGCACCCTGGATTGATGGCACGGCACTCGCAAAGGAACTTAACTTCCGCTCTATCCCCGGTGTGCATTTCCGCCCCATCTCCTACAAACCGCTTTATTTTGCATTCAAAAATAAAAAATGCAGCGGCGTCCAGATTCATATCACAAACTATAAAAAGGTCAAACCGTTCCTTTGCGGTCTTAACATAATGGACGTCATAAACCGGATGTATCCCGATAAAAAAATCTTCGATGCGGGAAGCCGTGTGTCATCATTTAACAGAGCAATGGGGACAGACATAATCCGCAAGATGCTGATCGAGAAAACACCCGTCAGCGAAATATGGGCGAGTTACCAAACGGGTCTCGAGTCCTATAAGGAGAGGCGGGCAAAATATCTCCTGTATAAATGAATTACAAAACCTGTTAGCAGTGCCCCCTTATTATGTTATCGTCAAATTTATGGTAAGGGACAACAGTCAACGTTGAATCCGCCGCAGGCGGAAACATTGAACATCTGATCCGCCGCGGCGGAAACATCCAACGGGCAAACGGACTAACAGATACAGATTGTCCTCCGTCCCCTAACCCAGCAAGTTCCTATGAAGCTGGACAAAACGGCGGAACGACCGGTCGAATGTCGCCTCTACATCTTTGGGGAAAAAGCACGCAGGCAACTCCTGCATACTCAAGTGATAGCGGATGCACTCGCAGCAAAGCCCCTTTTTGGAACACGGGTAGGTGCAATTGCAAATCTTCAGGTTCACCGACTGGTTTTCACACTTTGCCATCTCTCAATATCGTCCTTTCTGATTAGTGTTTGAAAGGTACCCGCTGAAAGCCACAGTGACGCCCGTGGCGTTTTCGACGTGGCGGATTGCAAAACAATCCGCCGCAGGCGAACTGATTGCAAAGCAATCGGAAATGACTGATGACCGATGACTGAACAGATGTCAAATCAAAATCCCCAGCGCGAATACTGGGCACGTAACCTCGACACGAAAAACCTCGGGGATAATTCGGCGCTTTCGCGATTCAATTTCGATGAGGAACTTGAATTTTATTTCAGCCCCGAACAGGAATATGCCCTGAAGAAGCTATGGGGAGAGAATGGTCTTCGCGGAAAGCGTATACTTGAGATTGGGTGCGGGCTTGGTGTATTTGCACTTTTTTTAGCACGGCAGGAGGCGCAAGTTTATGTGGTGGATATTGCACAGAAGCGGCTTGAATTCCTGAAAGCACAGGCGGAGAGGCTCGGTGTTGCCAATCGCATAAACATAATTTGTGGAGCAGCTGAAGAACTGCCTTTCCGTGAGAATTCCTTCGATGCGGTTTATACAAAATCGGCCCTTATACACACGAATCTCAACCGGGCATCTTCGGAGAGTGCCCGCATCCTTAAGGCAGGCGGTGTAGGTGTTTTTGTCGAGCCGATGAAATACAACCCTCTTGCGTGGATTTACCGGAGATTTTTTGCGCCGGGAGAGTGGAAATCAATCACCACTTATTTTGACAGGGGCAGGTTAAGGATGCTGCCGCAATCGTTCGGGCGAGTGCGAGTGCGTTATTTTTATCTATTAAGTTTTGCCGCCTTCTTCTGGCAATTCGCCTTCAGGAGCGTAAGGCAGTTCAAGTTCTGGCTACGTTTTTTAGGGGCGCTGGATGGCGCGCTATTCAAATTCTGTCCACTCTTACGCAGATTGAGCTGGTTTGCGGTTGTGTGTGTGGAGAAAAAAATAATTCGCTATGCGGATATTGATATTAAACCATAATCAGAAGGAACAGGGAACGTATTTCCGGGCATTGAATTTCGGGCACCACCCGGCACGGCGCGGTCATAACGCGGCATTCTTCCTCGACACACTGCGCATTGTATTTGAGAAACACCCGGATACGCGGCTGTTGCTTGTAGGTCCTGAACTATTCACTCGCCATAATATCGGCATTGCCACGAGACCCACTCCCGAAGATTTCGCCGGTGGGATTCTATCTCTATCTGGGCAGCCAGAAGCTTTAGCAACGCTCGACGCAAACGCCCGCCGCGTCGCAGAAACCGAACTCAACCGGGGAAAATTGACAGACAAACTGGCAGAGTTCCTGAAATTATAGGTACAAGATAATCCCCACTCGAACTTTTTTTTGAGGAATGGGCATAGGAACAGACTGATGACTGATAACGCCTGATTGCGAAGCAATGAGGAATAAGCAGAGGTTCGAAATGGCGAGAACAAAAATAGTTGCTACACTTGGTCCCGCCACGCATACACAAAAGGCAATCTGGCGGCTTATAAATCTTGGTGCGGATGTCTTTCGCATTAACTTTTCCCACGGAGACGAAACTGAACACGCCGAACTCATCCGCAACACCCGTGCAGCAGCCGGACATAACCCGATTGCCATTATGGGCGACCTCCCCGGTCCCAAACTCCGCTGCGGTATAATTCAAAACGAACCTGCAATCCTCAAAAAACATAGCAACTTTCTCCTCACCACAAAAGAGATTGCCGGGTCTGCCAAAGCGGTTTCTGTGAACTATAAACGCCTGCCTTCCGATGTCAAACCGGGCGAGCACATCTTCCTCAATGATGGCAACATTGAGTTAGCCGTGGAGAGTGTGAAGGGCACTGACATCCGCTGCCGTGTCATTACAGGTGGAGCGTTGACCTCGCATGAGGGAATCAATCTCCCTAACACGGTGCTCTCGGTGCCGGCATTAACAAGAAAAGACCGCGAGGAGATAAAATTCGGCATAGCGCAAGGGCTGGATTTCTTCGCACTTTCATTTGTGAAGTGTGCGCGGGATATCAAAGAGGCAAAACGTGCCATCCGTGCCGCAGGCGGTGATACACCCGTCATTGCAAAGATTGAGAAACACGAAGCAATTGACAACCTTGAAGAAATCATCGAGGCGGCAGACGGCGCAATGGTTGCACGGGGAGACCTCGGCATCGAGATTCCCCTCCAGGACGTCCCTATTGCCCAGAAACGCATAATTACACTGTGCAATGCGCGCTGCAAACCCGTTATCACCGCAACGCAGATGCTGGAATCAATGATAACAAAGGCGCGCCCTACACGCGCCGAAGTTACCGATATCGCAAATGCCATCCTCGATGGCACAGACGCCGTGATGCTCAGCGGAGAGACGGCAATAGGTAAATATCCGTTCCGTGCGGCGAAATTGATGGATACAATCGCCCAAACCACTGAGGAAAGTCTCGAATACAAGGCGCTTTCGGAAAAGCAGACGCCTGCCGAGGCGGGGAGTGTGCCCGATGCCATTAGTATGGCGACCTGTGAGATCGCACGGACTCTCAACGTGGCGGCAATTGTCTGCTTAAGCGCGACCGGTTATACGGCGCGACTCGTTGCCAGATACAGACCGAATTGTCCGATACTTGTCTTCACATTGCGCCCGGAGGTTCAAAGGCGGCTCGTCCTCACCTGGGGTGTAATTCCGTATGTGATGAAGGAAGCAAAAGACGTGCAGGACATTCGTGGGGTTGAGGCAGTGGTGAACAGTGCAATTTCAATTGCAAAGAAACACAGGCGCATCCGCAAAGGACAGCGCGTAGTGGTTACGGCAGGTCTACCGCTCGGTATAGGTGGCACAACAAATATGCTACGCGTGGTTGAGGTATGAGCTACACACCTCCAGAACAATAGCGCGACACCGTATAAAGATGCAAAGTAAGAAAAGCCGCGACCCATTTGCCGCGGCTCGAAGATTTACCTCTCTGAGAAGATAGTGCCTGGCTTTATTCGTAGAGGACCCAGTTACTATTTGCCTCCAGCGGGACGGGTGGTTCCTCGACCACCAGATTATCAATTATGCCGAAAGCCTTTGTGGTGTCGGTGGCGATGGAGACGAAAATATCCTGATAACCCAGCATAATATCGCCTGAGGCGTAAGTATCATCCGTGCGCTGGTAGACAAGTGTGTCATCCAAATAGACCGAGTATGTGCCATTGCGAAAGGACATCTTTACGCGCACCCACTGTTTTCCGGCAACACCGGGGATTTCAGCAGGAGGAGAGGGGAAGAGATTCAGATAGAGGTCATCAAAATTGGTATTATCTGCATCGTCAATGAAGCCGGGTTCGGGGGGTTGTAAATCTGTTGCTGCGGAGCCGGGTGCGCCTTCATAAGAGCGGGCATCTCGCGCCGCTCCTCCGTCACCCGTAATAGCCCAGAAATAGCCATCGGTATCTGTGGCATTAACGATTGTAGGGTCAGCATTTGCCTTAGTGCCACTGCAATTGATGCCCCACACAGCGAACTCAGTTGCCCCGGTCGCGGTCAGACTTTCATAGTTAATCCACATATCAAATTTGAGGTCGAATCTACCTGAGAAGGTCTGACTTTTTGGATAAAGGCAGATAGCAGCGGCTTCGGCAGTGGCGTCGCCGTTATTAGCCTCCATTTTAAGTCCCACTGTGCCCGTTCCACTCGGGGCAGCAGAGATACCGTCCGCCGAATAATCGTAGGCGAATGTTGCCTGGGAATCGAGAGTTACACTGTCGGCTACCTTGAAGACGTCATAGTTGCCGGATGTGTCCGTATCGAAATTGTCCGAAAAAAGGATTGTGCCATTTGCCCGAGCCGGATTGGAAATCAGCATTCCAAAGGTAAGAATTACAATAAAGCAGGTAAGCAAAAATAATCTTTTCATAATCATTTCCTCCTTATAAAATTTTTTTGGTAATCGTTTCCCACACTGATGCAAGACATACATCTCAGCGCGCAAATCAGATACTGTCGCCTCTTTACTACCCCCTCTCATTTACTGATAAAAGATAAAACATCATAATCGGGACTGACTTTGACCGTCAACAAAAAAAAGAAAAATTCTTGGTAACCCGGAACAAAACCCTTGCTTTACCCGAAATAAATTCGTTACTTTAAGATAGTTATATTGAGGCTTTCGTCCCTCCCATAAATTTACCCCGGACCATTTGGGTCGAAGAAAGATTCACTCTGCCACCAAAATGGGCGTAACTCACTCCTGGTTAAGGGGTTCTGGAGTATCTATGTGGGTAGTGTCCGCAGCGGATTGCCTCATAATAAAAAAACGAAGTGGTTGCATCAGTATCTTTAACTATCGTGGTGAGGGACAGAGGCGCCAACGTCGTTTCCCACATCTCTCGTTCGTGCATAACCCGGGCAGCTATTATTAAGAAGGGGGTATCTCTAATGAAGGGCGTAATTTTAGCGGGGGGACTCGGCACACGACTCCATCCGCTTACCAAAATCACAAATAAGCACCTTTTGCCCATCTACAATAAGCCAATGATTTATTATCCCATCCAGACCCTGATAGATGCAGGAATCGAGGACATTATGATTGTTACGGGTGGGAGTTTCGCGGGTGATTTCCTGCAACTCCTGGGCAACGGTCACGAATTTGGTCTCCATGATTTGCACTACACATATCAGGTTGGGGAGGGCGGTATTGCAGCTGCACTCTCCCTCGCCGAACACTTTGTTGACCGCGACCGTGTCATCGTTATCCTCGGTGATAACGTCATAGAAAAAGGGATATGTCCATACGTTGAGAAATACCGCCAGCAGGAAAGGGGAGCGAAAATTCTATTAAAAGAGGTGTCTAACCCACCCCGCTTTGGTGTCCCTGAAATCAAAGGCGACCACATTGTATCAATTGAGGAAAAACCCCGACAACCAAAGAGCAACTTCGCCGTTACCGGTATCTATATGTATGACGAATTTGTCTGGGACATAATCAAGACACTGGAGCCTTCAGCGCGAAATGAACTCGAAATCACTGACGTGAACAATGCCTATATACGCGATTCCATTCTGACTTATGACATCCTTGAGGGGTGGTGGACGGACGCTGGCACATTCGATTCCCTCCTGCTCGCTAATCGGCTCGTTGCCCAAAAAGTAAAACAAGAACACCAGAACGATGAATAGTGAACTGTGAATGCCGAAGGCGCGCCATCGGTGGGGTGAATGATACTTCACGCCGCGCCAGAGTCCCAATACCCAACGCCCAACACCCAATGCCCAACACCCAATGTTCCAATGCTCAACACCCAATGACTACTGACTTCGCTCTTCCCATCAAATCACCCGGATTTTTCGGGCGGGTCCGCAGAATCCTTTTAACGCCGCTGTGGCGACCGGGAATCAAAGACCTTTATTTCTTCTGCATAGGTCTTCGTTCCTGCGTTTCATCGGGGATACCCATCATAAGTGCATTTGACATAATGTCGCGCTCTGTGCGACATCGCTGGCTCCAGAAGGCATCTTTCGGAATCAGCCGCGATGTTGCAAGGGGGATTCCTATCGAGACCGCCCTGCGTTCTGAGCGAAAGGTCTTTTCTCCCTTCTTCATCAAGGTATTTATGGGGGGACTGAAGTCCGGCTCACTGCCACACGCCCTGGACATATTGATTGAGCATTACGGCTGGATGAGGGAGTTGCGCAGCGTAATTATGAGCGCGATATGGTATCCTGTGACGCTTCTATTTGCGGGGACGCTAATTATGACAGGGCAAGTCCTCATTATTCATTTTATGCACAAGGCATTCCGGTGGCGGGAGGCGTTGCTGATTATTTATTTCTATTTCAGGCTTCCTTTGATGGGACTTATAGCGGCTTTCGTGTTATCGCGTGTGGCAAAGAAGCGGCGAGTGCGTCCCGTAACAGATGCATTCATTGTGCGTATCCCGGTCCTTGGCAAATTTCACAAACGCTACGCCTTGGCGATCTTTTTCCGGGTTTTTGCTGCATCGATGGAGGCAGGCAGGGAGATAATTGGAGGTTTTAGAGCCGCGCTTGAAGCAATGGACAATTACTATCTGGCGCACCGGATGCAGCGTGCGGAAAAATACTTGCGTGCTGGTGAGAGTATCACAGAGGCACTTTATCTCACAGGAGTGTTTGACACAGAGGCGTTAAGTATGATACACGCAGGCGAGGTGAGTGGTTCGGTGCCAGAGCTCTTGCGAAAACTGGCGGAGTATTACTGCACCGCGATAAAAAATCTACTCCCCGGATGCATAAAGGCAACCTATCCCCTTCTGTTAATCGTAGTAGCCATTGCCTTTTTTATAAATCCATACTTTCTATGTTACGGAGTGTTTTTTATGTGTTTCCTTTTGTTCCTGACGATATAGCCCACCGCGGTCAGCCCCCCTTACTCGTTATTTTTGCCTCTCCAGCCCTTTCTGCCGCGTCAAATTGGCACACTCACCCTGCAATTTAACCCCATGTGCCCTTTTCTCTCAATTATGCTCTCTCCTGTCTCCCGAATCACACGGATGACCAATGATTTGAAAAACTGGTATGCTTTTTGTTTCATACATTTGAAAGAGTTCAATCAAGGAGGGATGATTATGGATATTGAGGGTTTGAGGAAGGGGTTTGTGGCAGTCTTACTTGCCATCCTGATTGTGGGAAGCACCGGCGCCGCTTCTACGAGGCTGGGGTCGAACCCCATCACCACCGGAACATTTATTAAGGTGGCGAATGGGGCGCTCCCGGCTGTGGTGAGTATCAAGGTCAAAAAGACGGTTGCGGGGACAACTATCATCGGTCCTCGTGGAAAGATGGGTGAAGAGGAGCTTAAGAAATTTCTCAAGAGGCGCGGCTTTCAGCGCCCCGACGAAAATGCCCCATTGATGCCTTTCTTTTTCCCGTTCTTTGAGGAGAAGGAACTTGAGATTCCGGCATCGGGTTCGGGCATGATTATTCGCCACGATGGCTATATTGTTACAAACTATCACGTCATTGCCAATGCCAGAGAAGGAAATATCACCGTCAAGCTCAATGACGACACCACATTCGAGGGTGATGATGTGAAGGTTGTTGGCGAGGATACCCTGACGGATCTGGCTGTTATCAAGGTGAATACGAAAAAGGATTTGTCATTCCTCGATTTTGCCGATTCTGACAAACTGGATATCGGTGAGTGGGTTCTTGCCCTTGGTAGCCCGCTTGATCTCAAAGGGAGCGTAACGCAGGGCATCATCAGCGCAAAGCATCGCGAGATTGGCAAGGCGCCGATTGAGGATTTGCTCCAGACCACAGCCGTCATAAATCCCGGCAACTCCGGCGGACCGCTTGTGAATCTCGATGGCAGGATTGTCGGCATAAATACCGCCATCGCCACAAATACCGGGCGATGGCAGGGGGTCGGGTTCTCCATCCCCTCGAATACCGTAAAAAGTGTGAGCGAATCCATAATCTCCACCGGCAAGGCAGAGCGTGGCTGGCTGGGGATTTATATGGCAGAAGTTACTCCCCGCATCCTCGATTATTACGGTCTAAAGGACGTCAAGGGCATACTGGTCTCCAAGGTTATAGAGGATAGTCCAGCCCAGGAATCTGGCATAAAGGCTTATGACCTCGTAACTGCCGTTAATGGCAAAAGTATAAAAAACCGCCTTGAGATGGTGCGGCAGATTGCAAGAAAGGCTGTCGGGACCCGTGTAGAGATTACGCTTTACCGTATGGTGGATGGCAAGGTAAAGGAGACGAATATCGAGGTCAAACTGGGTGAACGTCCCGCCGAGAGAGAGCTCAAAGAAGTTATCCAGGGAAAAGAGGCGCCTCTACCCAGAGAGTTCGACAGCTTCGGCATTAAGTTCAAGCCGAAGGCGCCCGACAGCACAAAAGAAGGACTTGAGATAGAAGCGGTGAAGCCGGGAAGTCCGGCAGATAAGGCGAGGCTTGAGGCGGGCGATATTCTCCTTGAGCTCAATCGGCAGAAGATTTCCAGTATTGATGATTTCCAGGCTGCCGCTAAAAAAGTTCGGAAGGGTCGCGACCACATCGTTATGTATCAGCGTGGAAATGAAATCCTCTTCTCAACGATTGAGCGGAAGTGAGATTTTGGCGGCTAAAGCCGCCAAATGACGCACATCGCAGATGTGCAAATGACATCTCTAATATGAGGGATATGAATGTTGAAATTTAGTCGAAAAGTTACGCTCCACTCCTTACGAAAAGTCGGGGTTGTAGTTTTCCTGTGGTCCTTTGGTTTTTACGGATACGGTGTGAGACCGGAGGATAATCCCGACATATTCGGGCTGGAGAAGTCGCCGGTGAAGATTCATCTTGTTTCGAGTTCGGCAGATGAGGCAACAACGCACGCTCACGCGCGGATGCGCTTCAGCCGCCCAGGAATGGAGGGATTTGCCATTCGTGCAGAGGGCTTTATTACGCCTGAACGTAAAATCCACGCGGGGGACACAATACGATACGTTGTCCAGGTAAGCTGGCGCGGGAAATTAGGAGAGATCGAGGTGGACGAACCCGACCCGCCATTACTCACAAATCTCAATTTGATTAAAGTGGTGCCATCGAATAAAATCAGCCCCGAGCACCATCGCGCCATATCTGAATTTACTTATGTCTTAAAGGCGCTGGCAAAAGGAAAGGCATACATCGGGATAATAGACGCCACATATCGCCTGACGGATGGTTCGGGGCACGGTTCTTTCCGCCTGAAGGAACGCAGGTTTGAGATTCTACCGCCGCGACATAATTGGAGACGGATATTTTTAAGGACTGGCTCGACTCTGGTAATTGTCCTCATAGTGGGAGGAGCGGGATTCCTGATTGTCCGCTACTGGAAGAGGCGCCCCGCACCAGAGCCGGTTGAAAATGAAATCACCTCCCCGTATGAGCGAATTCTGGGGGAACTCTCGTCTATGCGGTTGTTCCTCGTGGAGGGTGAGATTCGTGACTTCTACACGAAACTTACAAAACTGGCTAAAGGTTTCGTCGCTATCACCGAGAGTAATGAGATTACTAAACTCACCACTGATGAACTCCTCCACACACTCCAGGAGAGAGACTACAACCCAGAAAACAGAGACCGAATATTCTCCATACTCGAGATGTGTGACCGTGTGAAATTCGCAGGATACATTCCGACCCAGAGCGAGAATGAACAGGTGCTAAAAGACTTTGAGACATTGATACGTGCACAACAATAGTCATCCCGATTGCAAAGCAATCGGGATGACTACTCCAAAGGAGGTTTTTATGAACCCTGAAATCGCTGCGATTAACGAGAGGGTAAAGGAAGAAAGTCGCTTCGTAGAACGGCTCACATCTGAAGTCGGTAAGGTAATAGTGGGGCAACGCTATATGATTGAGCGTCTGCTCATTGCCTTGTTGACCAATGGACACATCTTGATTGAGGGAGTCCCGGGTCTTGCCAAAACGCTCGCCGTAAAGACACTCGCCCAGGCTATTGATGCAAAGTTCCAGCGATTACAGTTCACGCCCGACCTCCTACCCGCCGACCTCATCGGCACAATGATATATAACCAGAAGGATGGCACATTTTATCCCAAGAAGGGACCGATTTTTGCCAACCTCATACTTGCCGATGAAATAAACCGCGCACCGGCAAAAGTCCAGAGTGCACTCCTGGAAGCGATGCAGGAATATCAGATTACAATAGGCGACACCACTTTTCCGCTCGATGAACCGTTTCTTGTCCTCGCCACACAAAACCCCATCGAGCAGGAAGGCACGTATCCCCTCCCCGAGGCACAAATTGACCGTTTTATGCTCAAACTCCACGTCACCTATCCCAATAAGAAAGAGGAACGTGAAATCCTCGAACGTATGGCAGGAGCGCAGCCGATAGAACCCGATACAGTCATTACGCGCAAAGACATTATGTCTGCACGTGAAGTCGTGAATCAGATTTACGTGGATGAAAAGATCAAAAATTACATCATAGACATCGTCTTTGCCACGCGCGAACCGGAGACTTACAAAATCAAGGTGGGTGATTATATAGAATACGGTGCATCGCCCCGCGCCTCGATATACCTGACGCAGGCTGCGCGCGCCTATGCATTTCTGCGGCACAGGGGACACGTAACCCCTGATGACGTGAAGGCTATCGGTATGGATGTCCTGCGCCACCGCGTCATCATAACATACGAGGCGGAAGCCGAAGAGTTAACCAGTGAAGACGTTGTGCGCAAGATATTCGATGAGGTTGAGGTGCCGTAGTGAGGGTTTGGGGGTTGGGGTTATATGAATGGTGAATTGAGATTTCCACGAAGGTTATACCTCTTTCACCATTCACTGTTCATAATTCACTATTCGTTATTGGGTGTTGGATATTCGTTGCCAGGGCATAGAGGGGTTAAACGTTGGCTGCAATGGATACAAAAGAGATTCTGAAGAAGGTTCGGCGGATTGAGATTGTTACGAACCGCTTCGTAAATGACGTTATGGCGGGCGAATACCACAGCGTCTTCAAGGGGCGTGGAATGGAATTTGACGAGGTTCGCGAATACCACGAGGGTGATGACATCCGCACCATTGATTGGAACGTAACGGCACGCACCGGTTTCCCTCACGTGAAGCGCTACGTTGAGGAGCGCGAGCTGACCGTGATGCTTATTGTGGATGCGAGTTCCTCGGGCGAGTTCGGCACCGCAACGTGGCAAAAAGCAGAACTCGCAACCGAGCTGTGTGCCGTCCTTGCATTCTCGGCTATAAAGAATAACGACTGCGTGGGACTTTTGATGTTCACCGACTGCGTGGAGAAGTTCATCCGTCCCAGAAAGGGGCGCAAGCATGTCCTGCGGGTGATTCGCGAGCTCATTACGTTTCGCCCCGAACACCCTCGCACAGATGTCACCTCCGCACTGGATTACGTCAATAAAGTTCTGACGAGAAAGAGTGTTGTGTTTCTCATCTCTGATTTTTTCTCGGAGAATTTCAAAAAGGCACTCGCTATTACGAACAAGCATCACGACCTCGTTGCCATAACAATATCCGACCCGCGCGAGCACAGTTTGCCTCCTGCCGGCATCTTTGAATTCGAGGACGCCGAGACGGGCGAGATTATCGCCATTGATACCTCTTCACTCGGCGTTCGCACATCCTTTGAGGGCTATGCGGGAAAGGAGTATCAAGAACTCGTAGCGATGTTGCGTTCGCTGGGCATTGACCATATTGACCTCTCGACCGGTGCCGATTATACTAAACCACTGATGCGCTTCTTTCGCGAACGCGCAAGACGATATTAAATTGGGGGGACTGATATGCGCACTTCGAGAGACCTTTTTTTCATTCTGATTGCTGGTGCACTCTTTGTCCTGGCAAACTGCAGCGAAAATAAGTCCCCAAAAGCCCCGGATGTCTCTTCTCATATATCTCTGGCTGCCAAACTTGCAGATAAGGGGCTTAATGATGAGGCGGCTGCTGAATACGAGGCGGCAATGAGATGCCCCGACCTTTCGCCGCAGAAACGCTCTAACCTGTGTTACCTCGTTGCCAATTTGTATTTTGACAAGAAAAGGGATTACAAGAAGGCACTGGCTTATTACGTCCGCGCAAAACATTACAACCCGCAAAGCCCGGTTTTGCAGAAAATCACCCAGCGCACCGTTACGTGCCTTGAGAGAATTGGTCGCTCGCTCGATGCACAGAATGTCCTCTCAAACGCCACGTATCTCGCAGGCGAAGAGACACGCCACTTCCCCGGAAAAGTCGTTGCGCAAATCGGCGACCGCAAAATCACTATGGGAGAACTCGATAATGAAATACAAAAACTCTCGTCCGAAGAGCAAAAACGCTACCTCAATGATGACGCATCTAAACTCAAATTCCTTCGCCAATACGTCGGCAATGAACTGATGTATCAGACGGCAAAGCGTGCCGGTTATGATAAAGACGAAAAACTCCGCCAGCGCCTCGATGACTTTGAAAAGATGCTTATGATTCAAAAACTCTACAAAAACCGCGTCTCGGATAAGGTAAAGATAACGCCCGAAGAAGTCCAATTGTATTTCAAGACACATAAAGATGAATTTCTCAAATCCAAGACCAAAAAGGGCGCACAGGGAACCACTCGAACAAAGGCGCTTTCCGAACCGGAAATCTTTCAGAAAAACGCTCAGAGGATAGTGGCAAAATTGCATGCAGAAAAGGCGCGCAAGCTTGAGCAAAACCTCACCGAACAACTTATGCGGTCTGAAAATGTCATAATATTTGAGGGAGAATTTGGGGAAAGTAAAAAGTAAAAAGGCAAAAGGTAAAAGCGAGGAATGTGGGAGTTTAAGGGGAAACATCCAACTTTGAACGGGCTAACGGGCTCAACGGGCAAACGGGCTCAACGGGCAAACGAACCAGAACGGGAGACTATATTGCTGAACCGGCTCTATAAATATTCACTCATTTGTTTCCTCGCCATAATCGCAACGGCGGCGCTTGCAGATGGCGAGAGTGAACCCATAACTATCTCCGGCAAGGCAAGCTCCTCGGAGATATTCATCGGCGACCAGTTTACGTTCGAGCTCCGCGTGGATTGGCAAAAAGGATACAGCGTTTTGAAGGTAGAGCCGCCACTTGAGCTGGGGAAATTCGAGATTCTGGAGGTGAAACCTGTAAAGCAAGTAAGCGAAAAGAGCGGACGCTTTTCCAGAATTTACTCCTTTACGCTCTCCACTTATGACATCGGCGGATTTGAGATTCCGCCCTTCACAGTTACGTATAAAATGCCTTCCGGCGGGGAGAAGACGGCACAATCGCAGCCCATAAAGATAAAAGTAAATTCAATCCCGCACACTGCGGCAGATACGCACGACATACGCCCGGCAAAATCACCTATGGACATCCCGCCTAAACCGTATTTGCGAAATTTCCTGATTGGAATCGCCACCGTAATTATGCTCCTTGGACTCATTACGTATTTTGTGCGCCGATATACACTTGCGAAGAAAACCAGAGCGCCACAGGAGTGGGTGCCACCTCGCCCAATCGAGGAGCTGGCGATGGAAGACATAAATGCACTTGAGCATTCGGCGCTCCTGGCACAGGGCAAACTCAAAGAATTTTACTCGCGGGCATCTGAAATTGTTCGCATCTATCTCGGCAGGCGTTATAGGATAAATGCCATTGACCTGACATCCTTCGAGTTACTCCAGGCACTTGAGGGAAACGGCATTGGTGACTTAATACTTAAAGTGCTCGGGCAATTTTTCGAGCGATGCGACCTCGTAAAATTTGCGAAGCATCGCCCACCTGAACCCGAACACGCTTCTACGTTAGAAAAGGCGCGCCTCATCGTGAAAGAAACGACACCCAGCCCCGTAGGGCAACCACAAGAAACGCCGCCAGGTGAATCCAGCAGTTGCACACCCGCGGTCACCGAAATCGTCGGGGAAGAGGTGAACGTATGACTTCGGTAATTCCTCACAACTGGCTGCTCTTTATAAAGGAATTTCGCTTCGCATCGTCCTGGTATCTATTGCTTTTATTAGTGATACCACTTCTGGCTTGGCTGCTCTTCGCGAAGGGGATGCGGCGCAGAGGTGCGGTGCGCTATTCCGATGTGAAGAATCTGAAGAAGGTAAAACCATCGTTGCGTGTCCGGTTGCGCCCATTTGTAAATGTGATTCGCATCATTGTGCTGGCGCTTTTGATTCTGGCAATGGCGCGACCTCAAAGCGGTTGGACCGAACGCAACGTCAAGACCAAAGGCATAGACATAATGCTCGCCCTCGATGTTTCATACTCAATGAAGGCGATGGACTTTGAGCCAAACCGCCTTAAAGCGGCAAAAAAGGTGATGGTGGATTTCGTCAGCGGCAGGCAGGCAGACCGCATCGGCGTTGTGCTCTTCGCATCAACGGCATTTACGCTTTGTCCACTCACGCTTGATTACGGCGTCATAAAGGGTTTTCTGGAAAATGCGAAATTCGGCATAATTGATGGGAATCGCACAGCTATAGGGCTGGGGCTGGCCACCTGCGTGAGTAAACTGAAAGACTCTAAAGCCAAAAGCAAGGTGATTATCCTTTTGACCGATGGCGAGAATAATGTCTGGGACATTGCGCCAAAAATGGCAGCCGAGGCTGCAAAGGCACTCGGCATCCGCGTATACACAATCGGTGTGGGGACGCGCGGGCGAGCATTCGTCCCGGTTGACCGCGGTGTCTTAGGCGTATTCAAAGTCCCGATGGAGGTCAGGATAGATGAAAAATCTCTCACGGAGATAGCAAATCTCACGGGTGGCAAATACTTCCGCGCAACTGATAATAGAAAACTCAAAGAAATTTACAAAGAAATTGATAAACTTGAAAAGACAAAAATCGAATTTGTGGAACATCAAAATTATGACGAGAAGATGAGTATCTTCACCTTGCCAGCACTCGTCTTGTTCCTTCTGGAGATAGGTCTGTCAGGGACATATTTTTTGAAATTGCCGTAGGAGGGGCGTTTGCTCCCTTCGGGAGCGTCAGATGTAGCCTGCGGCTACGTCATTTATCCGCCTGTGGCGGACGTCATTTTGCTCCTTACAGTCGCGTCATTAAATGACGCCCGAAGGGCATCTGACGATGGCGCAGCCGCTAACTGACATTTGCCTCCGGCGGATAAGTGACTAATTTGCTATGCACTTTGGTAATCCGACAGTTTTATACGGACTCTTTGCCCTGCCGTTTGTTGTGTTGTTTTTCGTATGGGTCTTCAAGCGGAAGAAAAGGCTGCTTTCGCGTCTGGGTTCCTGGGACCTGGTTCAGCGGCTTATTGATTCTACAAGTCGCTCAAAACAGGTAACCAAGGTGATGCTATTGATAATAGCCATCGGTTTGCTCCTCTTTTCAATGTCGCGACCACAGTATGGTAGCATTGAGCGTCCCATTCGCCGCAAAGGCGTGGATATATTTATCGCCATAGATACTTCTGTAAGTATGCTGGCGCAGGACATAAAGCCCAACCGCCTTGCGCGCGCAAAGGAGCAATTGAAGGGACTTATACATCGTCTGCGCGGTGACCGCGTCGGCATCATCACATTTGCAGGCACTGCATTTGTCCAGTGTCCACTCACGCTGGATTATGGGCTTGCGCAAAATATACTCGACACGGTTGAGGTTGACTCCGTGCCGGTACAGGGGACAGCAATCGGCACTGCCATCCACACCGCCACAAAGGCATTTGAACGCTCCGCAAAGGGCGAAAAGGTCCTCGTCCTGCTCACCGATGGCGAGGACCACGATACAGACCCGATTGGTGCGGCAAAACAGGCGGCGAAGGAGGGCATAAAAATTTATTCCATCGGCATCGGCTCGGAAAAGGGCGAACCGATTCGCCTCCCTGACGGCTCTTTCAAACAAGATACCGAGGGGCACACTGTAAATAGCCGTCTTGACCTCGCCCTTCTGCAAAAACTTGCACAAATCACCGGTGGCAAAACCATAAAGGCTAATCCAAAAGGGAGCCTCGAGCTCGACGCTATCTATTCTGACATCGGTCTCATCCAGAAAAAACCCCTCCGCTCCCGCACATACACCATATACGAGGAACGCTTTCAGTATTTCCTCCTACCCGTGATCTTGCTTCTCATAATAGACATGCTGATGAGCGACAGGAAACGAACGGTGCAAAAAGTCGCAACGCTTATGCTCATTATCCCATTTCTGTTCGGTTTCAAATTAACCGATTCCCTCTCTAACCTCACGCACGCGGGAAATGTGGCATATAAGAATAAAAAATTCGATAAGGCACTCGAGTTCTACAAAAATGCACAGGTAGAATCACCCGAAGCGCCCGAACTCCACTTCAATATAGGCAATGTGCTTCTCGGAAAGAAAAAATATGATGAGGCTATCAAGGAATACGAGCGAGCGTCCGCAATCTTTAAGGACCCGGCACGGATGGCTGCGGCTCATTACAACATCGGCGTGGCTCAATACCGAACGGCGCAGAGGCTGGCTTCAATGGGCAAACTCCCCGATGCAATAAAAAAACTCGGAGAGGCAATGGCTTCAAACCAGCTCGCAATGAAGCGAAATCCAACCGACCCCGATCCCAAATTTAACTATGAACAGTGCAAACGCCTCTTGAAACAACTTATGGAAAAGATGAAAAAACAAGAACAAAAAGGCACAAGTCCCAATAAAACAAAGGCACAAAACAAACAGGCTGAGAAAGAGAAAAAAGCCGCCGCCACAAAAGAGAAAAAAGAACAAAAGAAGAAGGCTGAGAAAAAACCAGAAGGCGGAAAGAACCAAAAAACTGCCCGGCAAAAACAAAAAAAAGTGAAGGTCGGCGAAATGAGTAAAGAAGATGCCCTTCGTCTCTTGAGCACTCTACCAAAGGAAAACAGAAACGCACTCAAGGAGGCACTCAAACGGCAATACGGCTCCCTCCCCGGCACGGGCAAAGACTGGTAACCACTAATTAGTGGTGATAAATAATAGACCACGAATTTCACGAATTTATCATTTGTGGTGATGAGTCAGAAATGACTGATGACAATATGATTCGAGTTAAAACAATACACATAATCATCCAAACGGTTCTGGCGGGTCTTCTGGTGTTTTTATGCACTCTGGGGGTTTTTGCCCGGGATGTCGCGGTCTCGGCGAGCGTTGACCGCACAACGGTGGGTCTCGGCGAGGAATTTCAATATACCCTCACCATCCAAAATGCCTCCCCGGAGGGTTCGCCTCGGCTTCCTCCCTTTGACGGCTTTACCATCCTTTCAGGTCCCAACACCTCGCAATCTATTCAATTCATAAATGGACAGATGTCGAGCGAACATACCTATACCGTGAGCCTGCGTGCCGACCGCCCCGGCAATTTTACTATCAAACCCGCTACCGTCCGTGTTAATGGCAGGGAAATTAAAAGTGAGGCAATAACCATAAATGTAGTCAAGACCACCGCACGCAATGTGCCCGCACCCCTCAAGGGCGAAAGCATCCCCGTGCCCAGTTCCACTAACGCCCAACTTAATAAATACCTCCGGGGCAAACTCTTCCTGCGCACCCGTGTGGACAACAAAACCCCTTTTGTCGGCGAACCTGTGGTCGTAACTTATACCCTGTATGCGCGTAAGGGATTGCCGCTCGTCTCGTGGAATCTGCGCCAGCCCCTGCCGCAATTTAAGGAATCCCTGAAGGAAGACCTGTATACGGCACAGCGCCTTTCATTCCGCGATGTGAAAATCGGCACTGATACCTATCAGGCGGCGCTTGTTAAAAAAATTATACTCGTTCCCACAAAAACCGGCAAGTTATTGCTTGACCCTATTACGCTTGAGATGGGCGTGCGTGTGCAAAATCAAAGGCGAAGACGTCATCCCTTCTTTAATGACCCCTTTTTTGACGATTCGTTTTTTAACGACTCGTTCTTTTCACCCTTCGGCGGAAACGTTGTAAGGGTCTCCGTCCCATCCTCTGTGCTCGAATTAAATGTGCAGCCTCTGCTATCGCCGCGTCCGGCAGATTTTACCGGCACTGTTGGCGATTACGTGCTCTCTGCAAAACTTGACCGGAAGAAGGCAACTATGGATGACCTGCTCACACTTTCGCTTACATTCAGCGGCACCGGCGCGGTGGAGGGGATACTTACGCCCAAACTCCCGCCCCTCGAGGGCTTTGAGGTGTATGAGACAAAGGCAAAGGCAAATAAGAAAATCACCGCTGATGTCCTGGGCGGCTCAAAGACCTTCGACTGTGTCCTCCGTCCAAAAAAACCCGGTGCACTCCAAATCCCCGAAATCCACTACTCTATATTCAATCCAAAAAAGAAGATATACGTTGCACTGAAAACCAAACCAATAACCATCCCGATAGCCCCCGGCACGGCAAAGGCACCGCTTATTATGGCGGGTAATGTGCCTGTCGGCTCGAGCGAAAACGTGATTGAGATAAATGCAGACATCAATTACATAAAGCGCGGGGCAGTGTTTTCCCGAAGACACCAGCATCCCCTCATCTTAACGGGCTGGTTTATGGGCATCCAAGCATTGCCCGTCCTGTTCCTTTTAGGGGCGTTTGTTTTCAAGCGCAGGAGGGAAGCACTCGAATCCGATGTGGGGCTTGCGCGCAGGCTTCGCGCACGCGGCGTCGCAGGACGCAGACTCAAAGCCGCCGAGCGTGCCATGTCTAACAATAACGCTGACCAGTTCTATGCTGAACTGACATCCGCTCTGCGCGGCTTCTTCGGCGATAAGTTGAATCGCGAACCTCACGGGCTTACTCTCGAAGAACTCCTCTCTCTGCTCGAAGAACGCGGTGCATCTCCCGAAGAACTGGAATCTATTCGCCAGCTACTCGAAGCGGCAGATGCCGCGCGTTATGCACCTTTTTCTATTTTGCCCGAAGATATGCGTAAACATTATGAGATGGCTTCGAATCTGATACAGGGATTCAGCAAAAAATTGTGATGAAAATCTCAAGTCAAAAACTCGCAATGCTACTATTTCTTGTTATTGTTTTATTATTCTCGGCCAGCACATCGGCGGCGCGCACACCGAGAAGCGATGCAGATTTGCGAGCAAAATTCGAGCGCGCCAATCGGCTTTATGACCAGAAAAAATTCAAGAAGGCACGCGAAATTTATGAGGATATTGTGAGGGCAGGTGTGCAGGATGCGGTTGTTTTATATAATCTCGGCAATGCCTGTGCCCGGACGGGAGATGCGGGAGCGGTGGTTCTTCATTACGTTCGTGCCTTAAGGCTTGCCCCACGCGATAGTGATATAAAGCAAAATCTTGCCCGCCTCCAGCCACCCATAAATCGCAAAAATGTCTTCTTCCTCCTCAAACCATTTGCCGCTCTTGAAAATGCACTGAACGTAGATGAGTGGACGATACTGACCTCTGTTTTCTTTTTCCTGTGGGGCATAACTCTGGGGACGAGATTCCTTGCCAGAAGTGAAGGGCATATCAGGTATTTCCGCGCCGCTGCCCGACTTTTCGTCGTATTATTGCTTATCAGTGGGGCATTTTTATCCTTCAAAGTTTATCAAGAGATTATGGTAAAGACCGCCATTGTGATGGAGGCTGACACGCTTGCGAGAAGCGGTCCCGGCAAGCAGTTCGAGGAACTCTACAAATTCCCCGCAGGGACAATGGTGCGCATAATCAGCAAGCCGCAGAACGGATGGGTGCGCATCCGATTGATGGATGGGCGCAGCGCCTATCTCCCCCTCACCGACATCCAGCCTGTAAAGCCCGCCAGTTAACCCATATTTCTCACCAGAAAAGCCGGGAATTTGCTTTTGTCAGTAGTCCATCATCCGTAGATATGAAAAAAAACAATGGACAAATGACAACGGACAAAAATTTATTCCACATCCCCGTGTTCCCGGCGGCAGGAAATCCGCGTCAGTGTAAGTTCTTAATAGCATCGAGCACGCTGGGCGTAATGATTGTATTTTCATCCATCACGAGTGGCTCGCGGTTTTCAAAAGCCGCCTTCACATCCCCCAGCGTAATGACCTTGCGGGGTTTGAGGCTCGGGGGACGCAGATGTCTCTCTTCAATCCGCTGGACCTTCTCGAGGCGCCGGGCATATTTGCCGCCCAAAAAATCAGTCTCAAGCCACACCTGCACAATCTCAGTGGCAAGGAGTGAACCGATGAGTTTTCCCCCTAAGCACAGGGCATTTGTGTTGGAGTGCTGGCGGGCGAGTTTTGCGCAAACGGTATCAAAGCAAACGGCGGCACTCACGCCATAAAGCATATTGGCAATGGCGGCAGACGGATAGCCCGCACCATCAATAAGGACGGCACGGTCAACTTTGCCCTCCGAGAGAGCAAGTGCAGCGGGATATATAAAGTCAGCATAATCCACCGAACTGGTGCTGTTCGTGCCGAAGTCCTGAACCTCATCTCCATGTTCTTCGAGGAATTTTTTAACAACGCATTTCAGTTCAAAACCCGCATGGTCGCTGGCGATAGAAATCTTCACAACTCCCTCCCAAGGAGTTAACTCCCTTCAAGACGTGCAGTCTCCTTTTTGCATCGCAATCCGGCTGTTTGAAAGAGTAATTTTTCTCTCAATTGTCTTCTTGCGCGCCTTCGGCGTAATCTACGGCTTTAGACTTTTTACCGACGCATCAGTAATGACAAAAAGTATCATTCATAAAACTTATTCAACAGATGGCAGTGAGTGCCGTTAAATTCCGCTCTCAATCTGCAAGGTGGTTTGTCGCCCTTTGTAAAATAAATCAAGTCCACATCTGATAATGGACCAGCCACCTTGCCCGATATGAATTCAAGTGTATTCATGTTTTGTTTGAGGTATTCAAACTTAATACAATAAAGGTGTTCAAGGATTCCCTCTCTTCTCAAATGTTGAACAACAGAAGCACTAAAGAGCCACGTAGCCTCAAGATTCTCATTATTCATCTTCAAAACATACATTGTACGATCCACACTTTGGGCATTTATATTCTGGTTCATCATCCATTTCTTCCTCATCTAACTTATTACCAAGGTTGTCTACTGTGCAAGAATAAAGATATCGAGCTATGAATGTCTCTTCATTCTTACAGTTTCTGCAAACGAGTTTCATCATTTTATCCTCTTTATTTTGACCACTTTGAAAATCTGGCTGAATTTATTAAATTCTAAATTTCTAAGGTACTTTTCATGCCTTTTGACAAAACGCTGATTGCAAGACCATACTTCTTCTATGTCGCCATCATAATGTAGTGAATACAAGTGGTAAAAATCAATAACGTCGTTTATTGTTATCTTTTCCTTATATACAGCATTTACTACCGGCTGAAGCTCATTGAAAAATTCTTGAAGGGACATTTTGTTATCGATGACTCTAATTTTTATTGAGAGATCTTCTATATGCTTTGGACTTATCCAGTATGATTTTATCTT
>CAZGKP010000014.1:0-24559 GCA_964526215.1 uncultured Candidatus Sumerlaeota bacterium
AGGAAACCGAGTGTCGCCACTGCCTGGTCGCCATCCATAAAACGGATGCCCTTTGTTGTATCGTTTATTTCGCGCACCATTAAAAATGCCTTTTCATAACGGTCAAAGACATTCACGGCATCACGCATCCTGCCCTTATCGAAGTAGAAATTGATAAGGGTCTCGACAGTCAGAATTGAATTGGGTTCTTGTTTCAGACTGCGCAACAGATAAACCTCTGCCTCGGCGCCATCCCCTGCCACGAGGAGAGCGCGCCCATAGAGCGCATGAGTCGAAGCAGACCCGGGATTCGCCGAAAGCAGCCTTCTATAGGTATTCAGTGCCCTTCTGCGTCTTCCCTGCATTTGATAGACTTCGGCAAGGCGCCTCAGCGCCCGAATCTTCAAAACACCTTCCGGGCTTATGCGCGACCGGGAAGGCAATCTCTGTATCAGAGACTCCAGTTGCGTTGCAGCGGCGGAAAGGTCGCCATCTCTTGCAAGCCCGTCAGCCACCTCGTATCGTTGTTCCAATCGGTTACGCTGGCGGGCAACATACGAGTTGCACCATCGCTCAAGAAAACCGCTGACATTCCGCCCTCCTCTTAAATCAAACAGCGCCATAACCGATAGGGACGATAAATAAAGAAGCGCAATAAGATAAAGAGCAAGTAGCCCGAACTTAAGCACGCCCGGCAAACGGCGAAAAGATTTTGACATTATAACAAACCTTCCCTGTCTCCCGCTATTACATACTGGCGTTCTGTATGCCTTTAAGAAGCGAGACACGCCGGCAGCCGGATAATTTGCGTAGGGCATCGAGGAAGTCCTTCTCAGAAACTGCCTTCTTTAACTTTATCGAATAGACAACCTCGAGCGTCCCCTCAACTGCCGCTTCTATACTGAGTAACAGATGGCTCTCCAGATAGGTGTAAAAAACTTTATCAAAGGCGTGATGATAATCAACATCCCCATCAATCATAATCTTTAAGAGTATCTCCGAAAATTTCTTGGACCCGATGTTAAACCGGGTCAGGATGAATACGATGATACACATAAATATTGTAAATATGATGGCAATACCGTAGAATTTCGTCCCACACGCCATCCCGATAGCCATTGCCATAAATATAAATCCGACGTCCCGCGGTTCCTTGATGGCGCTGCGGAAGCGAATGATAGATAACGCGCCAACCAGGCTGAACGCACGCGCAATATTACTTCCGATAATCAACATAATAATCGACGTCACCGTGCACATAATTACGAGTGTGTGGGCATACGACTGGCTATAACTCGAGCCATGATGGCTCTTACGGTAAACATAGATCACGATGAGCGATAATACGAAGCTCATCAGAAGCGCCACTACCGCCTGGACAAGCGATACGGCGTCGCCAGCCCCACGATACTGCCCCAACTGCTTGAGTAATTGGTCCATTTTATCCCCCCATTACAAACTATGAAGTGCAAATTGCAAAAAAATATGCCACCCCATCCGGCGATAAGTCGGAAATGATGCTGTAGTCATTACGACTGTTGCGGTAAAAGTAAAATCCCAAATCAGACAATAAAATGTGATGCCAATGTAAAAAGTCGTATTTTATATAACCACGCATTTCACGAATTATGGAACTCACCGATGGCGCGCCTTCGGCATTTGCCTGTTGTGAATTAATTTTACCATAAATCGGCGTTACCTTGTAAACGCTGCCAAAAATATTCTTTACCGATACGTCAATTGGTGTAACTATAAAAAGGCGGAGACCAAATCAACTCTTTTTAATGCCTATCCCCAAACCCTTCTTACATCGTTAAGCAGGCTCTGGGAACCAACCAAAACCTTGCAGGAACGCGCTATTATGGATACCATTATGGTTGCCCGTCTCTCAGACTCTGGATTTTGGTATCGTCGTTATGAGGTTATCGCCTCTCTCAAAAACAATAAAAATTTGCCACCGATAAACGCCGATGTTCGCCGATGTATCTGCATCAACTGAACGTTGAATCCGCCTAAGTGAGGAAACATCCAATGTTCAACTGACAACGGACAACTGACCATGGGTAATGTCAGGTATAGGCTTTTAATTCTTGTTCAGCCCGGTTGCTCCGCTAAGAGATTGGAGTCTTTTATACAATACCATAGCCTCGATGCGCTTTAAGATGCCTAATCCATAACGGGCGTCCAGCGACGCCCCGCTCCGAACGTGACACCAAGTGGTCCCTTTACAACTGGCGCATCTGGACCATCAATCTTGCGGAGATTACTTAATGGGTCGGGGCGCAGTCGCAGGAACTTGAAACCGTAAAACAATGATTTCCCCTTCGCCTTCTGTTCTGCGTTTTTCTGCACGAGTTTCCCGCTATACTCAACAATCGGCTGCTCACGCACACGTGGCGGCGTCGAGTGCAGAAAATTCACAGTGCCATCTTTGCTAACCGAGATGAGTCCCACGTGGCTTGCCCAGCGGTTCTTTCCCTTGCCGAAGATTACGTTCACAAAATCACCGTTTTTCAACTTGCCTGCGATATCAGGCACACACTCGCTCGGAACGTAGTATGTCTTGACAGAGAGGTCAGGCATATCAACATCAATCCCATAGCGTTTTTTGAAGAAGGATTTATGTCTGGTGATGCCCGTCATCGGGACGGCGTCTTTTCCCGCAAGTTTGCGGCTGACGTCCTCAAGAAGCCACGAGTTGCTCGTATCCCATTCGGCAACGGTGTAGTGATTGCGCGTCAGGATACCTATCTCGCCATTCTTATACCGGATGCGTTGCAGGAATACGAAAAATTCCTCCCAGCTCTTTGAGAGAGCCATCGCATATATATGCTCGGCAAAGACGACACAGTCACTCTTGTAAAGGGCGAAAAGCGGGTCATCGTCATATAGCTCGAATGGGAATTCGCCCAGGAGAAAGAGGTGATAAGGCTCGCCGATAGCCTTGCGAGCCAGATGCCGGACGCGAAGTTCGAGGTCGGGCTGAACTTCGTGGAGATATGCCAGGTAATCGTTTAGCTCGTGTGCCTCAAATTCAAAAAGAGGGCGCGCCTTGAGGAGGGCAACGTAATCGGCTTTCAGACCGAGTTTTTTCGCGGCAACCCTGTCGGTGGGAGTGAGTTCGGCACGAGGCTCTACCCATCCGGGATAACGAAAACGTGAAAGTAGAAGCCCACGGGGACCTGTTACAATCGGGGCATCGGGACCATCGAGGGCGCGCAATTTTGCAATCGGGTCTGAGCGCAATCGGAAAAATTTGAACCCGAAAAATTGCCACCTATCTTTCTTGAGGGGCTTTCTGAGGCGCTTTTTATTCAAGGCTATTTCCAGCATTACATACTCGAGGATTGGTTGCTCTCGCACACCGCCGGAACACGAATGGAGAAAATTCACCGTCCCATCGGGACTGACGGTTATCAGCCCAACGTGTCCGCACCACTGGGGCTTGCCATAGCCTCGAATCACATTCACAAAATCGCCGTCTTTTAATTCGTCCACAATGTCCGGCATAAGGTCGTATGGGATGTAGGAAGTCTTGACCGTCTCCTCCTTTACATTCTGTGCGATGTCCCATTTTTTGAAGAACTTACGGCGGGAGGTTTTCACCTGCATTTTTACCGCGCCATCGCCGGCGAGGTCTTTGGTAATGTCGTATATAAGCCATTTAGAATTCTGCGGGTCCCAGTCGGGGATAGTATCGTGGTTACGTGTCGCCATACCAATCTCACCATTTTTATAGCGAATGCGCTGGAGAAAGGCAAAGAAGCTTCGCCAGTCGTGCCCCAGCGCCAACGCATATATATGCTCGACAAACGTCACGCAGTCAGATTTATCGAGGCGATAAAGGGGGTCTCTGTCATAAATTTCAAAAGGGAATTCCCCCAGGAGATACATCTTGTATGGCTGTCCAATATTCTTACGTGCAAGGTGGACAACGCGTCTGGCGAGGTCTGGCACTGCCATTTGTAAATAGCGCAGGTAAAAATCCACATCCTCTTCGCTGAACTCATAAAGCGGTTTAGCTTTCAGCAAGGCAAGGCGTTTCTTTTCGAGGCTCAATTTTTCAGAAATCATATTATCTTGTGCCGTGAGAGGTGCAGGCCTGATACGCGGTCCCCGCACACAACCGAAAAGACCAAGAATCCCCAGGAAGAGAATCGTCCCAAAGGCATAATTCTCCACGTGAAAATTGCTCATCTCCTACCTCCTTCAAGAAATATCAAGATGTTACGACGTAAACTCTTTTATGCAAGCGAATAGTAATAAAGGTTTGCAATTGACTTCCGGGAGCGGATAGTTTCTCATTCAGTATAATTGATGTAGTTCAAGCAGAATCTCAAACAGAGGTGTTGTTTTGGCGAGCAGACAATACAAGCGGAAATCGGCAGGGCGCAACTTTGTTAAGACTTTTCTTTTTCTCTTGTTGCTTATTGTAGGCACGGCTGCCGGATTTCTCTATCACTCCAATCAGCAGATGAAAGGCGAACTGACTAAACTGCGCAAGGAGACGAAATACCTGCGCTCCGAGTTAAAAAAGAGAGATGCCGAACTTGCCGAACTCAAAATCCAGGCAGTCATCAAAGACTCAAATTATGCGAAATAGAAGGCTCTGCTTTTTTCAAGACCTCGCTTGAAAAAAGAAGTAAAAGCTTGCTCGCCGTGGCGAGTAAAAGGGTAAAGGTTAAAAGTATTGTCCGTTCGAGATGGAACATTCGCCTGTGGTGAACG
The DNA here is from genome assembly GCA_964526215.1 of uncultured Candidatus Sumerlaeota bacterium. GTDB lineage: Bacteria > Sumerlaeota > Sumerlaeia > MWCT01 > MWCT01 > CAZGKP01. The sequence goes on from CAZGKP010000014.1 coordinate 4,708, forward strand.
GTTTAATTTCAATTTGTCCGTTGTCTCCGCCACGGCGGATTAGATTTTAGATTGCTGGCTTAGTAACATCTATAAATATTGTAGATGTTTGCGTCTTAAGCGCCTATGTTATTTACAGGGCACTCAAATGTTACCCTGGGGCATACAGGTGTCCTATTTCTCCACGCAGGGTGAGAATGTCCCTATCCGGCATTTGACCACAAGAAAAGTTTTGAACCGCTCATTCGTTTTTGAAGAATAAACTTATATTGATACTTGCATTTCAGGGTAATATATATAATTTCTATTTCTAACAGTTGCTCGGAATAGTTAAAGGAGGAGAGAAAGTCATCTGATGACACAGATATATCCATTTATAGGGACACGTTACAACTCGCGTCTTATAGAAGATATGAATACGACCATCAGTCCCTCTTACGATTCGCTCTCACCACAGGAGCGAGATGAGATTTGTCGCCAGCACCCCTGTAATATATTGCATCTAATTCCCGCCTGTGTGAAAGAAGCCGATGGGGAATACAATAATCCTTATCTGCGGGCAGCAAGCACCATCCAGACCTGGCGTCGGGATGGCATCCTTGTGAATGATAATCATAGAAGTTTTTACTTTTACCAGCAAAAATACTCCCATCCCATAAATGGGCACAAAATTCGCCACGGGCTTTATGCCCTGATAAATCTCAATCGCCAGCAACCCCCGGAATTACTTGTTGAGGGAACTACACCATTCTCGAGCAAATCCTGCCACCTGAAGCTCTTGCGTGCCACTCGATGTAACTACGCCCCCGTCTTTATGTTCTTCCACGACCCCGGAGGTGAGTTCGCTAATATCTCCCGAGAAATCACCCCCACAAGAGCCTGGGAGGAGTTACACGAGGCAAGCGGTGATATTCATCGCCTGTGGGTTCTGAATAAAAAAGACCAGATTGCCCGGATGACACAGACCTTCCAGGACAAAGAGTGTTTTATTGTAGAGGGACACCAGCGTTACGAAGTCGCTCTGAAATACCGCAATGAAGAACGTGAGGCAACCAGGCAACCTAATGGCTCACAGCCTTTTGATTATATCCTTGTGTTTCTGTCAAGTTTCGAGGAAGAAAGCGTCACCACCCGTCCGGTTCATCGTGTGCTCTCTGCCGAACTGGGCAGTGGTATAGATATGCAGGAGATTCTCGAAGACCTTGCCCAATACTTTAACGTCCGTCAGGTCAAGGTAAATCTCAAAAAACCCAAAACCGCAGCCCATTCCCTCTTGAAATCTATCGCCGAAAAGGGCAAAAAGAACACCACCTTTGCAATGGCATTACCCGATGGCAGGAGTTTTCTGCTCTCCCTGAAACCTAAAATTAGTTTGTCGCAACTATATGATGAAGATACACATTTCAGTCGCGCCGTGAAAAAACTCGATGTCAGTATCCTTTACCACTGTATTATCCGCCAGGCATGGATCGGCAATCCCGAGGTGGAGCTGGAGGAAGAGGACATCCTTTATTTTGATGATGCGGTTGCGGCACTGCAACACACTATTAGCCGCAAGGGAGCGGCGACTTTTCTGCTCAATCCTTGCCCGACGAAACAGATTGCCGAGGTCGTGGCGAGTGGCGACATCATCCCCCCATTCAGCGTGAAAATCCATCCACCTCTAATCAACGGGCTTGTCATCCGCGATATGACCGTCCGGCACTAAGGCTATGGACATTTTCGATTCAGTCAGGAGTCCCGATAAGAAGAGAGACCTTCGTAAAGAGCGACCGCTCGCTGACCGCATCCGTCCGGCGGATTTCTCCGAGTTTGTCGGGCAGAAAAAATTGCTCGGTAAAAACTCACTCCTCAGGCGCCTCATATCCGAAGACCGCCTCTGCTCGATGATTTTCTGGGGATCCCCCGGCACAGGCAAGACAACCCTCGCAAACATCATTGCCAACCAGACAAGGTGCGATTTCCACATCCTCTCCGCCGTAACAGCCGGCATCAAGGATATAAAACACATCATTGGACAGGCGAAACTCAACCTCCAGAGCTACAATCGCAAGACCATCCTGTTTATTGATGAAATTCATCGTTTCAACAAAATCCAGCAGGATGCCTTTTTGCCTTTTGTCGAGAACGGCACAATCCTCCTCATCGGCACGACAACTGAAAATCCATCTTTCTCCATCATTGCACCGCTTCTATCCCGATGTCGCGTATTTGTCCTTGAACCGCTCTCTGCCGAAGACCTGAATATTATCCTGACGCGCGCACTTTCAGATAAAGTGAGGGGACTGGGCAAACTCGGACTCACTTGCGCTGCGGCGGTCTTTCCACTCATTATACGCCTCTCAGATGGGGATGCCAGAAGGGCGCTTAATCTCCTTGAATTCTGCTCCGATGCAGTCAAGGATGGCGACAGGAGAATCACGCCCGAAATCGTTAAAGAGCTCGCACAGCGTACACAACTGCTATACGATAAAAAGGGCGAAGAGCACTTCAATCTCATCTCCGCCTTCCACAAGAGTCTGCGGGGCAGCGACCCGGATGCCGCCCTTTACTGGCTTGCACGGATGCTTGCATCTGGCGAAGACCCGCTATACCTTGCGCGCAGAATGGTGCGATTCGCATCCGAGGACGTCGGCAATGCAGACCCGCAGGCTTTACCCATTGCACTTGCCGCTCGTCAGGCTTATGAAAACCTCGGCTCGCCCGAAGGAGAACTCGCCCTCGCACAGGCGGCTATTTACCTCGCCACCGCGCCAAAGAGTAATTCCATCTATGCCGCATACAATGCCGTGATGAGGGAAATCGAAGAAAGTGGGTCGCTCCCCGTCCCGATGGTCATACGTAATGCCCCCACCACCCTGATGAAGAAGCTCGGTTACGGTGCGGGTTACAAATATGACCACGACTCAACCTATCATTACGCCCCGCAGGACTACCTGCCCGAGCCATTGCGTGGGAAAAAATTCTATCAACCCGGTGATTTCGGTTTTGAGCGAGAGATAAAAAAGCGCCTGGAATGGTGGGAAAAATTAAAAAAAGAGACGAAGACAAAGGAAAGTAGATAACCTCCTATGCTTTTTTCAAGGCTTCGCTTGAAAAAAAATGTAAAATTAAAAACTGACAATTAAGAATTGTGAATGGCTGTTCTGAAGTTTATTTTCAATTGTCAGTTGTCTCCGCCTCGGCGGATTTAGATTGATGGCTTCGTAACATCTACAAAATGTTGTAGCTGGCGACTTAAGCGCCTACGGATTCAGGTTTGGCCGGCGGAGGTGGGGCGTAACGGATATTGCCCATATTTGCACACCCCCGAACCCTGCATACCTGAAGTATTTATACGAGTCTGCAAATAAATTCCAGGCATTCGAGGGCGGTTGAGCGGAGCTTAGAGACCTTTTCCATCTCGCTTATCTCGGGATGGATGTATGGGTTGCGGTAGTGCTGGAGGCTAATGAGGAGGTCAGCGAACTTAATAACATCTTCATTGGTTTCTATACCCTTCATACCCAGGGGGTTGTTCACCTCGATTGGTTGATTCATCTTTTTGTATGAATATCGGCGACCGAAACAAAGTATGATGATGCCGAGGGCTTTCAGTCCGTCAGGTTTGTAGCGACTCCCGTGTTCGAGGACGCGCTGGAAGGTCTGTTTTACATTGTCTATGGTGAAGTTGTATTCTTTTCCACCCAGTGATTGGAGGCGGAGGAGATACTGGTGGTAGAAAATATCTACGTGCCCGGTTTTAGGGTCGAGCATCTGATTGATGAGGGAGAATGTCTGGGGTGTGCCCAGGAAACGGGACAGGCGTTTTTTCAGGCGGAGTTTTGCCTCATTTTCTACCGAAAAGCAGTAGGAAAATCCGATATTACGTGAGAAGGCACCGGAGGTTAAAATCTCTTCGGGCTGCGTGATCTGGAGGCGATAGAAGAGTTCGGCGGTGCGCAGGGATTCACGGGAATCGGGATGAAAGTTCTCGTAGTTTGGTAGTTCGCTGCGCATATCTCTTTCAATCTCTTCGAGCAATCCGGCGCGTCCTGGCTGGGTAAGGAGGCGATTGGCGTCTTGCTCGGTATCGTGTCGCAGTTCGGCGGTGCGAAGTGATACAAGGGTGTCGTAAGCCTCGCTTTTTACATAAGGGTGGAGGTCTTTGCGGGAAAGAATTTCTTCCAATTTTTTAATGGCGACACCCTGGCTTGCGGGATCTTCTGCCTGATGGGCTTTCTCCACCTCTAAAAGGAGCTCGCGATTGATTTTGTATTCGTCGTGTGCCTGAACGATACTTTCATAGAGCCGTTCTATCTTTTCCTCGATATTGGATTTACTTATGACGTCAGAGGCGCCGAGTTTGGTGGCAATAGCGCCCTCTTCGAAGGTTCCGACTGCGCTTATCATAACGATGGGAAGCAGCGGGTCAATTCCCTTTGCCTGGCGGATGAGGTCGAGCCCCTCTGTGGGTGTGCGCATCCTGAGGTCTGTAACCAGCACATCGGGGTGTTCGGCTTTGAGCACCTCGAGTGCATCTCCGCCGTGTTCAGCCTCGCAGACCTCAAAGTCATGAATTAACATATTGCGCCTGAATGCGTCGCGATAAATCTTGTTGTCATCCACTATCAATACCTTTACGCCCATAATACACCTCGATTATTAGTCCGTTGTCCATTGTCCATTGTAGTAATCAAATTATGCCGGCATTGCTAATCAATTTTTACATTCACTATTCACAGTTCCTTTTTCACAGTTCTCTATTCATAATTCACTCTTCGCTGGGGACCTCGGTTATTTCGCGGTTCAGGTAAAGGAGGAATTCTGCGCCGCCGTCGGGGTGATTGCGCGGCACAATCCTGCCCTTGTGAAACTCGGTTATGATGGTGTATACCCAGTTTAGGCCCAGTCCTTCGCCCTCCTGCTTTTCCTTTGTGGAATAGCCAAGGTTAAAAATCCTGTCTATCTCTAACGGCGAGGCGAGTTCGCCCTTCTCGTTACGGATACCGTCTCCGCTGTCCCGAATGGAGACAATGACCTGGTCGAGATTTTCGTCGTAGAGGGTCTTGACATTGATAAATCCGCTCACACCTTCTGCGCCGGATTTGCGCTTTATGGAATCGAGGGCATTTGTGAGCAGGTTGAAGACGGCGAGTTTCACAAGGCGCTCTTCCAGCCGGCAGGGCGGCAATTCCGCCGCATAACTGGTGCGGATGTCAATATTGGCGGATGTGGAGAGGCGAAAGAGGTCTACTATCTCGTCAAGGAGCCTGTTTACGTCCACAAACTCAAACCTGGGGCGCTTGATGAATGAGAAGGAACGATAAACATTCACAATCTGCTGCAAAAACATTGTATTATTGAGAACGGCGGCGAGAGATTCGCGGAAGATTTTTTGCTTTTCGGGCGAGCGCTTTATCTCGTCTTCGCCCATATCCAGAAACGACTTCACAGCCAGAAGGTCGAGTTTGCTGGTTGCGATGATATTTGTCAGGTCATGTCCGAGGTTTCGCGAGAGGCTAATGGTTGCCTCGCTCTTTTCCTTAAAGATGACCTTGCGTTGGTTTTCGATAGTCTGGAGACCCAGGCGGATTTCGTCGGCAAGCAGGCGATAAGTCTCCAGATGCCACGCATCCGGTGGGCGCGTGCCCTTTCTATCCGGTATCAATATACAAACCACTATATCCTGATAATCCTTACCGGCGTAGACAATATCGGTGTAGATGGCAATCTGGCGATTGCCGCTCCCGATAATGTGCTGTTGGTCTCTAAGATTATTCTCAATTATGGGGATAGCGGGTGTGGCGGTGCGGGAGAGGACGAAATCGTTAGCGGCTGTCAGCTGTTCCGGTTCATCGCCTTGCGCGTTGTGATGTTTCCCTGCGACCTCGAACTCAGTTTCTGACTTGCGTTTTAAGTGGAGGAAGCAAACTACGTCGAGGCTGAAGAGATTTGTGATGAACCCCGGCAGTTCACCAAGTATTCTGTCTTGCTCGAGATTGGTGCTTGTGGCGAGGAAATCTTTAAGCTTCTGATTGACGCGAGTGAGCAGGGAATCGCGTGCAAGATTGTTATATTCCTTTTCAAGGATTGATTTCGGGCGCGAGAATATGAGGGGCGGTTTCCCCCGCGCCTTGTCGAGGTTTGCCACGACACGCTTCACCGGCAGTATTAGATATTTCAGGATATAGGCGTATACGAGTGATAAAATTACAATAATTATCAGTGCATACAGGCGATAGCGGGTTGTGAGGTTAATTATTCGAGGGTCATTTTGGGGCGTGGTGTAAGCCACAATCAGTCGCCCCATAGGTGTGTTTTTGATAGGGTCGGAAATCTTGAGACTCGTCTGCCCCTTGAAATTTTTCAGAAAGAGCGAGTTTGAGAATGTGTTGTAGCGATGGAATTTATTATACTCCTCCGACAGCAGAATCTGATACTCAGCATCTTCGAGAGATATTTTATATATACTGGTGTCGCTGTTCAGGATGTGGTGTATGGTCTTAAGGAGAGTGGCATTTGCTTTCCGTCTTTCCTCGTAGCCCTTTGCGCCGAGGACAAGGCGCGAGCACAGCGTCAGCTCCTCCTGGTCCAGCGGAAAAAATTCGTCCCAGTAATTAACGATTATTTCCTTTTTCTTTACCTGGTAATTCTGGCGGTCCAGCTCAAGCAAGATGAGAACCAGCGTCGCGATGAAGACCACGGCAGAAAGTATCAATATATGGTTTCTTTTCAGCCAGGAAAACAAATTATCACCATACCATTTGAATTAAGAATTGAGAACTGTGAACTGTGAATTTAGAATTCCCTCCCAAGCAATACCTCATAATTCACTATTCTCGATTCACTATTCACTATTCTTTTATTCCTTGAACTCTCCCGTGAGGACCTCGAGAACCACTCGCCGCCCCACAGCCTCCATCAAACTCTGCCTGACATCCTCGGGGACAGTGTATGTTGTGCGGCGGGTATCACTGACATAAGACCTGCGCACCGTGAAGGGTTTATATACATTTATCGGGTGGAGGCGGTCATCGAGGGAATAGAGTTTCACAGTTACCCTGGCTGTTATGGAATTAATCAGCGGAAAATCGTCTGATTCAGTGCTTGCCACCTCGTTCTCGTATCCTGTGATGATGCCCTGGACAATGACATCTGCCTGCCGCGGGTGGACGACATTCAGTCTGCCATCGGCAAGGAACGCCTCAACGGTTGCGCGTGTGGCAAGCTCCTCCAGACTCGGTTCATAAGATGTGTTCATAAACATCGGGATGTAGACATTTTGTATCTCCGCAGGGAGTGTCCTTGTGCGTGGAGTTATGTGGCATCCACTGAAGATAAATAGAAACGCTATCAACAAAAACGAAAATTTCCGAACAGGCATAGACATTCTCCTTCTTCTGCCGATTGCTTTGCAACCCGTTATAAAAAGATCTATGAAGTCCACGGCTAATTTTCCCTTTTTTAATAGCCACCGATGGACGCCGATTTTCGCCGATTACTTTTTTCATCTGCGTGCATCGGTGCAAATCGGTGGCTACTTTTCTTTATTTCGGCAGAGGCAAATCGCCTCATAATGACTGCTTCCATAATCAGTTTTGCTCAATAACCTCGGCATCTCTGGGAAAATCTGGCTTAAAAATAGAGGGCTTAATTCTTTTGTTGAATTTCACCTTTGTTATGGTGATTTCGGTCCTATCGCCGCCGGATTCTAAAAACACGAGTCGTTTCGGTATGAGAGTCTTACGAGTTACCCAGAGCTTTATCGCGTCAAATTGAAGACTATCATCTTTTTTGCGTGGTTTGAAAAGAAGGGCAAAACACTTCTTCGTCTCCTCCCTTTTTAATGTGCGCACATCATAGACCTCAAGGACGTCCTCCACCGAGACCCCAAAGCCCAGAAGCATCTGGTTCAGCTTTTTAACAGGGCTTTCTGCGGGATTAAAGTGATATATCTCCACCTGTTTTATTTCAGGGGTGTAGATATAAGTGACGTCACTTAATACAAGGTTAACCTGAGCATTTGGGGGCAGATATTCGCAACGGAATTTCCCCGGCTTCTGGTACCAGAAAAGCCCATTTGAGCGAATCTCTTCAAGGAATAGCTCGGATTTTTTTAGCTGTCTGAATTCGCCAATGAAGGTTTGGGTTTCCTTATATTTTGCCTCGAGGCGTCCAAGAATATCGAGAGCCTGTGCAACCCTATCGGTTGTGGCGACATCGGCAGTTTGAACTGCGGGGCATATCCCGACAATCAGCCCCCACAATATAAGCATCAGCACTCTCATATAAAAACGACGCGGGAAATGAAACAAAAGAAGAATCTCCTTCACCTGTTATTTCTCGTTTTAATATATTGTTTCACAATCCCCCGTCAACCATCAAATAACGGATGGTATTACGGGGGTGCAGAATTTATCCGGACACCAACAATTAGGGAAATTTGACGGGATAGCTGGATTTATCCGTCTGAGGTGATTTTCACCATTATGCATACTCCGGTCTAACATATCTTGCTTCACTTAATAAATCAGCGCCCTGACAGAAATCTCAACTACGGTGTGAGCAGGGGAATTTGAATTTTATACATACCCAGAAGTAAAAAATCTCTCCTGCCGGGCAAAAAAGTTTTTTTAGACCGCTCTAATTTTTTTCTTGCATTGACAGGACATCCGCTGCTATGAAAAGAAGTATCTCGTAAATGGTGGGGAAAAAGATAAGCGAGGTAAAAAATCCTTAGAAAGGAGGTGTGGTGATTTTTTATTCCCACCAGTAATTACGTCTATTTTTAAGGAGGAATGATTATGAAGAAGATAATCTCAATGAGTGCTGTTATCTTTCTATTGAGCGCGATGGCATTTGCTGCCGTGCCTGCAGCCTGGCGTTTAGCTGGCAATATGCCAAATCAACGCCAGATGCATACCGCCTGTTATAACACCACAGACACGGTGCTTTATGTACTCGGCGGTAATGTTGCCAATCCTTTGCCGCAGGATGATGCTGCTTACGCTAACGATTCCCTGGGTGTGCTATATTTCAAGATTGACACCTCTACGCCAGTTCCCAGCGTAAGCGAATGGGGATGGGGTCCGACACTTCCCTCCAACTGGGCACCCGACTGCGGTTCTGGTCGCGAGGCAGTGGCTGTCTACAACTCTGACGGCGCGTTCATCTACAATGGTCGTTTATACATTACACCCGGTAATACCAACGGTGCGAATGCATGGGGCATAAACGAAATTCTTATGACGGACATCAGTACCACGGGTGGACTTCTTGGCACCTGGAGTGTAACTGATAATCCTCCTGCACCCTCAGGCGCTGGTTATGTTGTTTTTGACGCAGGCTGGGAGGTCTACAATAACCGTGTCTATCGTGCAGCCGGTCGAGAGGCACTGGAGGCATGTACGGGAGGAGGCTCAACATACGTTACCAGTGTCGTTTCCGCGCCCATCAATCCGGATGGCAGTATTGGCACGTGGCGTAACGAAGCATCCCTCCCCGCTGATTCTCGCTGGGGTATGTTGGAGATCGTTAATGATCTTGCCATCTTTATTGCGGGTTGGAACTCGAGTCTTGGTAGCGTAGATACTGTCTATGTCGGTCAGGTTGGTGCCGGCGGCGCAATCAGCTCCTGGTCCACATCTGCCAATCCATTCCCAACAGTTGTTTATATGAACTCCGGTTGTGATGATGGTGATTACGTATACGTCCTCACCGGCCGTGAGGCTGGCGGCCTTGGTATAGCAAACTCCTATCGTGCCAAGGTTAATACCCTGGGAACCGATATTGAGGCATGGGAAACCGTCGCTTCAGTACCTTATAAAAACAAATATTGCGGTGCTGCAGGCGGTGGCGGTGTTTATATCCTCACGGGTGGTCGCAATCAGGATATGGCTTCCGGACCGATTACGGATGACCTCTTCGTCCTTAGCAATGCACCGGTGATGGTTGGTAACAAACCTGCACTCGGGAACTGGACCCCCGCCGACGGACTGGTTATGACCAGTCTGCCCGATTCGGATTCTTTTCCCGACAATCACCTCATCTTCCACGCTGCGATGACTACCACCCCATCCGAATCCCTTGACTACAAGCTCCTGATTAACGGTGCAAAGGGCTGGGGCGGTGGCAATGAGGTCGGAAACTCTACTGGTGGTAATCTCTATTTCGTGCCGGACTCGACATTCACTGCCTTTTACTTCGACCAGCGCGATGTAAGCGGCGATAACTGGGCGCCTGCCACTAATTCCGTCGGAAATGACATCGGTTATACCTGGGTAGCGGTTGGCGAATTCCAGGACGAAGCCGGTGAAACCAGCGACTGGAAACCAGATTCTACGGTCACCGTAATGCACGATGATGGTCTTAATGGCGATGCTTCCGCGGGCGATGGTATTTACACCTTCGAGTTCGGCATCGGTGTGGGTGTAAGCCTCAGCAGTGCTCAGTGGAAGGTCGTCCGCCAGGGCGGCTGGAGCGATTCCATCAAGTTCGGGGCTAATGGGTGGTCTCACGACCCCGGCGATTCAAGCAACGCCACGATAACAGCCCCAGAATATAATACGATAACGTTGGAATTTGATGCGTGGTATGGACATCTCCGCTCTACAATTACACCATACCCATCCGTGGTGGAGGACTGGGAACTGTATTAGTACAACGTCTTCACAGTGAGTTAATTGGAAGTCGGAGCCTTTGAGTTCCGACTTTTTTTTATGGGCGGGGGAGGCGCGCCTCTACGGGCGGAAATGGCGGGAATGGCTTGTGTGGCTCGCTCTGATACCAGTATGCCACACTTGACCAGTCGTCAGCACGATTGTTTGCGTGCCCGTGCTCTATCGTAACCTTTATGGATTTCTCAAATACAATCGGGCTTTCGAGGTGAAACCTGTATGCCGTCCATTTGCCCATCCAGTTTTTTGTGTCTCCGGCGAGGGATATGCCGTGGAAAAACCCGTCATATTTTCCTGATGGAAATCCCCAAGCGGCGCAGAAATAGTCCTCGGTACCTGTGCCGTGCAAGGATGGGGGGAACGGTTCACCGTCTATGAAAATCATATCGTCTCCCTCGCCAAACCAGGTATGACAGCAGTTGCGCCCCATCACATTGTCTATACTGACCACGCACCCGACATAATGCCCGTGTCCCTTGGCATCCAGAATCACATAGTTGTCTTCTCCGGTGAGATTGCATTTCTTTACGGAGAGTTCCTCCGGCGTGATGTCGAATGTGTAATACCCCTTTGTGGGATTTTCGCGCCGCCACTGGGCATGGAAATATGCAAGCTCTTTTGAAGTATACGGGTGTTCTTCATAATCTATATAGTAGTAAAAACTGCTGATGGGTTTTTCTGATTCATTTGTAATGGTGATGCGTGCCCCGGTGCGATATGGCATAGGGAAGAAGCAGTTCATAGCAGCCAGATTATGGTTTTCGTGCTCGCCACCGGTTACCATATTTAATGGTAGTGAGTGGAAACGGGAGACCTTTGCGTGTCCCACGCCGAAGAAATCGCCAAGCGGGACTTCCACGCTGGGGTTTTCCTCATCGTCCCAGAAGATGCGCAGGACGGTTGTACGGGGGTAATTTTTGTCCTCGCAGGCAACCGTAACCCAGATGTGTTTTATGCAACCGGCACCATCCATTTTCGCAACCTCGACGGTCTCGCCCGGCTCGATTGTGATGAAATCCCGATTAGCGCCGGTCCTGTCCCAGCTCGAAAAGCGCCGTGAACGATAGCTGCGATAAAATGATAATCCCTCGAGAAAATAATTGCCAAGAAAACCTCCCATAGTTAGCTCCTTTTTTTGATCGGTTAGTCTGGTAGTCTGTTGTCAGTTGTCTGGAAAATGACTTGCTACAGTTCACGGCTTGACTACTTATTTATCCTCAGGAGCGATGGCGTGTAGCAAACGCCGAAGATGAATGGAATTCTCATCGGCTATAATGGCAGCCTCGTGATGCCCCAGTTTTAATTTTGCCAGGTCGGGATTTGTAATTTTCGATTGATGCTTAATGGTTGCGCCGGGGGCAAGCAAGGAAAATATTTTATCTCTGGCATCCGGGGGCACCTTGTAGATGAGGGGCTTTTTAGAGAGGTTATAGACGATTTCCATATCTGCGAGTGTGAAGTGGAAGAGTCCATCGGGATTATGCTGGCTCTGGCGCAGAAAGGCGTCTATTGTCTCAAGCGGCAGTGATGTGGCATCTCCTTTGTAGGTGGAGACTTTTGCGGCAAGGGTATGCTCTTTGTTTAAGTGCTTCCAGAGCTTTTCGGGGATGAGGGCGTTGCGTGGTTCCGAGAGGTATTGAATCAGGGCGGAAATCTCTTCGGGTGCAGGCTCGATGTCCCCGGAGCCGAGATACATAAGCATAGGAGGTATGGGCAAGCCGGAAGCCTCATTGTAGGAAAGTATAAGGCTTAAGCAATCATCCATTATGAGATTAGTATTATTTTTCGCGGGTAGTGATAGTCTATTGAAGTCGAAGGGTTTGACCCAGACGGTTTTTCGACTCTTTGCGATGAATTGCTCCCCGAAGGTGCGTTCTGCGACAATGGCGAGGCTGGTGGGACGCATTGAGGAGTGGTTCGCGAATGTTCTAAGACTGGCGCTCACGCGCGTGAGTTTGAAAAAGAGGTTATCGGGGTTAAAAACGGTATTGTTTGTGTCGTTATAGAGACCCTGTTGTTTAACGTTGTAATTCCAGATAGCGATGCCTCGTAACACCCCCCCATTTTCAAGCGCACCAGAGATTGCCATCATTAGATTCACAACGGCATCCGTAATATCAGCCCTGTCTTGTGAAGCCTGTCCCAGTCCCCAGCTATTCCCCGTTGTCCAGAGCCAGTATGGTTTTTGTGCTCTATTGGAGAGATAAGCGAGCTGGCGCAGGAGTATCATCAGCATCACGATATCGCTCTCACTGATGGGAGTGGCGACATCGCCATCTCGCGGATAAACATCAAATGTGGGATGGAAATACTCAGGGGTGTCTGTAAACAGAGCCGGGACAGAGGGCATTATGTTTTCCTCGCGTGCATGATGTCCACAAAAGGACATCGTTGAGGGTATGTCGGGACACTGAGAGTGCCAGACCTGGGCACTCCAGCGAGCATATTCAACTATGTAGTTTGACTGGAAATGCCCCAGGAGGCGCTGCTCCTGCGCCCCGCCATCGATCGCCTGATTGAAAGTGAGACCGGTGGCTTTTTTGAACGCCGCCTCCGCACAGGGGGAATAATCCCCACCGAAAGGCTCATCCGACAGGTTGACCATTATCATAATTGGTCTATATGGCTCGATAAGCGTCTCGGCTACCCATTTGTAATAGCGACGGATATCGTCTCTATACTCGGGTGAGTAGAAGCAGGCAGAGACACCGCCCCAGTTGATAATGCAACCATCGGGGTTGCGGCGCAGTGCCTGCGGATGTGCCCGGTTCCAGCGTTCCCCCATCTGTATCTGATACCCGATGGGAAAAACGACCGGGATATTTTCTGCAAGGCAGAAATCTAAAAGCCTCCTCTGTGCATCTACAATCCGGATAGCATCTTCGTGGCGCGGGTCATTATCATCCACAAGTGCCTCCCAGACAGCGTAAGAAAGCCCCGGTTCTACCTTCGCCGCATCCACTTCTCCGGGATTATTATGCCCCATCCAGACAAAGTTGGCACCGAGTTCTACCTGCCTCTTGACGTGGTGGGCGATAGCGCGCCTATCCATCTCGGGATAAGCCTCCATCGCCCAGCCGGTGTAAAATTTTGCCGCTGGATGCATTAAAAAATCCTTTTAAGTTAATGTGTAACTTGTTTCGTAGTATTGTTTCTTGTGCAATTGACTGTTCATAGCGTTAGCGTTCGCCCTTAATCTTATCGAGGAAGCGGTGCTGGAAATCCTTTTCTGCGCGCTTCAGCAAGGCGGCAGGGTCGGCATTTTTATCAGTGAGCACCGCCTGAACCGACGGCCCGAGAAAATCGCTGTATAGCTGCTGTGAATAATAGGGCGGTTCCGGATGTATGTATCGGGCGGCTTCCCGCATAAGCTCCTTCTGTCCCGGAATGGTGCGGTATTTATCAACAATCGCTTCAATCTTATCTTGATATTCGCCGTGAAATACGGGGAGGACGCCGAATCCGAAAATCCTCTCCTGTCTCTTCATTATTTTGCATCGGAGCTCGATTGTATCAAGTTCACAATCAAATATGATGGCGCGAAATGCCCACTTTTGCTTTTCCTTTGAGATGGTGGGATTGATAGTAACGTATGCCCCGCCCATCTGATTGGCTCTGCCTCCGGGTCCCGCTGGCAGTAGTGCTATCCCTATCTTCTCCAGAGGCATCTTGTATTTCTCTATCAGATGAACCAGATACTCCGGCGTAAATATAGCCATAGCGATGCGCTCTGCTGCAAAGAGCTCGAAGAGGTCGTCGTTATCGCAGAGGACATTAGACTGAAGGACTTTGTATTTCCAGCGCAGGTCTTTGATGAATTGAAGTGCGCGGATTGCCTCCGGGGAACCGAAGACCGCCTGCCACCTGCCCTCTTTCTTCACCTCAAAATCTCCCCCAGCCTGCCATACCCAGTTCAGGAAGTGCCAGCCTGCTCCGCCCTTTTCGCCAAGGATACCGAATCCCGCCTGACCCTTCTTGCGGTCTGTAAGATTCTTCGCCACCTGAATAAATTCATCCCACGTATCCGGAGGTTTTTTGATGCCAGCGGCTTTGAAGAGGTCTTTGTTATAGAAGAGTGTCATTACATAGCACCCGCCGATGCCTCCCGTTGGCAGACCGTAGATGCGCCCCTTTCGCGTGATGGGCTTCAAGACCGATTCGTTTATGTATTTGTATTTGTCCCAGGCTTTTACCATATCTGTAATGTCTACCGCCAGACGCTTTTCGATGACGACAGTTGCCTCTGTGGCGTAGAGGCTGACCACGTCTGTGCAGGTGCCCCCGCTCATCCTCAGCATAAATGTCTCGGGGGAGTATTGCCAGGGGTTGAAATAGAGACGAGCACCGGGATATTTCTTCATAAAGAGTTCATTGAGGAGTCTTTGTTCCTCGTGGCGTTTCTCATCCCCCTCGATGGCGCCATTATTTACAGTGATAACGATTTCGCCCATCTTTGCCGGTCGTTCGGCTGGTGCTTGGCTGGCTTCCTCCTTGCCCTTACAGGAAGAAAGCCACAGCACCACAAGGGTTGCAAAGAGCATCATTAAGAAAATTAACCTCTTTGAGTCTTTATGCCTCATCCGCAACGATTGCTTTTGTTCTTGCATTTTTCGATTAGCTCCTTGAGGAATATATCTCGCTCTTCGGTGAAGATACGGGCACTAAAAAAACCTGTAAGTTTCAGCAAAAAAAATTGCAATCGGATAAATATCTGTCTAATGTAGTAATACTGGTTAGCATACAGGTCTTGTAATTCAAGAAGAAAAAACCATCAGAGCAAAATTTTTGAGGGGGCACATTTGCGTAGATTTATCTCCCATTCAGTAGAGTATTTCAACCGGAGGTTTGTGGGGGCATCATTTCTCGTCCCGGCGGTTCTGCTTTTTACGTTCTTTTCCTGGTGGCCCATAATCTGGAGTGTTTTCATATCCTTTCACTATTACAGTGTCAACCCGAACGAGCCGATGAGATGGGTGGGGCTGGAGAATTACCGGGAGCTCCTGCAAGACCCGAATTTTGCTATCGCCTGGCGGAACGTCCTTTTATTCGTGGTGCTGGCTTTAATTATCGGCTATTTCATTCCCATAATTCTGGCGATACTCATAAACGAAGTTCGCCACACCCGCGGCTTTTTGCGCCTCGGCTTTTACCTCCCCACTATACTGCCGGTTGTTGTGGTCTCACTTATATGGAAATTTATCTACGACCCCGGACAAAGCGGTCTGTTCAACACAATCTTGAGACCATTCGGTGTGGGTCCCGTCCAGTGGCTGTTTACGGATAATATGGCTATCTTTTCCATTGTTATTATGGCGACCTGGAAGGGTGCGGGTGGCACAATGATTATTTATCTTGCCGCACTGCAGGGAGTCCCCTCGCAACTCTACGAGGCAGCCGAGATTGACGGCGCAGGCATCTGGCATCGCCTCTGGCACATAACTCTACCGCAGCTTTTGCCGATTATGAGCATTATCTTCATACTCCAGATAATCGGCACGTTCAAGATATTCGCCGAACCGTGGATTATGACGGGTGGCAAAACCGTCACCATTATGAGCTACTTTTACCAGAACGCATTCAATTGTCTGGATATGGGGCGGGCAACCGCTATGGGTATGACTCTATTCATAACACTCGTAATGCTTTCGCTGGTATATTTCTATGTCCAGAGAAAGGTGCTTGCGAGATTCTGAATCAAAGCGTAAAAGGAGGCAGAGCATAGTCATTGCTTAACACAGGAAGCTGCAAGGTGCGGGCCAATAGTTTAAATAGGGGTAACAGTCATCACGAGGCTTTGTCTCTCCTGAAAGGATGGAAATGGGTTGTTTTCAGAGTCGACCAGCCGCTACTAATGACCAATGACTAATAAGATTGAAGCCCTGTATGGGGACTTTCAACGCGGAGATTTCCGTTATGGTGGCGAACAAATCTGGGTTGTCCGCAGGGGTTAGCCCGCAAAGGGGGTTAAAATGGTTAAGATATTTTTTCCAGGTCTCCCAGGAACTTATTCACCGGAGCGGATTTCGGAGAATTTCCCGGACAAATTAGCCAGGCGGGTTCAATCCGGGGTTCTCCCCCGGGCACCAAAATCGAGGAATAGGTATGTGATAGGAAGCAAAACAAAAGACCGGATGACGTTCTCCAGCTCCGGTTTATGGACGGGCATCAGTGTTGGTTTGAATGATGTTGAGGTTCACCTTGATAAAAACTCGATTCCTCCACGAATTCTATATCGGGTAAAATACTGGGTCTGGACGCAATACTGTGTTATTCTCGGGCTCGCTATTGGCATCTCTATAATTGCAAGTCGGTATTATTTATTTCCGGGTTGGTTTGCTAAATGGGGGTATGGACAACCTGAATTTTTTTATAGCTATGGAGAGATCATATTCTGGTGCATTTTATGGCCCTGGATTCTGGTTGCTTTACATAAGAAACCAGTGTCGAAACTACTTAAGCGCATTTTTGACGAGGTAAATCAATCAGAAAAGTAGAATGAGGGCGATGAGCAAATTGCCCGACAGGATAAAAGAGGCTATGAGCGAGTAAGAGTTACAAATAAAAAAACCAAGAACGATAGGTGAAATCACTGCCAAGAAAGGACGAGGCTTATGAGTGCTCAATCAATTATTTCCCTGGGACTATTGCCAGTATTCTCGCTCTTCGCCGGGATCGGTCTCCTGTGCACAGCCTTCTGGATATGGATGCTTATTGAGTGTGCCACCAAAGAACCGGGTGATGGGAATGAGAAACTTATCTGGATCCTTATTATTATTTTCACTCACTTGATTGGTGCCATAATCTACTTCATTGTAAGACGTCCAAAGCGTATAGCGGAGGTGGGCAGGTAATCGAGCCTCAAACTGTAGATAACAGGCAGCAGGCATTGGGTCCTTTACTGAATGATACTCACTTCTCTGTTTCAGGTTGCTGAACTCTTAAAATTTAACAGAGCAATAGAATTCGTTTGGTTACATCCAAGAATAAGATGGGAACGGAACGAAATATCTTGATGCCGCGGCGGGCAAAGACCGGACTTACATATATCATACTCGTGGCACTCTTCTTTTTTGTTCAGCTGCCGCTTTTGTGGATGATTGTTACGGCTCTGAAACAACCCGGTCAGGCATTCAAACTCCGCTTTTTCCCCAAGACTCACATCATAAGCGAACCATATCACGTCATGCCAATAGTGGGCAATGTCCCCGTTGTCATTTTTGAATACGAAAATAAAACCGCGCAAAAGGTTACGGTCGCAGGGGAATTCAACGGCTGGAATAAAGAGGCTAACCCGATGGTGGGGCGCGACGGTATCTGGACGCTGCGCCTGGACGGCATCAAACCCGGCTCTTGTGAATATAAATTCGTTGTAAATGGAAATGAATGGAAGACCGACCCCGCAAATAAAAAGACACGCAATGGCAATTCCCTTGTCGAAGTCGCCTCAACCGGCATCTCCACAAATAAACCCCTTATGAATCAGACTTACTTTGCAGACAGGATACTGCATATAAAGATAAGGGCTGGCGCGGATGTGAAGGCGCTGGCTGTCCTGACAAGTGACGGCAAACGTGTGCCGCTCACATTAAAGGGCGGTTACCGGGTGGGCGATGTAAAATCGGCAATGGATAAATCGCCCACCGCGGGCGGGCAACAGCGCGTCTCGTATCGCCTCGAGCGCACCCGTTCGTTCGCGACGGCATTCCGCGCAATTTATACCATCGCCAACTTCAAAAAAATCGCCACAAACAAAGACTTCCCCTTCCTGCGCTATTTCCTGAACAGCCTCGTGGTGGCGACCAGTGCGGGATTCTTGACTGTACTATTGTGCACAATGGCAGGCTATGCGTTTGCAAAGAAAGAGTTTTTCGCACGCGACCAGCTCTTTGCCGCACTCCTGTCGGCGATGCTTATTCCGGGTATGATTTTTATGGTGCCGCAGTTTGCCATAGTCCTGCGCCTTCACTGGATCAATTCATATCAAGGGATGGTAGTGCCGCATCTGGCGAATGTCTTCGGTCTATTTCTTTTGCGGCAATACATAAGGACGATACCCGATTCGCTCTTTCAGGCGGCGCGCATTGACGGCGCAAATGAATTTCAGGTATTCACGACCCTGGTTGTGCCGCTATCATTTCCCATAATGGTTACGCTGTTTTTGCTGACATTTGTGGGACAGTGGTCGAATTTCTTGTGGCAGCTAATCACCAACACGCCCGATTCGCCTTACATCACATTGCCGATAGGATTACAGCTCTTCAGGGGACAGTATGCACAGGATTGGGAGCCGATTATGGCGGGAGCGTGTTTTTCGATAGTGCCGATAGCGATTCTATTCATCTTCGCGCAGAGGTATTTCATAGAAGGGATGACCATCGGCGCAGTCAAGGAATGAATTCTGGCGGATTGGATGAGGGGCGAACGCCTGCAGTTAATCACTGTGGCAATTTTATCCGGTAGTAGGGAATCTGAACAAGGATGTCGTCTGTGCCGGGTTTGCCTTGCTGATATACACCGTTGGGTCCGCTGCTGTGCACCTCGCCGTAAACATTTTCCGAGCGCTGGCTCTTCTTCAGGAAATAACGGAGCGGATTCCCCCAGCGGTCTTTGGGCGGGAGGGTCTTGTCTTGAATGTAGGGACCTTTCCATCCGGGTATGCCGGGGTTCTCAATCAGGACACTGAAACCCTGCTGGGCATTCGGGAAGGTACCGGTGTCGCGGGCGAATTTCATAAAGGCGGTTCTGAAGGTTTTCTCGATTCTATCGGCTTCTTTATTAGCCAGAATGCGACGGTTCGCCTCATTGGTTATTTGCTGATAGCGTTTGCCATCTTCAGCGGTGAGGCGGGCGAGGTTGTCAATCTGCTGTCCACCGAAGATGAACCTCGAGGCGATGTTTTTGTGCACGTCAAGCGCCCATTGGTCCCACTCTGTCCATTCCTCGATTTCATCCGGGCTGACGGGCTGGGGTTTTGAAAGCCGCCCCGAAGGGTCTGCCGTAACCGCCTGATTCGCCTGAAGAACTATCTCCTGCACACCTCTGGCGCCGATGGCGGCAACGTTCCCCCTGAATACGGCAACACGCGAACCCACCTTCGCCTTTGTGCTGACCTTGAAGAGTGTCCCGCGCACACCTGCAACCAAATCCGGCGTCTTTACTTTGTAATCCACTATCCCACCGCCGGGTGTTATGTTATTCCAGACACGCCCGCCTTT
>CAZGKP010000014.1:24569-27914 GCA_964526215.1 uncultured Candidatus Sumerlaeota bacterium
ATCGTAACCTTTGAGCCATCGGGCGTAATCGCAAGCAAGATGAGGTGGGAATTGGGCGGGAGACGGAGTTCGCCTCGCCCGCGCAGCATCATCTTGGTCTTGCCGAGTCCGGTGCGGACTTCGTCCTTCAACTTTAGCTGCATATTGGGTGCGGCGGGAATCCATCCAAACCCCGCAGGGCACACTTTCACATCCTCCACCACACCGAATAATACCGCATCATATCCGGGGAGAATCTGCGTGTTTTTCGCCACCGGGCGGAGGGCAGATGGGTGCGGAGCCGGGGTTGCACCGGGCGATACAGGAGGGGAGACAGTGGGGGTTGGCGCGGCAGGACGCCTTGAGGTATAAACTAATTTTTTGACGCTTGTCTTCGGAAAAGTCAACACCCCATAATCTGCGCTATCAATTTTCACCGATGAATCTGTCTCGGAAATAATTTTACCCTTAATGACTTTGCCATTTATGTGGTAAACTTCATCTGCAAATGCGGCGGATGAAAAGATAATGACGAAAGCCATCAGGAGGGTCAAAACAAATCTCCGATATTTCAACTGTTCTGAAAAATCCCGCATAGGCAATTGCCCCTTTGCCACTCTCCGCCCGAAACGCAAAAATCCATAGTTTATTGTATTTTCAACTCCCTACGAAATTCCATACTATGGTTTTCTCCACTGATAGTGCAAGGACAAAACACAATTTCCCGAACCGCCGAAGCGCAAAGCGGTTTGCCCTTATTTAGTTATCGCAAGATTCTCCCTTCATGCCGGCAGCAGAAAAAACACAGCGGAATATAACAGCGCACTTTGCCCACCTGAATACCCGCGGGATTTTATGCGCAATTTCTTGTTTGAGAAGATATAGCGGGTTATGCTGCTTCCTTAACGTATGCTACCCTCACATCAGTGGAGTTTCTGGATTTCGGTAAAGAGATAATGCGGGTCGGCTGCTCGCTGGATTTTCTTGCGCATTTGCCCCTCTGAGTCATACAGGACTACAGAGGGGGTTTTGTATAACCCGTAATGCGAGAGGGCTTTGGCATTAGCCCGTATATCTATCTTGATAAAAATTCTTTGCGCGAGGAGTTGTTTAAAGTATGGCTGGGTGAATATCTGCTCCAGCCGCTGGTTGGCTTCATCTAAGGGATTGGTGAGAAAGACAACTCCCGGCAGGCGGTACTGCCGAATGGCTTTTTCCCCATTTTCGAGGTCTGTATAATAATTCGTATATGGCGCGGGGGACGCTGTGGCGGGAGCGGGAGCAGTGAATTCCTCCTGTGAAATTGCAGGCGGCATCCCGACCCTGAAGGGCGGCTGACCTGTACCGGGAAATGGCGAACGGGGTGCAGGCGATTCGGCAGGAACCGTTGTGAGAAGAGGTTGAGGAAGGCTCTGCGGCGCTCCGAAGAGAGGCAGTGGTGCCGGCGTAACGGTGGTAGCGGGTGCAATGGCGGGCAGAGACGGCGGCAGTGTAAAGGGCGAACGCCCGATTGAGGGGGTGGGCGTTGGGGCTGAAGGGAATGGTGGCAGTGGTGTGGTTTGCGGTGCAGTGGAGGGCATAATGGAGGGCGCCTCTACCGGCGGGAGTGCAAAGGGCGATTGTGGTTGTATTGCCCCTGTTGCCTCACTAACCGGAATGTTAGTCGCTCCCGATTTTGCAAATGTGAAAATCCCATAAGGATGCAATGCAACGGATATGCCGTGGTGAAAATTCCAGACAGGAACAGTCCCGTCCGAATTGATGTGCGCCACCTGAAATGCCCATTTGTCGCCCGGTTGTGGCGGACCCGTAATCTCAAGGTCGTCCTCCCCCATACCGGCATTATAAAAACTCCCATAGCGCCGATTTAAGTTGGAAAAGGGAATGGCTATCTCAACCGTGATGCCACGGGATAGATTTACGCCTACGGCGATGTCTTCAGGATTCCACTCTATTCCCCGGTGGAGGCTGTTATAACGTGCGGCGGTAAAGAGATATGGCGGACTCACCGTGCCGGCGGGGCGAACACCTTTTACGAGCTGCACTGCGATGTGGTATGAATCTCCGAGCTTTGAATCGAATACATTGTCCTTCAGGCTGCCGGGGTCAAAGAGGAACTCAACATCTTCATACTCCCCTTTGAATGTAAATCCGGGCCAGCTTCCTATCGCATCATCACCGGGGAAGCCATCCTGGCTCGGGACATCGGTGTCGCTGCACCACAGCGCCGCGTAAAGATTGTGTTCATCCCAGAGTGCCTGAAGTGTATATTTATCAGGTGCGGGAGTCCCGGTCCCCAAAAGATAAAAATTACCCTGTGCAGGTGATGCATCTGCATATTCGCCGGGAGATAGAATGCCGTCCTGAACAGGCGGACGTGTCGTGTAATTCACGACATATTGGCGCAGGCTCTGGGACTGTGCAAATGAAATTGACGCAAGCATAGTCAGAAAAAGCAATGCCACAATTATCAATGGTGTTGTGAATGTTCCGTAGTGGAGTTGAGTCCTGAATTTATTTCCCATTTCAATTCCCCCTTTTATAAAATGTAAGATTGATGCTATGGCAAGAATGTTTTGTCGGCTCTGCCTTGGTCCACCTGATGTGGAGAAGAAAATTTGTGGTTTAATAATTCACATAATCAGTAAAATTCATAGTTATCATATCTCGATGCCAAACTTTGTCAACTCATCTTGCAGCCGGATGCGGGGTTTGCCATCTTTGACCAGGTAGTGGATGGTGCGGAAACCCAGCGCAGACGCCGCCTCGATGTTTTCCTGACGGTCATCTATGAATAAAGTCGCGGGAGGTTCAAGCCCGAAGCGCTTTATGGCAATACGGAATATGCGCGGGTTGGGTTTGGCGATACCCTCCTCGTATGAATAAACGTGTCCATCGAATTCGGCGAAGGCGGGAAATCTGGCGATGAGGTGTTCGATATGCATCTCATTTGTGTTTGAGAGTAGATACAGGGGATATTCACCCTTGAGTCGCTTCGCAACATTTATTGCGTCGGGGTTTTCTTCAAAGATGTCGGAAAAACCCTCCCGGAACTGCTCGAGTGTCCCGGTAAAACCTATCTCGTCACACACCGCCCTGACGAATTGTTCCGACGTCAATTCCCCTAACTCATATTCCAACAGTAGGCTCTCCATCCGGGAAAGTACGCGATGCGCCATACCGGGGCAGAATTGCCCGATGAAATTCATTGCCCGGATAAAGTGAAACAAATAAAGCACATTACCCAGATCAAACACAATAACCTTAATCATAAAAGTGCTCCTGAAACGATCTGAGAGATAAAATTGATATCTGCTCCGAAAATTTATTTTTTAGACGGGATAACGCGGATTGACACGGATGGTT
>CAZGKP010000015.1:0-22778 GCA_964526215.1 uncultured Candidatus Sumerlaeota bacterium
AGCTCCTAAAACAATAAAAATTAGCCACCGATGAACGCCGATTTACGCCGATTTCTTTATCTGTGTCCATCGGCGGGTATCGGTGGCTATATATTCTGAATTGTCGGAGCAGTCTTCATAAGGCGTTCGCCCCTCCCAAAACTATACAAATAGTGACATTGCCGGTTTCACACAGTTAGAGTGAACACGCTGATTTTTCCAATCTTAATCTGTGACATCTGCGAAATCTGCGGCTTATTTTGGCGGCTAAATTGTTACAAATATCCTTACTGCATCAATCACAAATTTTCCACTGAAGAATAATAGGAGGACACCACAAATTCCAAAAACAACCCGCTGAAATGACTTTCCGAAAAATTGCCCACCCTTGAAGGAAGCAGCAGAGAGGAAATACAACCACACGAAGTCGCACAACCAGTGGACAAATGCGAAGATTACAAATCCCAGCAGTCCGAATCCCACCGAACGCAATATCAGTGCAACCCCCACTGTTGCCCACCAGATAAGGAAATAGGGATTCCCCGCACTTAAAAGGATTCCCGCCACCAACGGCGTATGGGGATTTTTCACAGAATGAATCTCAGTTTTCTTTACATCGCGAAGCATCCCGATACCCATTATGAGAAGAACAATTCCCCCGGCAAAAGCTATGATTCCCTTCACGTAAGGCAAATTGAGCAAGGCACCAAACCCATAAAATAGTGCAATCATCAGTGGAAATTCAACTATCCCATGCCCCACCGCAATCAGTGCGCCGGCATTGGGAGATTCATTTCCCTTTCCAATAGTTACAGCCGTCACCGGACCCGGTGCCATTACGCCCGATAATGAAATAAGCACCGCTTCAAATAGAAAAATCAAGAAAGGCATTTTTTTACCCCAGTTTTACCATTATTCCCAAGCGGATATTACCGATAACATCAATGTAAATTTTCTTTGAAAATTTGAGTGTTGGGTGTTAGTTGTTGAGTGTTCGATATTCAAAATTCGATATTCAAAATTCACTATTCAAAATTCACTATTCACTATTCACTATTCACTATTCACTATCTTCCTCCCAGGGCAATTTTTTTCTGATGGGACTTGACTATGCCTCCAGATATGGTTTTTTTTCTTTTATTTGTGTTGAGAGAAACTAAAGAGGCCCTTTTGCTATGAAAATTATAGTCCCCATAAAACAGGTGCCGGAAACTAATGAAGTCAAAATGGACGAAGAAACCGGCACGATGATTCGCGAGGGTGTGGAAAGCATAATCAACCCCCTCGACCTCTATTCCATCGAGGTGGCAATCCAGCTGAAGGAACGCTTCGGCGGAGACGTGAGCGTCCTCTCTATGGGACCGCCAAAGGCGATTCGGGCTATCAAAGAGGCAATTGCTATGGGTTGTGATAACGGCGTTTTAATCAGCGACCGCGTCTTTGCAGGTTCGGACACCTGGTGCACCTCTTATGTCCTCTCTAATGCCATCAAACAGATGGGAAATTATGACCTCATCCTCTGTGGTGAGAGGGCGACAGACGGCGATACGGGGCAGGTCGGTCCCGGCATTGCATCATTTCTCGACCTCCCTGTTTGCACCTATATCAGCAGCATTGATGAGATTGACGGAAAACAGGTTCGCGTGCGACGCCTTGTCGAGGGCGGATATGAAATTCTCCAGATGCCTTTGCCCACCCTCCTGACGGTTGTTAAGGAGATAAGTTATCCGCGTCTGCCCACATTGCGCGGGAAACAAAAGGCAAAAAAGGTCCAGATACCGGCGTGGGGCAATAAAGACCTGGCTCTCCCGCCGGAGAACCTCGGTCTCACTGGCTCGCCCACGCGAGTTGTGAAAATATTTCATCCACAGGTTACGCGTAACGGGGAGAAAAAAATCGTAAGGGATGAAGAGAGCCTCAATGAGGCGGTCAGCGCCCTGGTAGATTTCCTGCAGGAGAAAAAACTGATTTAGGAGGGACTGATGAGTTTTCGCGGTGTATGGATTTTTGCACAACAAAAAAAAGGTAAAATTCAAAGGGTGTCTTACGAGCTTTTGAGGCGAGGGCGGCTCCTTGCCGATAAAAGAGGCGTGGAACTCGCCGCCGTCCTTCTGGGCGATAACGTAAGCCCCGATGAACTGCACGAGCTGATTTATCGCGGCGCTGATAAGGTATATTATGTGGACTCCCCTCATCTTGCCCATTTCATAATAGACCCTTACGCCAGAGCCTTCGAGCACGTCATAAATAAATACAAACCCGAAATCGTAATCGGTGGAGCGACAACCACCGGACGTACACTACTCCCGTATGTGGCGGTGCGTTTGAAGGCTGGGCTTACGGCGGATTGCACCGGGCTGGACATCGAGCCGGAGACCGGCAATCTCCTCCAGACGCGCCCCGCTATTGGCGGAAATATACTTGCCACAATCAAGACGCCTAACGCCCGTCCACAGATGGCAACGGTGCGCCCTCGTTCAACAAAACCTGCCCCAAGAGATACATCGCGAGAAGGCGAAATTATCTATGAGAAGGTGCCAGCCGACATCCTTACCTCCCGCGTAAAACTCATTCAGGAGGTCGTTGACGAGACGCAGGAGGTGGCACTCCAGGATGCCGACATAATCGTCTCCGGGGGACGCGGTCTGGCGAAGGCAGAGAATTTCAAATATGTCCAGGAACTTGCGCACGTTATGGAAAGCGCTGTCGGTGCATCACGCGAAACTGTTGACCGCGGGTGGATTACGTATCCCCATCAGGTCGGACTTTCTGGCAAAACCGTAACACCCAAGCTCTACATCGCAATTGGGATTTCGGGCGCAATCCAGCACCTCGCCGGTATGCAGACCTCAGAGGTAATTGTGGCGATAAATAAAGACCCCGATGCCCAGATTTTCCAGGTCGCAGATTTCGGCATAGTGGGGGACTTGTTTGAAGTCCTCCCTCTCCTTACCGAAAAGATAAAAGCCATAAAGGCAAAGGAAGCATAAAAAAATACAAGTAAAAAGCTAAAACGGACAACTGACAATTAAAAATGTCTCGTGTTGTTTGCAACAATGCATAATTTGCCCGGTGAAAGTGAATATCAAAATTTCTCATACCCACACCAGATTATTCCGGGAATTCATTTTATATTGTCAGTTATCAGTTTTGTGCGCCTTCGGCGGATTCAATTGGCGAAAAATAATTTTTTCAGACCCCTAAGCTATTACAAAAGGAGATAAAGAGGTGACAAAGTTTAAATACAAGCCCGTGACACCGTCTGTGGTGGATGCGCTGAAGAAAATCTGCGGCGAGAAATACGTCCTCTTTAACGACCCTGAAAAGATGGAGATGTATTCCCACGATGAGGTTGCTGAAAAGGATTATGCCCGTATGCCGGATGTTGTCGTTAAGCCGCGCACAACCGAGGAAATTGCCGAAATTATGAAGCTTACCTATCGCGAAGATATACCCGTAACACCGCGTGGTGCAGGGAGCGGGCTTTCGGGCGGGGCTGTACCGGTCTATGGCGGCATCGTCCTATCTGTGGAGCGGATGAATAAAATCCTCGAAATTGATAAAGAAAATATGATGATGGTTTTAGAACCGGGTGTCGTTACGAATGACGTCAATGCTGCGATTAAGGATGACGGACTTTTTTACGCGGGCTATCCGATGAGCGTGGAGACCTGTTTCATCGGCGGAAATGTCGCCGAGAATGCCGGCGGCGGTAGAGCTGTTAAATATGGCGTAACGGAGCGATATATTCGCGGACTCGAGGTTGTAACACCGACTGGAGACGTTATCCGGCTGGGTGGGAAAATAATGAAAGATGTTACCGGCTATGACCTCATTCACCTGATGGTTGGCTCCGAGGGGACGCTTGGCATATTTACAAAAATCTTGATTAAGTTACTTCCCCTGCCAACGGCGAGGGTTGACCTTTTAGTCCTGTTCAAGGACGTGAAATCCGCCATTGATATGGTGCCCGTCATTATGACCAATGGCAGGATTATCCCCACTGCGATAGAGTTTATGGACCAGCTCTCCGCCCGAACCTCCTGTGAATATCTTAACGAAAAAATCCCTTACGAGAAAGCCGGGGCGATGCTCCTTATCGAGGTGGATGGCAACAGCCTGGAGATTGTGGAATCGGATTATGAGACAATCGGCGAGCTATGTTTTGAGCATGGCGCTCTGGAGGTTTACGTTGCGGACAATTACACAACGTCCGAGCGCGTGTGGAAGGTCAGGCGGAATATCGCCGAGGCTTTCAAGGTCTACAGCCCGCATCAGTCTCTGGAAGACATAGTCGTTCCGATTTCAACTATCCCCGCCTTTATGCCGGAGCTCGATAGGATTGCAAAAAATTATGACGTGAAGATTCCCTGCTATGGACATGCGGGGGATGGCAACCTGCACGCAACTGTCGTGAAGAATCCCGCATCAACAATGGATGCGTGGCACGAGATGCTGCCGAAGATTCTGACAGAGATTTACAAAGTGGTTGCGAGGCTGGGTGGCACAATAAGCGGTGAGCACGGCATCGGTTCCAAGAGGAAAGCCTTTTTGCCCCTTGTGATGAGCGAGGCAGAGATAGACATAATGCGGAAAATCAAACTCGCCCTCGACCCCAGGAATATACTAAACCCCGGTAAGATATTCGATGTCTAAAAATTAACCATCGTAGTATACAAACAAACTTAATATACTTCATTATGTGTTCCAATTTCGAGCAAGAAAATATCATCTTCTTTTTGCTTTTTGCTCTTTACAAAGTCGAATACTATTCGCAAGTCATATCCAGCGCTACACGCCCATGAACCTGATAATTTCCCTTTAAGTTTATGGGTCTCCAATTGTTTAGCAAAAGGATCTTCTACCAAAAGTCTTAAGGTTTCTTCAATATCTTCGACCCAATTGGGATACTTTTTGATGGTCCGTTTAAAAGCTCTTACAAAGGTTTTACTCCAGATGAGTGTTCTCATTCAGAAAGGTCCCTCATTAGATCGTCTACAGTACCCCTTTTTACATCTCCTTGGGCATATTCTTTTCTCGCTTCTCTGATATTTTTTGCAAGTAATTCCCTTCTGCGTTCTATTAACCTGCGTTGAAGAATATCAATAAGGTTTTCTTGCTGATATTCAGGTAATAACTCAACAACATCTAAAGCCTTTTGGAATGTTCCAGTCTGATTAGGCATTTTGAATGACTCCTCATATTAA
This sequence comes from uncultured Candidatus Sumerlaeota bacterium, assembly GCA_964526215.1. GTDB lineage: Bacteria > Sumerlaeota > Sumerlaeia > MWCT01 > MWCT01 > CAZGKP01. Next base: position 5,187 of record CAZGKP010000015.1, read on the forward strand.
GTTCTACGCTTCACAGAGCCTAACTAACCACAGGACTAAGCGGCAGGGAGAGAACACCAAGCAACAGTGCTGTGCGAAGTAACGGTGGCCACCAGGTCTGCTCGGAAACCCGATACACGTTCGCCCCGCCCGCTTCGGCTACTTATTCTGCGTTTTACGGGACGTAGACCTCCTTGACACTTCTATTGTCAGCGGAAAAAAGGGGCGGGAGATATCCCAAGCAGGTGAGGGCGCTGCGGATAACCGCATAACTGCATTTAGAATGCATGACCTGACGCCTCGGAATTTACACCTGGAACCGATACCTGGTCTTCGGGGAATTTTCCCCCGCCCACATCTATGGACAGGAATTAATCCAACACCAAAGTTTCTATCACCTTACGAGGTCTTGAATATCCGACATTTGTCTGCTTTAAATACCCCAAACGTTGGTGATTAGAAACACTGTTTGCTGGTCTACTTATTTACACATACCGGGACATTCTCGACAATATAGAACTTCCCTTCAAATTACAACGTATATTTTACCATTCTCACCAATATTGCCGAGATTTACATTCCTTTCTCTATCTCAACTCAAGACATATAAATCATAGTCGTACGGACGTTATTGTGTCAATAGTAAATTTCAGTGTGCGCGGAAATATTTTGCGTTTCAGTGACGTTGAATAACTAAAATTTAAACTCTTGAAATTTTTCAGGAGATTTTCAAAGCCTTCGTAGAAATTACCGATCAAAGTGCCCGCAGCAATCACATCCCGGGGTTTGCACTGCTCAAGTGGAACAACCAAAATCTGGCGACTTGTATCAAGTATCTTATCCATCTGCTCGAATTCAAAAGCCACTTCCTGCTTGAGTTGTTCCTTCTTCATAGAGAACCCTTCCATATTGTTGGATAATCTGAGCAAAGCGTGGCTGGTTTTCCATTGAGACTAAATCTACTGGAACACCGAGTTCCTCTTCCAGCTCCACTCCGGCACGGAGCGGGCGGTTGAGTGGAATCCCCTCCACTGCCACATCAATATCTCGCGCCGTCTCCGGTGTGTCTACCATACTCCCGAACAGGAGAATCCTCTTTGCACCATATTCCCGTAACAGTTCAGGAATCTTCTTCAGCACTGATTCTGAAATTGACATAATTCCTTTCCTATGCGCCGAATTTTTTCAGCTTGCCTGCATTCGCCATAAGCATAGCCATAATGTCCTGTGCGGGGAAATTGCCCAGTCGCCCGCGATTGCAGGCGCTCTCGTTGAACGCCTGAATTTCGTCCATATCGCAGAACTTGCTGCGCAAAAGAAATGGCACGGGATGCCAGCTGTGGCTCTTCATCTGCGGCGGAGTGGAATGGTCGCCCGTAACGGCAATAACATCGGGCTTCAGCGCAACCAGGCGCGGGATTTGTGCATCTGTCTCTTCGATGATTTTGATGCGCCCCTCACTGTTGCCATCCTCGCCATAAGAATCGGTCTTTTTGATGTGGACGAAGAAATAATCGTATTTATGCCAGTTTTCTTCAAGTGTGGTGAATTCATCGGCGATTTCGGAGCCGGTATTAAGGATGTCCATACCCGCCAATTTTGCCACACCGCGATATAGGGGATAAGTCGCAATGGCGGCAGGTGTTAGTTTGTATAACTCCTGAAAAGTCGGCATACCCGGATGCTGCGAAAAACCGCGCAAAAGCATTGAATTAGCAGTTGTGCGGGGCTTCAATATTTCGTAAAATCTATTGACGAGTTTTTTCACAATTTCTTGTGTGCGTTTTGCCTGTGGCGTATCCTCGGTCGCTACCACATCTTTTGGTTTGAAGCCGACCTGCTGGGGGTCTGTATCGGCAATTGCGGGAGATAGCCCCGTGCCTCGCAATACGATGCCGAAGCGATATTCCTTCACGGGCATCACAATTACGTCTACGCCGTCAATTTCGGGGACTTTTTCCTGAAGGAGTTTGCAAAGTTCGATACATTGTTCGGTAGGGAGTCGCCCGGCACGGCGATTAGTGATAACGCCATTTTCATCAACGTTGCAAAAATTGCCACGTGCGGCGATGTCGGTTTTTTGCAAATCGAAGTCCACACCAAGGACTTCAAGGACGCCGCGTCCTATGTCATAAGCGGGGTCGAGCGGGTCATAGCCAAACAGAGCAAGGTGCGCCGGACCGCTTCCGGGCGTGATGCCGTAAGATACGGGGATGCTGCGTCCGCAGCACCCTTGCGCCGCAAGGCGGTCGAAGTTAGGCGTTTTTGACACTTCAAGTTCGGTCTTCGGCTGGTCAAGCGTATGGATACCGCCCACACCGTCCATTACCAGAAGCACAATTTTAGACTCCGTTTTTGTTGCGAGACGTTTAAGAATATTCAGGTAACTCATAGAAAGAAATCTCCTCCACAAATTTTGTAAGATATTGATAATAAAACCTATTGGTGGTGTGCAGGGGTGTCAACATTTTTTGCAAAACAAAAAACGCACCGGCATAGACAATATTGATGAGATTGGAATTTATTGCACACCCATAATTAGGGAAAATTGACAGGATTTATCCACTTTACCAGAGCAATTCAGCCCTGCGCCGGGGTGGGAGAGGGATAGGTGTTGTTTATTACGGCGGTGCGACTACGCGGCGGACAACGCTACTTGGGCTTACCACCGCGGAAGAGCAATCAGCGTTTTTTTCGGACGGTTTTAGTCGGGAGGTTAAGCCCCTTCATCCGGTAGTCGTCATCGGGGAAATCCTCGATGATTTGACACATCTCGCATAACCGCGATACGGTGCGTTTGCCCACGTGTTCTTCCAGCTCAACTATGTCTTTGTTGGTGGTTACCAGAATCGGGAGATTGCTTTCATATCGGCGATTCACGAGCATATAGAGTCTGTCGCGCATCCAGTCGGAAGGCTTTTCGGCGCCGATGTCGTCCAGTACCAGGAAATCTACAGCCATAAACTTATCAAAGATGTCCATCTCCTTGACGGTGGAGTCGCCAGAAAAGGTATTACGGAGTGCGGCAAGGAAGTCTACCACGTTGCCATAATAACCGGTGTAACCTTTTTCAATAATTGCTTTGAGGATGCCTACTGCGAGGTGGGTCTTTCCGCTGCCGGTGCAGCCGATAAAGAGAAGCCCTTTTTTCGTCTCGCCTTTAGTCTGGGGCTTGAACGAAGAGACGTATGCCTTTACATCATTGCGGAGTTGTCGCCTTTTTTTATCGTTGCCCTTGAACGTATCAATGGACTTGTTTCTGTAATGTGGGGGGATGGCGGCGGCGGCGAGGCGTTGCTTCAGGAGATATTCGGCGCGGCACTCGCAGGGGACGATTCCCTTTTCAGAGATGATGAAGCCGGTGCCCCCGCATTTCTCACACACGTCTTTTCGTTTTACGTCTTTTTTTTCTTTTTGCATCTTTCTTGCGCCCTGAGAAGAGCCTGTGCATCACCCAGCGGAGACTCTTTATCTCGTGGTATTTTGCTGCCCGGAACACCTTTTTAATGTCGGACAATTTGAAACGCTGGCGAATCAGGCGCAGCTCGTCAAGTATGAAAAGGTTCATCTTTAGTCCGAGCGAGTTAAAATAGAGGTCTATTATCTCCTGGAGAGTTGCATCATCTTCAGGCGTGGGGAGGTGTTCATCGGCATAGCGAAAGAAGTCATCGCCCGGGGGAAAGAGATTTGGATGCTGTTTTTTTACATCCTCCGGCGCAATCGGTGTATTCAGCGGGATGATTATGCGCAACAGTGCTTTTTCTGCGGTATTATCGGGCACAAAGCAGGCGAGTAAATTTTTCCTTCGCAGCCCGATGAGGCACCGCTCAACAATCTTTGCCGCAAGCCCTGTGCGGTCGGCGAGCTCATCGAGCGAAATCTCCACCACTCCCGGCTCCACATTCGCTGCGCAATCCAGCTCCATCACCTTCTTAAAAATGCTCCACGTCCCTTTTCGGATTTTCGCATTTACGAATTCCGGCAAGCCGCTGAACTCCACCCACAATGGGGATTCTGCGCGCAACTCCCCCACGATTACATCTCTCCTGATACTTTACGATAAAGCCCGATGCCAAAAAATCTTTTGCGACTTTGGGCCTAATGTCTGAAATGTCGCATTCCAGTGAAGACCATAATCAGTCCGTGCTCATCTGCCGCCTGTATGACCTCGGGGTCGCGACGCGAGCCTCCGGGCTGTATGATGGCACGAACCCCCGCTTTTGCCGCCGCATCAATATTGTCCCTGAACGGGAAAAACGCATCCGATGCCATATATGTGCCTGCGATGGGTTTGCGTGCCTTCTTTATGCCTAACTCGGCGGCATCCACACGGCTCATTTGCCCGGCACCAATACCCACTGTATAATTCAGCGTCGTGTAAACGATAGCGTTTGATTTCACCCATTTCACAACCCTCCACGCAAACAGGAGACCCTTTATATCCTGCTCCGAGGGTTTAGCCTTTGTAACGAGTTTAAGGTCTTTGGGGCGCACCTCTCTAAGGTCGCGCGACTGCACCAGCGCGCCTCCCACAACCGATTTCATAAAATTTGTCGCCTCTTTCGGAGTAAACTCACCCGCCTCCAAAAGGCGGATGTTCTTCTTTTTTGTAAGGATGGCAAGAGCCTCCGGCGAGAATGATGGTGCAATTACACACTCGATAAATGTGGAGTTGATTTCCTTTGCGGTCTCGGCATCAACGGGGCGATTCAATCCCACAATCCCGCCGAAAGCCGACATCGGGTCGCATTCGCGCGCGAGGCGATACGCCTCGACAAGTGGCTCGGCAACTGCAAGCCCGCACGGATTTGCGTGTTTCAAAACCACCGCTGCCGTCTCATCAAAATCGCGGACGCAATCGAGAGCAGTGTCAAGGTCGGAGATATTGTTGTAAGAAAGTGGCTTGCCGTGCAGGAGGCGTGCGTGCGGGACAGATGTCTCTGCCCAATCAGGGGGAGCGTAATATGCCGCCGCCTGATGCGGGTTCTCTCCATAACGCAAATCGGAAATCTTTTTTAGCTTAATCGTGAGGATTTCGGGGAATGCGTCAGCCTCTGATGCAGATTCATCCTCACTTTTTGCGCGGAGATATGCCGCAATGAGCGAATCGTAAGCGGCGGTGTGTTCAAAGACGATGCGCGCAAGGCGTGCACGTGTGCCGCGGGAAAGCCGCGCATCATTCGCCCTTAATTCCTTTAGAACCGCATTATACTGGTCGGGAGAACAGATGACGGCAACATCCTCGAGGTTTTTCGCAGCGGCGCGCAACATAGACGGACCGCCGATGTCAATATTTTCAATCACCTCAGAAAATGGAGAGTCGGGGAGCGCAGAGACCTCCTCGAACGGATAGAGATTTACCACGACGAGGTCAATGAGGGGCAGACCGAGCTTTTGAAGCGTCCGGAGGTCTTCAGGATTACGGCGACGAGCAAGGATACCCGCAAAGATAGCGGGATGGAGAGTTTTCACACGCCCATCTAAGATTTCGGGGAAGCCAGTTACATCCGAGACCGATTTAGCATCAATCCCGGCGGACTTGATGGTTTTTAGAGTGCCACCGGTAGAGACAAGTTCCACGCCCAATTCAGAAAGCCCTTTAGCGAATTCAACGAGACCAGTTTTATCAGACACGCTCAAGAGAGAGCGCCGAATCTTATTATCCATAGAGCATCTCCCGATTAAAAAGAATTCCCAGAAATTTTGCAGATTATAATAAAGAAGAGTCTTTAATCAGTGGCAAAAAAATAAAAAAGTCAAGCCGTAAACACTTTCGATTTACTTCCCAATTTGCTTTTCTACCCAGAAGTTAGTACGTCTCTTGCACTTTCCAGATTGCTTTTTGCTCTTTTTAGCCACTCCTTCACGAGAGCTTGATTTTTCATAGAGAACCCTCCCATTAGTTGCGATATCTTTGTAAATCAAGAAAGGATTGTCTTTCAGATTATCGAACCTTTCAGGGGTTTCAACGATAACATCAACAGGAACTCCGACGCCATAGAGCAGCCTGTAAATTTTTTGAGCGAGTTTTCTTCTATGCTAAACCCCTTGTTTAATAACGTAGATATCGTAATTACTTTCCTCTTTAGAATCTCCCTTTGCGCGAGAGCCGAAGAGCATAATCTTATCAGGTCCCACATCCTTGACAATAATGCCGATTACCTTTTCAAGAGAATCATTCATTCAAAAAGCCCCCTTTACACAGGCAAAATTTGCAAAGTTTAAGATACCCACATCGTTTTTATGTCGTTCTTTTCTCAGGGCGATGCAACGTCTTTTATCTACCAGGAGCGGAATTCTCCTTTTTCAAATCACCTCATTTCTCAGGAGCATTCGACATATTTAAGCCATTTAAAAATTCTTGTAAATGAGAATAGTTGGTTTCTCGCAGGATTTCAACCATTTCATCCCATCGGCGGTAGCCTACTCTTTCCGCCGCATCCTTCTCCCCGCCTTTGAGAGAATGCGGGATTTTGACATACTCCTTAAACCACTCCGCGACTTCTTCGGGCTTTAGTCTTAATTGAAAGAGTCCCCCGGTTTCGAGCCACTGACAGTTTTGTTTGATAAAAGTCCCGTAATTTTCAGCCACCTGTTTAATAATACTAGGGTCAATGCGTTGTAGTTCAGGGATTGCCAGAATCTGTTATGCAAAAGGTGCGTGGGCTTTTCAGGGCGTTTTATTTTTCGCTTATGAGGCTTAATGTGTCACAAATCAAGCTTCATCTGCCGGGGATGAAATGTTAAATACCGGTAAGAGACATCGGTGAGTAAATCACTGAAGGGGTTTATAATTTCTGTAACATTTTAGCTGTCTGAAATTTTCCCACGCAGAGTCACAGAGAACGCAGAGTTTTTTTTATTCTCTACGTCCTTTGTCCGCCTTCGGCGGATGAGGCTTGATTGAAAATGTCAAACATCTTTGGTTCGGGTTTGCGTAAAAGTGTTTTGCACTCCGAAGTTTAGAGGGTGAGGTTTATTGTGAGATGCTTCAGTTCGGTCATCTCTTCCATTGCGTATTTGACGCCTTCACGCCCGAAACCGCTATCTTTCATCCCACCGTAGGGCAAGTTGTCCACCCGAAATGTTGGAAAATCGTTTATGATTACACCGCCGACTTCAAGTGTGCGGTATGCCAGGAAGGCTTTTTCAATATCCCGTGTAAAGACCCCAGCCTGCAGTCCGTAGCGTGAATCATTTACCCGCTCAAGCACCCTTTCAAAATCTGAAAATGGCTCAAGCGTCATAACCGGTCCGAACACCTCGAGATAATTAACCTTCATCCGGGGTTTGGTATTTGTGAGAATGGTCGGTTCAATGACATTTCCGTGGCGCTTTGCCCCGCACAAAACCTTTGCTCCACCATCCACCGCCTCGTTAATCCATTGCATAATGCGGTCTGCCTCGGCAGAGTTGATCACGGGTCCCACCACGGTGTCTTCCCTCATAGGGTCGCCCCATTTAATCTTTTCTCGTGTCACATCAAGTAGACGCATCTTAAAAGAGTTGAAGATTTTTTTATGGGCGAAGATTCGTTGAACAGAGATACAATTTTGCCCCGCATAGTGAAACCCACCGATGGCGAGCCGTTCCGTGCAAAAATCAAGGTCTGCATCTGCGTCAATAACAGCCGCCGCATTTCCGCCAAGTTCAAGAGAGACCTTTTTCTTACCCGCTTTGTCTTTGATTGACCAGCCAACCTCGGGCGAGCCTGTGAATGAGACCATCTTGATTCGTTCATCCGTTATTAGTTTTTCAGCGACCGACACCGGCGATGGGACAATGTTCAATCCACCATCAGGATAACCTGCACCGGTAACAATCTCGCCGAGGATATGTGCCGTCAGCGGCGTTTGCGACGCAGGGCGGAGAACCACGGTATTGCCCACCGCAAACGCAGGTGCGACTTTATGAGCAAGTAAATTCAAAGGCCAATTGAAAGGCGTAATGGCAGCTATAGCACCTATCGGGAAACGCTTGACCAGTGTGATTCTTCCTGTGCCGTATTTGATAACATCGGTGGGCAAAATTTCGCCTTCAATTGTTAAAGTATATTTCGAGGCGAGGTCAAAGGTACTTATTGCCCTGTCAACTTCAATGCGTGTGAAAGTAACCGGTTTTCCGCATTCAAGGGAGCAAATTTCGACAATTTCATCATAGCGCTTTACGATTCCGTCACGAATACGCTCAAGGATTTGGGCGCGTTGGTAAGCGGGGAGACGGGATGAGACTTTAAAAGCCTTAACGGCACTACTTATTGCTTTGTCGAGGTGCTTTTCCCCGGCGCGATGAACAGCACCAACCAGCGTATCGTCGTAAGGAGAGTGTATTTCTAAAATATCCGTTGTTTTGACGCGTTTGCCATTGATAAGAAGAGGGAAAGAGACGATTTTACCTTTTGTTCCTTTCATAATTTCACCTCTTTATGTGTAGTATCTTCAGGTGAGAGTCGGCTATGCTCATAATAACGTCAAGGGAAAAAGTATCCCTCACCTGTGCGCGCCTCTATAGTCATCGTCTTTACGCTTGATTTGCCCCCTTTAAGGTTTGTATACAAGTCTTCATCGAGTGTAACATTTTTTTGAGGGGGGAATTATGAAGCATATAGATATTGCCCGTCTCGAGGCGGGGGGGAGAATAGAATCGGTGTATTTGCTGCGGGACGTGGAGAAGAAATTTAAGAAAACGGGTGAACCTTTCGTGATGCTTAATCTCCAGGACGCAACCGGCGTTGTGAAGAGCGTTATGTGGAATGACGCCGATATTTTTCTGAATGATGAGGCACGCTCCGGCGACTTTGTCCTCGTAAAAGCCAGCGTCGGGAGATATAATAACCAACTCCAGTTGACCATAAGGGAGGCTCGAAAGGTAGACTCTTCGGTGGTTGACGTTGAGAAGTTTTTACCACGCTCGGAGCGCCCTCTTGCTGAGATGCGGCGCGAAATTATTCAGTGGGTAAATAAGGTCAAAACGCCATACCTGCGCGCTCTCCTTGAGGGCTTTTTCGGAGACGATAAATATATGACGGCTTTCCTGCGGGCACCCTCTGCCCGCAAAATGCACCAGGCATACCTTGGCGGTCTTGCCGAACACACCTTGGGCGTTGTAAAAAACGCCATAGCAATTGCCCGTAATTACGACCACGTGGATGAAGACCTTCTCATAACTGGCGCATTGCTTCACGATGGCTCAAAGGTTTATGAATACACATATCAAACAGCCATAAATTATACCGACCGCGGCAGACTCCTGGGACACCTCTCTATGATGGCGATGGAGATAGAGAATCGCGTCCGCAAAATCGAGGGTTTCCCCGAAGAGACGAAGATGCTACTTGAGCATATGATACTTTCGCATCACGGCAAGGGAGAGTTCGGTTCGCCCAAAGTCCCACAGACCGCTGAAGCCCTCATCCTCTTTTACGCTGATTACGTTGATGCTTATTTAAGCACATACTTTGAGCAGACAAAAAAGGCGCACGAAAAGGGCGAACGCTGGACCGAATGGGTGGATATGTTTAATAACTTCCTCTATGCCGGTGAGCCGCCCGCCAAAAAAGATAAAACTGATGATGCTAATTCCTCCGGGACAAAGCTGTAACTGACTTCGGGCACGGACGGGGGCGCGGGCGGGGATTGATAACGGCGATTGCGAAGCAATCGAAATGACCATAATATTATTACCCCCCACTCTCATCAACCAGATTGCTGCGGGAGAGGTGATTTGCCGTCCTGCATCCGTGGCAAAGGAACTGATTGAAAATTCTATTGATGCCGGCGCTTCCCGGATAACCATCGGGGCATCCGAAGATGCTCGCGACATAACCGTTACCGACGATGGTTGCGGGATGATGCCTGATGATGCCCCGCTCTCTTTCCAACGACATACCACAAGCAAGATTGCCACCCTCGATGATATTATCCACATAAAGACACGGGGATTCCGTGGCGAGGCACTTGCCAGCATTGCCGCCGTCAGTCGCCTCACGCTCACCACACGCACGCCTGACGACCTTGCAGCCACTCGCATCATGGTTGAGGGCGGAGAGGTCGTAAAGAGCCATTCTGTGGGCGCTCCCATCGGCACATCTGTTGCTGTGCGCGAACTCTTCTTCAATACCCCGGCGCGTCTGAAATTTATGCGCCGTCCATCCACCGAACTCAAAAGAGTCCTTCAGGTCACTACACAACAGGCACTTTCGCATCCGGAGATAGGGTTTACGTTCCTCAAAAAGGGGCGCAAACAATTCGAGTTCCCGGCGAAACAATCACTAAAAGACCGCCTGCGGCAGGTGCTGGGTTCGGCGGTTGAGGGGATGCTTTTGTCCCTTGAATCGGGGAATCTGCCGGTTACGGTGCACGGATTTATCGCCAGACCGGAGGCGGGGCGGAACAACCGCGGCGGGCAATTCTTCTTCGTCAATCGTAGACCTATCGCAAATCGTATCCTTACCATTATGCTTGAGCAGGCATATCGCGGTCTTATGATGACGGGACGCCACCCGGTCGGGGCGATATTTGTGTTCCTTGAACCTGAAGAGGTGGATGTGAATGTCCATCCGACAAAGGAAGAGGTGCGTTTCCGGGACGAGAGGAAGGTAGGCGGAATCGTATATCGAGTGGTTTCAGAGGCGCTCAGAAAGGCGAACCTCGTTCCATACACGCGGTTGCCCGCATCTCCAGGTCCAGCCGTAACTCCTTCAGCGAAGGGATATGAGGGCGGGGGATTATTTTCATCACCGGCGGAGGCATTGCGGGAGTCATTTAAGAAGGAAGCCACGCCGGTTGGCAAACAGGACGACCTTGGGATTACGGCAAGCCGCATTATGCCCGCCGCACCATCTCCACCGCCACCCGATGTGGGGGAGGTGAGTGCGTCCCAACCCCGGATTGTCCCGCAGACCGCAGCGGATTTCTGGGCTGCCGCCGGTGAACCCGAACCGCTCGGGCAGATCGCCGATACTTATATTGTGGCTTTGTGCGGCGATGCCTTACTTTTGATTGACCAGCACGCTGCCCACGAACGCATTATGTATGAAAAAATCGCCGGGCAAGAAATACGCTCCACCATTCAGCAACTATTGATACCCATCACATTCGAGGTGGAGGTTGCCGAGGTGCCTCAGATGGAACGACTTGTCGGGCATCTGGCGGCATTCGGCATTGAGGTAGAGCCGTTTGGGGGGCGGACATTCATTGTGCACTCATTGCCAGCCGACATTGGCGATGTGGATGCCCCCGCCCTTATCCGCGACATACTTAATGCCCCGGACATAAACATAAAGCCCGACGCCGCCAGCGAGTTGCGTGATGAGATTGCAAAGCGCCTCGCCTGCCACAGTGCAATCAAGGCGGGGCAGCGCCTCTCCCCACAAGAAATGCGCCGTCTCATCAGCGACTTGAAGAAGACGCAATTAGCCTTCACCTGTCCACACGGGCGTCCCACGATGATACTTTTGACAAAGTCCCAATTAGACCGCCAGTTCAAGCGCATCACATAGAAAAATCGCCGCCGACCCTTTCGCACAAAGGAGTGTCATCTTTGCTCCACCGTTCAATTAAAGAAAGCACCGATACGTAACAATTGCTGGTAGGAATTTATTAAGACGGGCACCTTCCTTGAAAGATTAAAACCGCTTCCTGCTAACCAAACCTCTTTTTATATCTTTCACTTTCCATCCAGATGTAAATGGGATATATTTCATTGACAAATCTATATGCCCCTTTTCCTCTTTCGATATCGGTCTCGATTACACCCAATTCTTTAATTCTTCTCAAGAAATTGTGAAAGACTTTTTTCTCGGTCTCATTGAGTTTTTTTTCTACATCTCTTTTTGTAAAATTAAGCTGAAGCGGCCACTCCCCTAATCTCCTCAAAATTGATCGGTAGCGTTCACTCCGAATTGCCCTGTAAACTTTTGGGTCGAGGTATTTTTTTCCGACATTCTCGGCAGCAGTTAATATCCCCATGGACACATTTCTCTCATTTATTACACCATCAGTGGTGGACCAAAAAACGGCATCCCCTATTTCTTGCATCAAGATGGGTAGTCCGCTGGAGTATTGCACCATCAGTTCCATTGCACGGGGTGTAACTTTTATGTCCGCTTTTTCAAAAGCTTTGGAAAGAAAATCCCTTACCCCTTCGTTAGTAAGTTTTTCAATTTCTATTACCCTGAATATCCTCATAAGGGAAGGTTGGTGAGTGGACAAAGTATCTCTCTTTTCAGGGATGCCTATCAGCATGACGAAAACAGGGAAATGTTTATAATGAGTTGCGATTTCATCCACAAAGCTTTTATACCAGTGAGCAAATTCTGTCTTTTCAACCAATCCATTGATATCATCCAATACTATGAATAGCCCTGCTTTTTCACTTTTTATTTTCTGCAATAAATTCCCAATTGCCTGCGGAAATTCCCCAACCAATTTTGTTAAATCTTGCTGAGGGGGAGCAAAACTAACAGAGATGCCAAAGAGCCCTACCTGCTCAATATATTTCCCGAAGAAATCCGTGATATTGTTAAACCATTTCTCATTTTTTGTTTCTTTTAACAGCTCATCGAAAATATGACGCACCATTTCTTCCAAAGTGGATACTCTGCCCAGAAAGACGTGAATACCAAGCATATTCTTTTGATTTACAGCCAAATGGCGGAGCAAGGATGCGAGGGAACTCTTTCCTATTCCTCTATCTCCAGCCAGGAAAACATTTTCCTGCTTCCCGGATACTGTCTGTCCAACGTACCGAAGGATCTCTTCAATTTGATCTAATCTACCTACGAAAAGCTCCACCGGCACAGGACTTCCCGGTGTAAATGGGCTATTTTCTTTATTAAACATAAAAATCTCCCGTTATTTTATCTCACTTTCGGAATACTATATGAACTGGTTCGGGAATATTTGTCAATAGCTCCTCGCTATTTTTCTCGATAATCACAATCTTCCCTTCCCGCCTTCAGCTTGATAAAGGAGTCTTCTCGTGTAGGAGGCGGACTCTGTTTGACAAAAGATGGGGCTGTCGCACAATTTCCGGCAAACGATATCTCCCGAGGCAATGAATGATGAACCGCCGCGCCCATTCGACATCCATCAGGACTCCGGGCGATATGAAAAGTGGCTTGCAGTTTACCTTTGTGCGAAGCACGCAGCCGATAACGTCCTCGCCATCTGTGAGAGGCGACCAATCGCCCACGTTTGGTCCTGGCGGGGTAAATTCTCCCGTGAGAACGGACTTTGCACACCCGATTGATGGCTTGCCGTAAATTAAGCCTATGTGCGTTGCGAGTCCGAGTCGCCTCGGATGCGCTATCCCCTGACCATCAAAAACCAGAAGGTCAGGCTCATTCTTGAGGCGTGAAAAAGCGGAAATGAGGGGCGGACCTTCTCTGAATGTCAACAGCCCCGGCACATAAGGATACGAGGATTTTCGTACAGCTGTCCTTTCCTCCACCACCTCCAGCGAGGGGAACTTAAACACCACGACTGCCGCATAACAGGTATCGGTCTTTTTAGAATAGGAGACATCGGCACCGGCAACAAATTCCAAGTCCTTTAGTTGGAGAGGACATTTGTCCCGCCGCGTATTCAAGAGGAATTTAGCGAGGCGATCCTGCAAACGTATCGCCTCTTTAGGTGAAAGGTCCCAGCGATGGTGGAATTCAGGTTTCATAAAACGCCTCCTTCGGGGGCTGTCATTTGCTCCCTTTGGGTCGCGTCATTTAATGACACCCGAAGGGCATCTGACAATGGCGGAGCCATTAAATGACATCCGCCACAGGCGGACAAAATGACGGCGGCGAAGCCGCCAAATGACAGGCGAAGCCTAATCAGAATACCAGTGTTCCTTTGCGGGGAAAGCACCGCTGCGCACCTCGTTTGCAAATGCCTCGATTGCCCTGCGGGCGGCAGAGCCTAAATCGGCGTATTGCTTGACGAAGTGAGGGGGCTTTCCATCTGTAAGCCCCAGAAGGTCGTTTATGACGAGCACCTGTCCGTCGCAATGCGGACCTGCACCGATGCCGATTGTGGGGATATGCACTGCCTGTGTTATGCGTCTTGCGACGTCGGGTGGAACAGCTTCTATCACGATTGCGAAGACACCTGCATCCTCAAGGGCGTGTGCATCGTTTATCAGCTTCTCCACATCTCCGGCGCCCTTGCCCTGAACCCTGTATCCGCCGAGTTGATGCACCGATTGCGGCGTGAGTCCGATGTGTCCCATCACGGGTATGCCTGCGCCAACGATGCGGGCAGCGAAATGCACCACCTCTTCTCCGCCCTCTATCTTTACTGCCTCACAGCCGCCTTCCTGAACGAGCCGCGCCGCATTCTTGAGCGTCTCATCTTCGTTTATCTTGTATGTCATAAAGGGCATATCTCCCACGAGGAGGGCAGATTTTACCCCGCGCCTGACCGCCGCACAGTGATGTATCATCATATCGAGCGTAACGTGCAGCGTGTCCCCGAAACCCAGCTGAACCATACCAACAGAATCGCCCACCAGGATTATGTCGATGCCCGCCTCATCCAAAAGGCGCGCTGTGAAATAATCATAGGCGGTAAGCATTACGATTTTTTTGCCTTGTGCCTTCATCTTCAAAAGGCGCAAGGTCCGAACCTTACTCAAACGCACGATGTCTTTTCCCCCTCACCAAGGAGTTTTTCACGCAGTGCCCGCTCAACAAAATCGGGCACAAAATCGCTCACACTGCCATTATGCATAACGACATCTTTAACGGCGCTGGAGCTGAGAAATATAAATTTTGTAGAGGTTGCGAGGAAAACGGTCTCTATATCACAGTCTATCTTGCGGTTGAGGAGCGCCAGCTGTAGCTCGAACTCAAAATCGGATATAGCACGCAAGCCCCTGACGAGGAATCTGGCACCGATTTTGTGGGCAAACTCAACGGTTAGCCCGCCGAAGTCCTGCACCTCAACGTTGGGTATATCCTTTGTGGCTTTGCGCAACATCTCCACGCGTTCCGCAACCGAGAAGCAGAGATTTTTGTGCGGGTTATGCGCCACTCCCACCATCAGGTGGTCAAATAACGCACTTGCCCGTCTGATAATGTCTATATGCCCATAAGTCAGCCCATCGAACGAACCCGGATAAAGTGCCATACGCCGATTTGTCTCCATAATTCCCCTCTCCAAAAAAAAAGTTGACTGTATAAATTTTATTTATCTTTTTTCTTACTTAAATTGACGCGGGGAATCAATACCTTTCCTCCAGTATGCGCATTTTTTCTGTGTTAATCCTGATGGGAAGAAAGGGGAAAAAATGAAACGAGACCGAAAGATACTCTCGCTGAATGGGCACTGGCTCCGCATAGCTGACCCTGATGATTCGGGCATCTCGTGCGGCTTCTATAAACCGGACTTCGACAGGTCTGACTGGGAACCCGTCTCAATCCCCGAAAACTGGCATCTTATGGGGCTTGAAAATTATACCGGTGTTGTATGGTATGCCAGCGAGTTAAAATTTGAGGAAAATGCCCCCGGACTTACACCCTGGCTCCGCTTTCACGGCATTGACTACTTTGCAGACGTATGGGTTGACGGCATCCATTGTGCATCACACGAGGGATACTTCCAGCCATTCGAATTCCCGATTCCACAAGGGGAAAAAATCCGCAATCCGAAATCCACAGTCTGCAATCACATAGTTATTGTGCGAGTGGATTCGCCGCGCGAAATGCCTGGAGAGAGGTGGCCCTACAAAAAACGCCTCATCAAAGGTGTCCTCAATCACCACGATGCACGCCCCGGTTCCTGGGACCTCCAGCACGGTCAGGACGGTAATACCGGCGGGATATGGAACGATGTGGAGATGCTGTGGCGCGCTGACACCTGGATACAACACATCCGTATGGTTTCAATGAAAATACGTGAAGATGCAGCGTTGGTCGTCTTCAGGACGGATGTGTGCAGCGCTGGACATAATCCCCTTCCGGCGAGACTGAGATGGGAAATTGAGCCTCCGTCTGAATCGAAAGGGAGGACAATAACCGCCTCGCAGGAGGTGATTCTTGTGCCGGGGATGCAATCGTTTACACAAACTGTCCACATCCCCGACCCGCAACTATGGTATTCCTATGACGCCGGCAAGCAACCCCTCTATCGCCTGCGACTCTCTCTGGTACTTACGGGCGATGCCACGGCGGCTGACAGTGCGGAGATGAATGTTGGGATGCGCACAGTGCGTCTCGATGAGAATTCCGTATTCTACCTCAACGGGAGGCGGCTTTTCTTACGCGGGACGAATGTGATACCGACCCAGTGGCTCTCGACATATTCAAAGGAAAAAATCGAAAGGGACATAGGGCTTTTGCGGGAGGTGAATATAAACATTGTCCGCGTTCACGCACATATAACGCATCCCGATTTTTACGATGCGTGCGACCGTGCTGGCATCCTGGTCTGGCAGGATTTCGCCCTCCAGTGGGACTACGAACCGAGCACAGAATTTCTCTCTGTCGCAACATCGCAGGTGCGTGATATGGTTCGCTTGCTCGACAGACATCCCTCAGTGGCGATATGGTGTTGCCACAATGAACCGGATAAATCTCGTGATGTGATTCCGCCCCACCTTGAGCGGGTTGTGAGAGCCGAGGATTTCACGCGCCCGGTGCTTCCGCTATCAGACTTTACAAACCATCCATATCCCGGGTGGTATAGCGGAGAGATGCGTGATTTTCGCGCCCTTCCCGGCGGTCCACTCGTAACCGAGTTTGGGGCACAGGCACTGCCGAATGTGGAGACACTGCGTTGGTTCATCCCGCCCGAATCGCTCTGGCAACCCGATTGGGAAAAATGGGCATACCACGACTTCCAATATGAGCCTACATTCTTTGTGGCAGGTATTGATAAGGGTGAATCCATCGAAGAATTTGTCAAAAACAGTCAGGAATATCAGGCGCGTCTTCTACGTTTTGCGATAGGCGAATACAGGAAGGCGAAATGGAAAAAGATAACGGGGATATTTCAATTTATGTTTATGGATTGCTGGGAGGCAATTACGTGGGCGGTTGTAGACCACCTCCGGCAGCCCAAATTGGGTTACTTTGCACTTAAGGAGTCAATGACTCCTGTCTTTATCAAGATTGAGTTAAATAAATACCGCTTCCTCGATAATCAGTTTGCAGAAGGGCGGCTTGTGGCTGTGAACGACCTGTGGGATGCGGTGCGCGGCGCACACGTCCTAACGGCATTGAAAGATGGCAGAGGCAATGACCTTTATGCAGAGACTCGCCCTATGCCGGACCTCGGTGCCGATTGCGAACTGACCGACCTGGGAAAAGTCTTTGAAAAACTGAATCAACAAGACGTCAGATTTGCCCCCGGCGCATACACCTTATCGGTGTGCATAGTGAATACCGATGGAGTCACACTTGCCGAGGATAAAGTTAAAATAGAAATAAGGACGTTAGGGGATTAGGAACTGAAGAAGCCACCATAGAAAAATTTTTTGTCTGTGTTGAGTTCCTATTAAGTTAGAATTCAAAACAGACAACGGACAATTAAAAAATAAACTCCACAACGGCTATTCACAATTTTTAATTGTCAGTTTTGTAACATTTTAGCCCTTTGAAAAACAGCATCTGACAAACTA
>CAZGKP010000015.1:22788-27594 GCA_964526215.1 uncultured Candidatus Sumerlaeota bacterium
CGGGTGAAAATATCCAACATTCAACGTCGAACAGGCTCAACAGGCAACTAACAACTGACAATGAACAAAACACTAACATCGAATATTCAATCCGTCTGAATTTTTGAATGCCCTTATTCTCTCAAAAAGCGTTGACTCTTTTTTGTTCCCGCTTTACGAAGGTCATAATTTGTTTGGGAAAAGAGTGCGCGGAAATGATTGCTATTATTGATTATGGGATGGGTAATCTCTTTAGCGTGCAGAAGGCTCTTGAACGCATTGGGTTTTCTGCGACCATCACTGCATTGCCGGATGTATTGGCAAAGGCGGAGAAGATTGTCCTGCCGGGAGTTGGGGCTTTTGGAGATGCAATGCGTGAGATTGAAAGGCGCAGGCTCGTTGAGCCTATCAGACAGGCGGTTGCTGCTGGCAAACCGTTTCTGGGTATCTGCCTGGGTCTACAGGTTCTTTTTGAGAAGAGCGAGGAATCTCCGGGCATCCCCGGTCTCGGCATTCTCCCCGGCGAGGTAAAACGCTTCGTAACAGATATGAAAGTCCCCCATATGGGGTGGAATCAAATCCGCATAAGACGCCCCGCTCCGATATTTGATGGCATCGGCGATGACGCCTACGTGTATTTTGTCCACTCTTATTACGTAGTGCCCGTGCGTGCCGAAGACATCGCTGCCACAACCGACTACGAACTGGAATTTGTCTCATCCGTCTGGCGCCACAATCTCTTTGCCACGCAGTTTCACCCTGAAAAGAGTCAGGCGGTGGGGCTGAAAATCCTTAAAAATTTCGCAGGAATAGAGACTTGCTGAAAATGACTGATTTGCAAACTACGTTTTGCGGACTTACATTCGAGAATCCCTTTATCCTTGCCGCCTCTCCCGCAACTGACGACCTCGATATGGTGAGGCGCGCATACGAGGCGGGATGGGCTGGCGCCGTCCTCAAGACGACATCTGTCCCCGGCACCGATGTCCCACTTAAATATCCGATGATTTCAGGCTTTACTTACGAAGAGCGTCGCATCTTTGCAATGGGAAATATTGACCTCATCAGTGAACATCACGCCGATGTCATTGCCGAGCGCATTTCGATATTAAAGCGCGAGTTTCCCGACAAAATCACTATCGCCAGCATAATGGGTGCACAAAGGTCGAACTGGGAATCACTTATTGCGATGCTGGAAGGGGCGGGAGCCGACGCCATTGAGTGCAGTTTCAGTTGTCCGCAGGGGACGCTCGGTTCAAAGCCGGGGGCGATGCTGGGACAGGACATCTCGCTTGTGGAGGAGGTTACGGGGTGGATAAAGGGTGCGGCGAAATGCTGTCCCGTTGTGATAAAGCTCACACCACAGGTTACGGACATTATTGATGCGGCGTTGGCGGTCAAGCGTGGCGGGGGAGACGGGATTTGTGCATCAAATACCATCCCGGCGCTTATGGGTATTGACCTCGACACACTACTGCCGATACCGAATGTGGGCGGCAAGACTTCATACAGCGGGCTTTCGGGTCCGGCGATAAAACCAATAACATTGCGAGTGATAGCCGAGATAGTGCGGCATACAAAGATGCCGGTTACGGGAACCGGGGGCGCGGCGACCTGGCGGGATGCGGCAGAATTCCTGCTTGTCGGGGCGCGCAATGTCCAGTTCTGCACTGCGGTGATGAAATATGGCTTCCGTATTATAGAACATCTCACGGACGGGCTTTCAGTGTTTATGGAGAGGCACAATTTTGAGAGGGTTGAGGATTTCATCGGTTATTCTTTGCAGTATATCACCACACACGACCAATTGCCCTATATCTCAAAGGGCGTCAGCGAGATTGACAGGAAGAGATGTATCGGCTGCGGATTATGTTTTGTGGCATGCAGGGACGGTGGGCACGGTGCAATCACGATGGACAAGAAGCGCCGCCCGCGTGTTGATAAAGAGAAATGTGTGGGATGCGGGTTATGTGAATCCGTTTGTCCCGTCATCGGTTGCATTCATATCGAGCCGGAGCGCATCGAGGCGCGTAAGGCATAGACACATATCGGGCATAGACATAAGCCGGGAGGTAAGAATGTGAACAGCCCAACTCCCAATGCCAGAATTTTAGGTAGTGGTGCGCAGTTGGATTTTTTTGTTGCATCAGGGTGCGTAGGATTGGATAAATAAAGTGTTAAAGTTTAGGCGGGTTTTATATCCAGGGCGGATTTTTGTTTTGCTGGTGTAGCTCAGCTGGCAGAGCAGCGCACTCGTAATGCGCAGGTCGTCGGTTCGAATCCGACCACCAGCTTGCTTTATTCAATTCGACGGTTGCCAAAAGGAGAAGATGGTGCCGGGCTTTACGGTCAGGAAGATGCTCGAGGCTAAGGGCAAGGTTCTGGAACTCACACTTATCGCCGGAGGGGGAGGTCTCGATAACCCAATCGAATCTCCCGAGCTCAATCGCCCCGGTCTTGCAATCGCCGGCTTCTACGAGGTTTTTTCCCACGACCGCATCCAGATACTCGGCAATACCGAGTGTTCATTTCTGAAGGGTCTCGACGAAAATGAGCGTAGCAGCCGCCTTTCCAGGATGTTTGAGTTTCAAATTCCCTGTTTCGTAATTACGTCAGGTCAGGATGTCTCGCCGGAATTCTGCTCCCTTACAAATGAGCATAATGTCCCGGTGATGTGCACACCGATACCCACATCGCGGTTTTCGGGAATGCTCTCGTTTTATCTCGAAAACCAATTCGCACCCTCCTGCACAATTCATGGAGTATTGCTGGATGTTTACGGGATGGGTGTGCTGCTTGTGGGGAGTAGCGGGGTGGGTAAAAGTGAAGCGGCTTTAGAGCTGGTGGAACGCGGGCATCGGCTGGTCGCCGATGATGTGGTGATACTGCGCCGCATATCCAAAAACCTGCTCATCGGGAGTGCCTCCGACATCCTGAAACACAATATGGAGATTCGTGGACTGGGCATAATTGACATCGAGAAGCTCTACGGCGTTGGCTCAATTCGTGAGGAGAAGAAAATATCCCTCCTTGTCCACCTGGAAAAATGGGACCCCAATAAAGAATACGAACGGCTGAGGATGGAGGAGATAAAGCACGCCATTTTTGACGTTGAGATTCCGGAATATCGGATTCCGGTTGAGCCGGGGAGAAATATCGCTATCCTTATAGAGGTAGCAGCCCTGCAGCAACGCTTGCTCACTCGCGGATACAATCCTGCACGTGAATTTAATGAAAACCTCCTCCAGCGGATTCGCCAGAAGAGTGCCACTCGCAACACCCGCGCTACTTCGCCTGTGCCTGAAAAGGAGCGTCAATGAGACCCGAAGACCTTAGAGCATATCCGCGCCACAAGGTGATATTACCTACTGAACTCCAGAGTGTAGATGTCGCCGATGAGGTACAAAATCCCCCGTCTTTACGATTCGAGAGTATCACGCGGGATATCAGCCTTGGTGGGCTTCTGGTTGAATTGCGGGAAAAGGCACGTGGTCTCGATCCAAACTGGCAGCCCACCTGGTTCCGCGACCGCTTTTTTTGGGTCCACATCAGGGGGATTTCCACCATACCCGATGGGATTTTCACGAAAGCCAAGGCTGTGCGTCTGGTGGGTGAGGATCAAACCCACCCCGAGGCGGTGGGTCTGGCATTTCAAGACCTGCCGAATTCCGTAACGAGTCACCTCAAGGCTTTCCTGGAATCTATAAAACGCTAACCATTGTGCTGGCATTGCCTCTCTCCCTTGCGGAAAACTCTTCCTGTTAAAAGCATAGTCTCTTGGATAATTGAACGCCATTTCGGGGGCTAAGAGCGTGGAGTCACTCTTCATCGCGCTCGGCGGGAATGCACTTGCGGGTGACCTTGCCCAGCAATACGCCCATACCAGCGAGACAATGCGGGAGCTGGCTCATATACTCCTCAGCCATCCTGCCCGCGTGGTCATCACTCACGGCAACGGTCCACAGGTAGGCAATATCCTGTTTCGCAGCGAATATGCACGTAAAGTCCTCTACCCGCTCACGCTTGATGTTTGCGTCAGCGATTCCGAGGGCGGAATGGGATATATGCTCCAGCAAGTTCTGCACAATGAACTCATCAATGTCAGTGTGAACCGAAACGTCGTAACCGTTATCACCCAGGTAGAGGTAGACCCCGATGACCCAGCAATGCAGAATCCCACCAAGTTCATCGGGCAATGGTATTCGGAAAAAGAGGCGAGGAGACTTGCGAGGGAGCGGGGCTGGATTGTCCGGGAGGACTCAGATAGGGGATGGCGGCGCGTTGTGCCATCGCCAAAACCGATACGCATCGTAGAGGCGGACGTAATCAGTACGCTCCTTGATACCGGCGTAATTGTGATAGCGGCAGGCGGAGGCGGGATACCCATAACAAGGGCGAGGGATGGCTCCCTCTATGGCATCGAAGCGGTGATAGATAAGGACCTTGCCGCCGCCCTGCTCGCCTCCACTCTGGGTATACGGAATCTCGTCATTGTTACGGGCGTAGAGAAAGTTTATCTAAACTATACCAGCCCGGAGCGTGTTCCCCTCGACCGCTTGAGCATATCCGAGGCGCGCCGGTATCTTGCAGAGGGGCACTTCCCCGCAGGGAGTATGGGACCCAAAATCGAGGCTGCCATAAGGTTCATTGAATCAGGTGGGCGCCGCACCATCATCACCTCCCCAGGATGCATTCTACAGGCAATAAAGGGCAATGCCGGCACCACTATAACCCCCGGCGTCCAGGACCTAATACCCAACATCTGAGACGTCCACCCACAGATTGTCTTCTCTGTTGCGATGGGGGTCGGTCTATATCCTTTATAAA
>CAZGKP010000016.1:0-27040 GCA_964526215.1 uncultured Candidatus Sumerlaeota bacterium
CACTGAGGAAGACGCTGTGGCCATGATATTGTTTATCAATTACTTAGTGAAAATAATTGACAAGAGCAAAACTCCATTCTTGGAACATGTCTTTATCTCTCGTGTACTTGATCCAGACTTTGTTCCGAAGAAAAGATATGCCCAATTACTTGTGGGCGAAATACCCGAAAAGAAACGGATGGACATATTTTACAGTATTTTCCAAAGGCTCTCAGAAAGTGATGGTAATAAACTTAAGTATTTCTTTGATGCTCTGTTCGGTGTAATTACTGATGACGAGAAACAGAAGATCTATCGAGAAGTTTCTGAGTTACTAAAACATGAAGGCGAAATTGCAACTATTCGCCGTGTCATACAATCTTTCCATGAAATATGGCCCCAACTTGAAGAATCAGCCCGCTTACGGATAGAAAACATGCTTGTTGATTCAATCAAAGATGGTAAATGGGATCCTAAAAGAAATCGCTGCAGAAGTGGAGCCTTTGGGGCTTGGGCTATAAATATTACCAAACATTTTAATCTTAAGAACGATCTTCTCTATGTGCTCACAAGCAAGATTGAATCATCAGACCGAGGTGAGCAGGACTATGTTTTCCGCTTTTTTGCGGAGACTTTCGGTGATTTGACCGAAATACCCACTCCAAGATTGAAAAGGATTATCATTAACGGACTCAAAGCAGGGGACGCAAGGTTCAAGAATATGATTGAGAATAACTTTTACGGGCTTGGTGAAGAGTGGGTTCACCCATTTAAAGAAGTTCTTGAGTCCTTTGAAGAGAGGCCTCTTTCTTACGACCCCGAATATGATGAGAATAATCTTCCTTTTTGAAGTTGGCCTCAAATATGGCTAACCACGGCATGCACTAGGACGACGATTCCGCTGGCGCTCCATCCCCGCCGGCGAGCTTTGCCGTTCGATCATAACCATACAACTTCACTGAAGAGGGAGAACATTAGAGAAATGACCTTGGATAATATCAGAGAAATCGTGATACCTGCCTGTAAAAAGTTCAACGTCAAGCGATTGGACGTATTTGGCTCACTCGCTCAAGCGGAAGGGACAGAAACAAGCGATATTGACTTTCTGGTTGAGTTTGACCAACCCGACATCAAGCCTTCGAAGCGTTTCTTTGGGCTGCTGCATCAACTATTTTCGAGAGAGTATTTAAAGAGAGGGTCAACATCTATGGAGAAAGACGCTCTTAAACATCTCAATTCTATTGTAAGCGACCAAAGTGGCGTAGAAGACTGCTTTGACGGAGGCGCGAACGGTTAGCGGGTCTCTGGTCGTTCTTCTTCGCATCGGCTCGATACCTTCCGGTGAAAGCTGCTTCGAAAATTTGTTTTTTAGACAGGATAACACAGATTAACACGGATAGTTTTTATCCGCGAAATCCGTGCAATCCTGTCTGAAGGATATTTTTCATCTTTTCGGGAGAGGCAAGCCACCTTATGAAGACTATTACAAAAAATATATGTGGCATTATGTCTATTATTATGTCTGTTATTTTCTTCAAAGGGGAACACTGAAATGAACAAATATTCAGAAGGGGTTTTGTGGAGAGTTTGCATCTTGCTGTTCCTGGGGGTGATTCCTGTTCTGGTGTGGGGAGTTGCACCGGGTCACATCAAGCAACAAAACTCCCCATCATACAAGATTCAAAGTATCGGTGGGCGCAAGGTATATACAGCGTTGCCCAAGAGGAGAATGCCTGCAGCTGGCTTTCCCGTAATCATCCTCCTGCACGGTCGCGAGCAGACGGCAGGGGTATGGTTCGGCGAGGGGTCGCTCGCTTCTGGCGGGCAGAGATATTTTACCTCACAGGCGCTTGCCTGTGGTTTTGCAATCCTTGCACCAGAAGCAGGCGAGCCTTTTCGCGAGGGCGACAGAGAATGGGACTTTTTACTTCTACCAGACCTGCGCTCAAAAGACCTCCCTTTTTTCAGGACACTCCTTGACGGGGTAAAAAAGAACCGGTTTGCAAAATTCGATGCGGACCGAATTTATATTGTTGGGTTATCGAGCGGTGGCGTTATGGCAAGTGCTCTGGCACAAACCTTTGGGCAACGCATCCGCGCAATTGCCATAATCTCCGCCGGAAGGGCAACAAACCCATCTTCCAGTGAACTACCGCCGGGCATTCCGCCTACGCATCCGCCCACACTCATTATTTACGGCGCAAAAGACCGCCGCATCCCGCTCGCAGCCGCTCAACAATACTATAAGGAACTAAAATCCGCCGGTATAAAAACGGAAATACTCATCGGTCCCGAAAGTCACCACCAATGGCTGGCGAAATTTGATAAGAAAATCCTCGAATGGTTCGGTGCCACCAAAAAACCATCCACACAAAGGGAGATTGCGATGAAACAACTCACATTTGACAAATCGGATAATGGCAAAACCGTTTCGCTGAAAAGCGGAGACCAATTCTACCTTAAGCTCAAGGGCGTTCCGACCGCCGGGTATAACTGGTCTATCATCGAGCAGGACAAGACAACGGTGAAGATGATAAAGAGAGAGATAAAATCGCTTGCCGGTCCAAAAATGGTGGGAGGTGCGGCGATTTACACGTGGCAATTCGACACCCTTGCGCCGGGAGACACACAGCTCGTCTTAAAAAATTATCGCCCCTGGGAGGGTCCTGAAAAAGCAGTGGAGACATTCACACTACACATAAAAATTGAGCAATAGACTCCCAACGAATCTATGAAGTCCACGAATAAATAAAATCCCCAACGGATAACCCCAATGACTGATGACCATTGACTGATGACTGTTATCCAATCGCCATATATATAAGCACACCCGTAATGATAAGGAATACCGCGCTCATCACAAGCTTTATTGCCCCGAGATGCCGGCGAAATACCGTCCCTATGTTCTGCGAAGAGGCGCCATAGAATGCCACCACAAAAACCATAATCAGCGGGATGATAAACATCAAATTGTAAAGCACGAGATATGGCAATGCAACCGGGCGAAGATGCGGGTTGCTCAACGCCGCAATTATGGGAAGATAAATCTGCCCCGTGCAGGGGAGCTCGAACATCGCAACCAGAACGCCCAGAACCAGCGCCGCCGTCACAATACCGAGTTTGCGCAACTTTGTGTGGATGGTTGTGTGGATGCGTTTCTGCGTTTCGTCAGAAAGCCTCAGGGTCATTTCCCTGAACCTACCTGCACGCGCCAGGACATAATCCCTCAGGCAAAGAATTGCCACCGCAGCTGTTACAGCCGAAGTGGCGCCATAAATTATCCTGCTCGCCAGCCTGATATTTACCAGTCGCGAAACAATCGTCATCAGCCCCAACCCCAGCGCCAGATATGTAACAAAGACAGCTGCCGTGTAAATAATACCGGTCTTCAGAAGCTCTCTTTTTTTTCTGCCGATTATGGATAGGTAAGAAATCAGAAAAATAATTGTCGTAAACGCGCAAGGATTTATGCCGTCCGAAAGCCCCGCGCCAATGACCGCCACCAGCGTCAGGGACTTCAGCCTCCTCTTCACAACGTCAGTGTCCGAAGAGGCATTTTTACGGTGTGCCGGTGAGGGCCATGGATTCCCGCCGCGTTCCAGAGCCGCCTGAATATCTGCCTCTAAATTTTCGCGTATTTCCCCAATGCCACTTCTTACCTTGCCAGCGATGAAAACAATCGGGACGCTATTTTTCGCTTTGCCATAGCGAGCTTCAAGGTGGTCGAGGAGGGCAAAACTGGAGACATCGCCAATGTCATAAATCCGGAAAGCCACCTGACCGGGATAGCGCTTGAGGAGTTCGGGCAGAATCTTCGCCTCGAGCATCTGACACTCCTCGCACGTTTTGTCGGAGAAGACGGTGATGCGAGCCAGTGTGCCTCCGGGTTCGATCTCGGGGACGGAGCAGCATTTCACCTCTGCTGTGCTACCCGATGCCCACAAAAAGAGGAGAATCAATACCAGTAAATATTTCCAGCTCCGACGGGATTGTCTCATTTGTCAATTAATCGGTTTATTTTACAATCAGATGGATACAAAGAGGAGTTCTGATTATTTTTCCTGTCCGTCAAGTAATATTCATAGTCTGGAGAAGAGGCGGGAAAATGTATCTCCGCGCTATGTGCAAAAAATTATTGCAACAATAGAGAATTGTATGCAATTTTTACGATGAAAGTGATTCGGATAAAGCACAAAAATCGGAGGGAAGTTATGAAGCGAAGAAATATTATGAATGCTGCTTTTTCGATTGCTTTCTTGTTAACCGTTTCCCTGGTGTCGCTCACTTATGGTGCTTCCAATGTTTCGGTTTCACCAAAGAGCTTCGACACTAATACGGGCACCTGGCTCACGGTGAACGCCGATGTTGCTCAAGGGGCTGACGTGGAGATTTTTGTTGTCGTTGATTTTAATGGCAACGGCGCAAAAGAGCCGCAGGACTGGATTATGCGCTACAATAAAATCAAGGAGGGCGTTGCACCCAGTGTACCAAACTCCCCAAAACCGGGAGATGAGGATGGGCTGAATAGTCATCTATTAACCCGTCTCGACTGCTGGGAAGTTCCACAGGTCGCAGGAAACTATATTGTTATTGTGAAGGATGCCGGCGGGGAGGCAAGCGATACATTTAAGATTAATCAGGTTGTTACAGGTCAGAGTGTATCCGGGACACTGCGCGATGAGTCCGGCACACCTATTGTTGGCTTGGTGTATGCGGAAGATGATGATGAAAATGATTGGGAGACATTAACCAATGCTGACGGTTCTTACAAGTTGTATCTTCCCGCCGGTAAGTTCGAAGTCGGAGGTGAATCTCTGGGATATTTAAGTAATTGGGAAGCGGATAGCGAGAAAGACGTGTCTCTCACTTCCGGTGACAATCCAACCGGCATTGATTTGACGCTTTACGATGGAGATTACACAGTGTCAGGCAGAGTTGTTGACACTTCAACCAGTGCGGGCGTTTCATATATTTTGTTATGGGGGGAAACGGAAAGATCCATTCTGGATATGGATTCCATTTGCATCGCGGACGCCAACGGACATTTTCAGCTCCCCGTGAAGAATGGCGATTGGGAGATTGGTGTGGAAGAGTCGTTTTGCAATTACCGGGGCATCACGGGAGAGACTTGCAAGGATGTTGTCATCATCGGTAGCAGCATAGCTAATTTTAACTTTTCCCTCTTCCCAGCCACCACATATATCACGGGAAAGGTGACTAAAAAGAGCGATAGCTCGCCCCTTATCGGTTACGAGGTCTGCGCTGAATTGGATAATGATTACGACTCGGAGCAGATAGGTTTTACAAGAGATGATGGCTCTTGCATTTTACTCGCATCACCTGGTACGTGGGAAGTCGGCGTTGACGAAGACGACGCCATTAGAGGTGGTTTTGTCCCTCCACCGAACAAGGATGTAAATCCGGCTGAAGGGAGTCCCGCCACCGAAGTAAATTTCCAGCTGGAAGAACCAAGCGCATTCATTAACGTAAATGTCAAAGAGTCAGGCACATCAAATCCCGTCATTGACGTCGGGGTTTGGATAAATGATGAGGAATGGCATCACATAAATTGTAAAGACACCAATGACCAGGGGAATGTCTCTTTCGGTGTTTTGCCGGGAAATTATCACGTTGGCATTGATACTGATGACCTTTACGATGAGGGATACTGTTCTGTGCCCCATCAAGATGTAACAGTGAAGCAAGGTGATACCAAACAGGTCAATTTCGAGGTGCAAAAAGGCGAAGCCCGCATCCAGGGGACGGTATCGCATAATGGCTCGCCGGTGCCGGGTATTTATGTTACATTACAGGACGAGCAATATCGGTGGCTGGGAGGGAGAGAAACTGATGCGAATGGATTTTACTTCCTTCTGATGCTGGCGGGGACATATAATGTTAGACCGGAGGGTTCTGACCTGGTAAAAAGAAATCTCGTCCCTGTTCCACAGCAGGGAATCACAGTTTCCGCCGGCACAACCACCTTAAATTTCAACGTTGAAAGTCCAACTTTAACGCTCAATGTCCATATTCTCGGTTCCGGTGTTCCGCTCGAAGACATTAACGTCTGGTTTAACAATAATCAGGGACAACAACTTGTCCAGCTCCCAACCGATTCATCAGGAGTAGTAACAATCGGGCTAACGGGAGGCAGATATGAGATTGGATTTCATCACGAGGATGTAATAAATGCCAACTATCTACCAAAAGAAAATCAACAAGTTATTGCGGTAGATGGGCAAACACTGGATGTAAATTTTAATCTCCACCCATACACTGCGCAATGCGCCGTTGATGTAATACTCGGAAAGTTCATTCTCGACAACGTAGAGCGGTCATATCTCGATGCCAATAATGACTGGCGGCTGGATGTGGGCGACATTGTCTCGCTTATCAATCAGGGAAGATAGTATTGGCGAATCAGTGAAGGTTTTCAAACGTTGCGCTTCGAACGCAAAGGGTGCGATTACAGATACTATTAATTCTTCTCCCGGCAAATACCACGATAAGTCGCCATAACAACTCATTAGGACAGTTACAAAAGCCACTGCCCTGAATCCATCGAGGGTAATATCCGGGGATAATTAGAGAGGAGCGAACGCTCCCTATATGAGAGGACATAAGAAAAGAAATGGTGCCGAAGGGGGGATTTGAACCCCCACGGAGTTACCCCCACTGAGTCCTGAACCCAGCGCGTCTGCCAATTCCGCCACTTCGGCACAAACCGATTTGTTAAGATAGCGGGCTATTCGAAAAAAACTGAAATCTTGATTACATTCATTCCGCTGTATATTTCAAGTTTTTTTTCGATATCCCGGGAAAACAGGGCGTTTCTAACGGGCTAACAGACTCAATCCGCCAGGGCGGACTAACGGGCAAACTGGTTAAATTTTAGGAGCAATTCCTATGAAACGATTTTTGCTTATTCTCTTAACAATCTCGATTTTCATTATCGGGTGTGCACGTAGACCCAGAATTGCCTACCCGCCCGCCAGACTTTTAGAAAAGCCCCTCGTTAAGGTTGAATCTACCAGGAAGGACATAGTCCTCTCCTGCCGGTGGAAAAGAGGCGATACCGAGCCGAAAACCTTTTGCCTCATCACGCCCCCGAAGGCAATGCTCCAGCCAGCCCTCGTTGATTATACCCTGATAGGACATAATACGGATGATAATACGCTGCCTCTTACGCGGGGCGATGCGGAAAAAAAATATGGCGCACAATTCTCCGATGAACTCCTTCACTGCATCGCTATAACGCCCGAGGGTTTTTTACGGTTTAATTACCTCCAATCAGTTAAAATCAATCCCGTTCTCACCCGCTCCCCCCTCGGGCGGGTTCAAACTCTCCCACACTTGGGGAAAAAGCATTCCTATGCGCTCTCCAGCATTAAGCTCCGCATTGAATTCAAAAATCCCTCCGTCTCCCATCCCGTAAAAAGCAAAAAGACATCACAGCTCGATTATGGTTTCGGACGCATACTATCTGCTCTGGTGGAAAATCCACAGATGGCGAGTGCCTATGCCACCACAGCTCCGCCGCCGAACTTTCCGGAAATGGATTTCTCCCATAAAATTATCCCACCGCCAGAGGGAGCCGGAGGCATACCCACGCTCCAATTGTTCATCAAAAACCCCGGTATCTACAAAATAGACCAGGCACTCATAATGAAGGGCGGCATTAAGCCCGATGCCGTTGACCCGAAGTATTTCCATCTTTTTTGCGAGGGGCACGAGCTCCCTTTGGCAACCTGGGGCTGCTTCGCAAAACACTTCACCCCAAATGATGCCCTCCTCTTCTATGGATTTCCCACAGATTGCCGGTATACCGATACCAATGTCTTTCAGTTATATTACGACCCGACACGCCGGGGGCTGCGGATGAACACAATCGGTGATGAGAAATCCGCCGGAGCGGAACGTCCCGAATTCTCCATCGCCCCAAAAAGCCTCGAAGAGGATAAACAATTAAAAATCCACGCCGGAAACTTCCTCTCGATTAAGGGGATGCGATGGGTGTGGAGGGAACTTACATCTTCGGAGGTCTTTCGCCACACATTTGACCTACCGGGTTACGTGAGTATTCCCGGTGAGGGCAAAGCCATCATCCGTCTCTACTGTCATCCGGGCGAATTTACACCCGGCACACGCATCGTTGCCCAGATTAACGATGCAACATCACACACATTCACCCTGCGGAATATAAATGACGACGAGAAGGATTTCAAACTCGATTTCCGGGCATTAAGAGAGGAGGGAAACCTTTTTACACTCCGCGTTCTGCCTCCAATAAGACCAGGGGAAAAAACAAATTCCGGAACGAGCGGTGTGTATTTTGACCACCTGACTGTGCATTATGCCCGGCGCTTCGCCTTTCATAGAGGCACCCTTACATTTGAAACCGAAGCACCGGAGGCGGGCGTCCTGCGCACCTATAAGCTTGAAGGTGCACCGCCCAGACCCATAATTGGAGTTGAATACTCCGATGTGAAAAAGCCTTGCCTTGTGCGGACGAAAAAGACTTCACCGGGACGTATGGAATTCACCACCACAGAAAGCGACAGTTGCTCATATCTATTCAACATCATAGACCTCATCCCGACGCCCATCAAGGTGCGCCCCGTAAAATTTGCAAAACTCTCGGATGGGAAGAATGCCGCTCAGTATCTGGTCATCGCTTATGCCGACTTCATACCCGTTGTGAAGCCTCTTTGCGCTTTTCGCCAAAAACAGGGGCTTAAGACAAAAATCGTGGATGTTGAATCTATCTATGACGAGTTCAATTATGGCATCTTAAGTCCGGTCGCCATAAAGCAGTTCCTCGCAACCGCACTCCTGCATTGGCAAACCCGCCCCACTTATGTCCTCCTTGTTGGCGATTCCACCAGCGACTATAAAAACCAGGCTCGCAATAATGTCGCAAATTACGTCCCGGCTTATTCTCACATCACAAAGAACGCACAGCAGGATAAATGGGCATCCGACCACTGGTATACAACACTTCTGGGGAAAGATGAATACCCTGATATTAACCTTGGACGCCTGTCGGTTAATAGCCCAAGGGACGCCAAAAGCGTCGTTAATAAAATCCTGCACTACGAAAAAAAGCCCCTCTTCAGTCCCTGGCGCACCACACTGGGTTATATCGCGGACGATGGTCCCTTCGATGAAGAGGCGGAAGACCTCCGCCAGAACTATACACCGCCCACATACGCCGGAAAAACCGTCTATCTCGAAAATTTGCCGTTCGAGGATAACTTCTACCTCGACAAGGCGTTTGTGGAGAAGACAATGGCAAAGGTCAGCACCATTGCCACCGCTAAAATACTCGAACTCTTTCAGAGCGGCGCTGTCGCCCTCTCATTCTACGGGCACGGCTCCCCAAACATCTGGGCGGATGAACGGATATGGTTCGGAGGCGATTCACAAAACAGCGACAACCTCCACCTCACAAACATAGACTGCCTCCCATTCGTCATAAATATGACCTGCAACAGCGGCGCAATTGATTATCCCGTCCCAAAGTGGAACGTCTGCATCTCGGAGGACTGTATGCGGCAACCAAAAGGCGGGGCAATTGCACTATTTGTCCCCTCCGGTCCCGGCTTTACGTCCAGCCATAGAAAGATATCAATCGCCCTGCGCGATGCACTCTTCAAAAAACGTATTCATCGCCTTGGAGATGCCGTAACACTGGCTCGCTGCCTCTACCTCGGAAAAAAATACCCGAAGGAAATAATTCAGATGTTCATATTGCTGGGAGACCCCGCACTCAATTTGCAACTCCCCGCCGAGGAGGTATCGCTTCGTATAGACCGCAAGGTCGTTCATTCATCGTTAATTACACCGCACCTGCCTGCAACTGTCAAAGTATCGGGGACTATTGCATCTTTCCGCAGAGGCAATGTGATATTTCGGTTGTATTCCCCTGCGAATGAAATTGTTGGAGAAACAGGGGAAGAGAAATTTTCCGGCGGCGCAATTAACCAGGTTTTCAAGATACCCCAGGGGGCGGAAAACGGTAAATGGATTGTGCGCGTTTACGCATCCAATATCAGATACAAACTTGATGCAGCAGGCGCCGCAACTTTCCTTGTGGGCGAGCCATTCTTGCGCCTCACAAAACCCCGCGTCCGACAATCACTGGCATCCATCCGCACCCATAAACCCTTAAAACTCCTCGTTGACGTAAAGAACGATTCTGCCGTCGCCTGCCCCGATGCACGCGTCGAACTGATTAACCTCTCCGACTCCACTAAACAACCCTTTTCACTCTCGCTTCCACTCGCACCGGGTGAGATTAAAACCTTCTCCTATGATGTGGTTCCGAAGCAGGGACTGAATGTTTACAAATTTCACATCCCCCAATATTCCGAAAACCCCGACCCCGAAATCCCGATTCAGGCAAACGACCTTCTCTCCTTTGTCGCATCCGATGACGCCCTCACAACGCCAGACCTTGCCATCTCTGCCGACCTCCTTAAGCGCTCTTATATCCAGGGCGGGCATAATTATCGGATGACGCTCCAATTCCCCCTATACAATCTCGGCAGGAAACCGCTTAAATATGCCGAGGTCGTTTTACGCGCTGGCGCCTTCGGTAATGGTAAAATCGTGAAAAGCACACGCATCAATTCCGTAAATCCCACAATGCCTCGAAATGTCTCTCTCGACATCCCGATTGTTAATCCACTTGCGAGGCGAACATTCACCATTGAAGCAAGACCACCCGCAGGCGCAAATGACCCCACTCCCACCAATAATAGATTCACCTTCACATACGACCCCACATCCCTGCCGGATTTAAAGATTGATGCAAAAACCATAAAGGTATCCGAGAAAAGCCCCACCGAGGGCAAAACCGTATTCTTTGATGTGCCGGTTATGAATCAGGGAGGTTCTCCGGCGACCAATGTCAAAATCTGCCTCTATGATAATGACCCCGAAAAAGGCGGAAAAACCCTGTTCAACTATTCAGGTTCTCCGTTATTAAATATCCCCCACTTGAGGGCAGGTGCGACGAAAATTATCCGCCTCCGCTGGGACCCCGTAAAAAATAGCGGCAGCAAGGACGCCTTCATTAAAGTAGATACCTTAAATCGAATACCCGAGAGAGACGAGGAAAATAATCTTGCCGTCATCCATCTGTATATCCGCACAAAGGCGCAATTAAAACCAGCAGGCATAGAGATTTGCCAGACCCCCCAGGAGCGAAAAAAACTCATTGTTCATCTAATTGCGCGTGTAGAAAATAAAGGTGAGACGGAGGCAAAGAACGTATCTGTTGCATTCTTCAGGGGAAAAATCCAGAGCCGAAAAACCTTTCTCGGCGAGACATTGATTCCCCGCATAAATCCCGGCGAGACCGCCGAAACCGACTTTATATGGAAGGTAACCGAGCGGGAGGCGCGCTTCACATATCGCCCGACCTTTCAGGTCTTCCTGAAGGGGAGCACCCAGCGCCTATCAAGTGTTGAGGGGGTAGAGAAATCAGAAAAGAACGCCCCACAACCCGTTGAAAAAAAATAAAAAAAGCCCTTGACACGTTAGTGCGCATATAATAGGTCTTATTACCAGTTATATTATACAAGCTAACCAGATTGATTTTTTCAAAAAAGGAGGTGATGAGGGAGTTATTTTTTCAGACAAGAC
Source organism: uncultured Candidatus Sumerlaeota bacterium (assembly GCA_964526215.1). Lineage (GTDB taxonomy): Bacteria > Sumerlaeota > Sumerlaeia > MWCT01 > MWCT01 > CAZGKP01. The sequence goes on from CAZGKP010000016.1 coordinate 11,629, forward strand.
GTAGCCTTTTATTGGTACGTCTGACACAATTATGTAAAGTATGGGAGGTAGTGAAATGAAACGTGTAACAGAGATTTTGTGCGTAATATTTGTTCTGGCTCTTGGGCTTTCAGCCCAAGGTGCCACGATAGTGTATCTGACTTTCGACAGCGCAACCGGCACTAACTTTGTAAACTATACCCTTGACCCGGCTGATATTCCTACTACGGCGACCATCCATTTTCACAAACCTTATGTAGGTTCTGAGCGGGATTATGGTTTAATGCCACCCCAACCCGGGGTAGATACTGGCAATTACCCCGACATCGTTACTCCGGCTGTCCCGGGATGGCAGGGTGGGAATGCCTTCTGGACTTGCGCAGGTAATATCGGAGATTCCCAGCAACACATCGGCTGGTATATTACCGACAGCGCTATACCGACTGTGACCGGTGATTTCACAGGAGAGGCTATCTTTATGCTGGCAAAGATTGGCACTCCCGGTGATATCGTATATGATTCCGAATATAGTCTGCACAACGTTTTCGGAACCCAGATGCTCGCCGGGAATCCTGGTTCTGGTTGGAAACCCAATGATGGTGCCGACTGGAAATTCCGCGTTTGGCCAGATGGCATCATCGGTGGGCACGCTCAGCTGCAGTTAAATATGGGGGGAACTGATGGTGGAGGCGAGGTCAACGTTGATGGACCGGATATGGTGATTAACTGGTGGTATCACGTTGCCTGTGTCTATACTGCCGCCACCGACACAGCTGAATTATTCCTTGACGGCGTGAGCCAGGGTTCTGCCAGCCCCAATTGGGCGAACTCGGGTCAGGACAACTGGTGGGTTGGCGCCTGGCCCTCCAATGGCGCTAACCGCGGTCTGGCTGGATGGATTGACGCTATTGCGCTCAGTGACGAAGTCCTGGCACCGGCTAACTTCGTCCTTCCAAGAACCTATACCTACACTAAAGCTGCTGGAGAGTGGGCTCTTTACTACTAATACCACTCAACGGGGAATTTCAAAAGGAGATTATGGCGAGTGAACCTCAAAGTTCACTCGCCTTTTTGTGTGGGTAGACAGGGCAAAATCAAAGCCAGATGAACAGCGACAAAGTCGCAACCAAAATAAATGTCCCCCTGCGGCGGATAAAAGGGGGATATAGAGACACAGAGATTGTGGAAATAATCCAGGATCGTGTTTGTTTCGTGCGCTGGCGACTCTTTATTATGGCCCCGAACGGACGATTATGCCCTTGCTCACAGTGCCATTTGTCGGGTCATAAGGCACCCAGATTATGTAGTTAGTGTCCCATTTAATCGGTCCCTGGGAAATGAGCACCCACTTTATATTGGCACTTTTTACGCATAATCTGAAGTTCTCGTCTGAATAATAATAATCCCAGGGATGATACTTGTCCAGGAGATAGATAAAGCTTGGTTTATCGCCCACTCGCCCATCAATCCCGGGATTTAAATCACAAAAGGGATCCCCGGGGAGACTCGTTATATACGCAACCGGAGTGGTTAGACTCGTCAGACGATAACGAACATAGCCCTCGGGATAGGGCGGATGTTCAGCCCCATCAATCTTTTCTGGATATCTTGTATGTGCGGTCGCATAAGCTTCAATGGCGGTTGCCAGCGACCTCATATCTGCCTTAACGCGCGATACCTTCGACCTCACCTGTGCCTCAAGAAAGTTCGGCACCGCTATGGCGGCAAGTATGGCAATAATCGCCACAACGATAAGGAGCTCGATTAACGTAAACCCAAAACCATTCTCTTTTTTCATTTTACATACACCTCCTTCAATTTATTTTGATTAAACTTACCTCAAAAGATTTCACATTTTTTAATCACCCCCTCTACTTTAATTTATTACAGGTAATAAAACCAGTTAGGTTTCAGAAGTCAAGTGAAAAAAAACCCACTTTTTTTATTTTTTTTTACTTGACAGCCAGCGACCTGACAAGATAGGTCATAATACCAGTTATTTAATAAGTAAGGGTCTGCCTTGTAATTTGCAAATATCTAAGGGAAATAGTAGTGCGTAAATTTTTTTATGGAAGGAGGTGGGGAAACAGTATATTTTTACAGATGGACATAGCCTTTTACAGGCTCATCTATTCTAAATTTCAGGAGGTAATGAAATGAAACTCGTAATCAAGCTCTTGTGTGTAATGTTTGTTCTGGCTCTGGGGCTTTCAGCCCAGGGTGCTACAATAGTGTATCTGACTTTCGACAGCGCAACAGGAACCGACTTTGCAACCTACGCCCTTGACCCCGCCGATATTGTCACTACGGTCACCATCAATTTTCACAAGCCCTATGTAGGTTCTGAACGGGATTACGGTCTGATGCCACCCGGTGACCCCGGGACAGATACCGGTAATTACCCGGATATCGTTACTCCGCTCGTTCCGGGATGCCAGGGTGGGAATGCGCTCTAGACCTGCACGGGTGACCCCGGGGATTCCCAGCAACACATTGGATGGTATATCACTGACAGCGCCATACCAGCTGTAACCGGTGATTTTACGGCAGAGGCAGAATTCATGCTGGCAAAGATCGAAACTACTCCCGACCCTATAGCGGATTCCGAATACGGTTTGCACAACATCTTCGGGACTGATATGATTTGCGGTTCAGGTGCTGCCTGGAAATTCCGCGCTTGGCCCGATGGACCCATCGGTGGACATGGACAGCTCCAGCTATGGACGGGCGTTACAGACGGTGGTACTGGTGAGAACGATGTTACTGGACCGGATATGGAGATTAATCGTTGGTATCACGCAGCCTGTGTTTATACCGCTGCCACTAACACGATTGAGTTTTTCGTCGATCGCGTAAGCCAGGGCACGACAAATCCCGCCTGGGGTAACACGAGTCAGGATGACTGGTGGGTTGCTGCCTGGCCCTCGAATGGAGCAAATCGTGGTCTGGCTGGATGGTTAGACGCCGTTGCCCTCAGCGACGTAGTCCTTGGACCCAATGACTTTGTCCTTATACAATCTGACGTGATGGACTGGGAACTCTACTAATGTAACAGCACAGAAAAACTCAAAAGGTAAGATTAAGGCGAGTGAACTTTGAAGGTTCACTCGCCTTTTTTGTGGGTAGGCGCGGCAATATCGCAACCAAAATAAATGGCACCCTGATGCAGGTGAAAAAAGGGGATATAGAAATCGTGCCATAATCAAAAATCGCGATGAGACTAAAGGACTATCTCCACTTCCCCTTTTTTATTGAAGAGTGGCGACTCTTTATTACGGTCCTGCACGAACGATTATGCCTTTGCTCACAGTGCCGTTTGTCGGGTCATAAGGCCACCATAATATGTAGTTAGTGTCCGGTTTAGTCGGTCCCTGGGAAACGAGCACCCAGAAAATACTGGGGCTTTTAACGCATAAGTAAAATTGTTGATACGAACCACTACCGTCTGGTTGAGCTAATGACGAGGCATAATAATAGTCCCAGGGATGCATAATGGGGTATTTCTTGGTTCCACGGATGAGATAGACAAAGCTCGGTTTATCGCCATCTCGCCCACCAAACGCCAGATTCTTGTCGCAAAATGGGTCACCAGGGAGACTCGTTATGTAGGGACACGGAGTGGTTAGACTCGTCAGACGATAACGGACATAGCCCTCGGGATAGGGCGGAGATTCAGACCCATCAATCTTTTCTGGATATCTGGTATGTGCGGTCGCATAAGCTTCGATGGCAGTTGCCAGCGACCTCATATCTGCCTTAACCCGCGATACCTTTGACCTCACCTGCGCCTCCAGAAAGTTCGGCACCGCTATGGCGGCAAGTATGGCAATAATCGCCACAACGATAAGGAGCTCGATTAACGTAAACCCAAAACCATTCTCTTTTTTCATTTTACATACACCTCCTTCAATTTATTTTGATTAAGATTACGTCGTAAGATTACGTCAAAAGATTTCACATTTTTAAATCACCCCCCTACTTTCGTAAGTATTACTGGTAATAAAACCAGTAATAAGAAGCGGGCGTCAAGTAAAAAAACAACTTTTTTGATGTTTTTTGGGGGGGGGTTAGTATGGTGTGAATCTCATAGGTGGCGGTTCTAAGGGAACCGCCATAACCGGAACCACATACCCGAATTTGTCAAATCTTATGCCCGACAATGGTATGATTGATTTTTTACTTCCCGACTCCTACTCCTACTCTAATTCACTCGCTGGTGGTCGGGCAATTCTGCTCAGGGCAGGATAATATCCCTCTTTGTGACCCTCCCTCTCTCAATTCTCACCTTCTTTGTTTCTACGTGCAAGCCTTTGTCATCCCTTACGGAAATACGATAACTCCCCGGCTTGACCTGAACAAAGCCGTAATAACCGCTGCCATCGGTGTGGGTGGTGTGTTTTGTTCCGACGAGAGATACCTCCACATCGTCAGCCGGAGCGGCATCGGCGGCACTATACACAAATCCATGCAACATCCCGGTTTTGGGCTTATCCAGCCAGTGTGTTTGCGGCACAGGGGCGATGCGATTATATGGTCTCTTTTTAAGGGCTTTGAGCAATTCGGTGTATGGTTTTTTCTCACTATTGTTTACGCCGAAGCGAAAGAGCGAAACGCCGTCGCAACCGCTCTTGCGCGTGGCTTCTATCTGTGAAAGCGAACCCGAAATGGTGTTTAGATAATTCCCCAGACCATTCACACAAAGCCGCCCGTTGCTCCATTTTTTGCAGATGCTGCTCCAGGTGCGAAAGTCTGCGCGTTTTTCTCCATCAACCTCGCTGCGGTAATTCATAGGCAGATTGATGTCGGCTATACCCTCTAAAAACCACGATTGCCAATCCTGCATTGTCCAGGTATATGCCGGTCCCTTCTTGAATGGCTTCGCGGGGCTTCCCCATATAATTGTGCAGACCGAGATCTTAAGATGCGGTTTGATCGCTTTTGTCTCGATATAGATGCGCCTTAAGAGATTTGTGATTTGTTCACGTTGCCACGTCTGCCACTGTGTGTCTTTTGGAGCGGGTGTATCGGTGCGACCCGTGCATTTCCTGAAACGCCCCAATGCAATCGGGTTATATCCATAACCGCCCTGACGATACCGGACATAATCGAGGTTCAAACCATCCACGTCATAATTAGAGACAATCTCTTTACAGACCTCGACTATATATTCGCAAGCGCCGGGAACGCCAGGGTCGAGCCATTTTTGAGGCACCTTGCCGGGCTTCGCAGGCGCAGGCTTAAACTTTTTGGTCAACCATTCGGGGTGGAGGAGGGAGACGTGTCCCGGCGGCGGCGCTTTTGCCTCGAGCCATACCGCAAAAAGAACCACCCACGGGTGAACCTCAATATACGCCTTTCCCCCGGATGTATTATGAGCGGCGCGGATAAATTCAGTTAGGGTATCGGTTGGTGGCGAGGCATTTGTGGGATTAAAAACGGGCAGGAAGGAAGAGGCATAATATGCGCGTCCACGACGGTGTGCGATTGGCAACAGGGCATTGAGATTTGTCCTTCGCGCCTCATCCACAACCGCCTTTATGGAGGCGGGTGAATTGATATTCTCGTTATACGTCAGAACCCAAGCCATCCGGTATTCCGGTTGTGCCGTTTCTGGGCTTCTCGCCAATGCGCCAAGTGTGATAAAAAAAATAACCGCAATCCGCCCAATTAGTCTCATACATTTCATTTGTCGGCTCCGTGCGTAGAATCCTGCATCAGTTCCCTGAAGGCGCAGGGGATGGCGGAAAGAATATCACCGGGGAGTGCGGCACGTTCGGTTTTTTCGCGTGCGGCAATCTCGCCAGCCAATCCGTGCATGAATACACCCAGAATTGCAGCATCAATCGGCTTGACTCCCTGGGCTAAAAACCCGGTGAGGAGTCCGGTGAGGACATCGCCGCTGCCGCCTTTGGCGAGTGCCGTGTTTCCTGTCTGATTGATGAAAATCTCACCGTTCGGTTCGGCGATTATGGTTCGCGCGCCCTTCAGAATCAATATAACGTCGAAGTTGAATACGAACTTCCGAGCAACCTCGATTCGGTGGTGTTGTAACTCGGATGTGCTGACATTTAAGAGTCGCGCCAGCTCCCCCGGGTGTGGCGTCAGGATAGTGGGTGCGGTGCGTTTTTTCAATAAATCGGTCGAGCCGACAAATGCATTCAGCCCATCGGCATCAAGGACGAGGGGTTTAGCGAGTCTCAAGAACAATTCGTGAATGAGCTGTTGTGTCTGTGGCGCGCACCCCATACCCGGTCCTAATGCCACTGCCTCCACCGTTTCAGCTTTCTTGAGAATACCCTCAAACATAGCCATATCGGGAATGCCTTCGGTGCTGGTCTGCAGAGGGAGCGTGATAGGCTCGGTAAGTTTAACCTCGAGTATCGGATTGAGCGCCTGGGGTATTGTGACAAAGACAATGCCGGTTCCGGAGCGCGCAGCGGCGAGTGCCGTCATAGATGCCGCGCCCGTCATCCCCGGTGAGCCAGCGACGATAAGAACCGAGCCGAATGTCCCCTTGTGTCCATCCGGTGGGCGCTCGGGGAGTAAATCCCGTGCCTTCCCCGGCGTGATTAAATTGAAATTGGAGGTTGTTACACTGGTTAAGAGGTCTTCGGGAAATCCAAGCTGTGCAACAATAACCTCGCCGCAGAACCCCACGGCAGGATATTGCACCATCCCCAATTTGGGTAGACCCATCGTAACGGTGAAGTCGGCGTGGACGCACAGCCCATCGAAGTATTCCGCATCGGCGGGAAGTCCCGATGGGATATCCACAGCCACGACCTTTGCACCCGCCCGATTGACAGCGGCTATTGCTGCGGCGTAAATTCCCTTCACTTCTCCCGTGATACCCGTTCCCAGGATTGCATCAATTATGCAATCCACATCGGCGAGAGCGTCCTGGATTTCCTCCACATAATCGCAGGATATTCGTGGGATTTCAAAAGGCAGGGCGCGGAAATTTGTAAGTGCATTGTCCGAGAAGGCATCCTTACTCCCGTGCATAATGATTTTGACCGGAAGACCGGCTTTGTGGAGGTATCGCGCCGCAACAAATCCATCGCCGGCATTATTTCCCTTACCGCTGACAACTGCTACACTTTTGGGGCGGATGCGCTCTATGACGAGTTCCGCCACAGTCTTTCCCGCTTCTTCCATCAGCGTCAGCCCGGGCACACCGCGTTCCTCAATGGTAATGCGGTCTATACGATGCATCTCATCGCCAGTTACAATCTTCACAGGAAGCCTCTATGATAGGATTATGGGTTGCTCGATGATTCACTCCATAATTGCTACAGCCTCCGCCTGGAGTGGACTAACGTCGAACATTTTTAGCTCCGCCAATCCGCCGCAGGCGGAAACTTTGAACCAAAGAACCGACTAACGAGCTCAACGGGCTAATCCACCTGCGGCGGACAAGCCGGATTACTGACTATGTGTGGAATTTGCGGTTTTGTTCACCATAAGGAGATACGCCTGCATAATTTTGACCGCCTCCTGGAGCTGGACATCCACAAAGGCTCTGGGTTTCTTTACCTCTTTTTCCTTAAGATAAAATTTAGCCTGGGGCTTTTCTTCGCCCTTTGTGGGAGTGGTGGATTGGTCTTCCTTTTTAATCCGGGGCATTGAGATGGCGGGTTCGCCCATATCAGGGTCGCCTAACAGACCGTGTTTTGCCAGTTCTTGTTCATTTCCTTCGGGCAACTCAATCTCGATGTCGGGTGTAATTCCGACTTTATCAATGCACTTACCGCTGGGGGTGTAATATCTGGCAGTTGTGAGGCGAATGGCGCACTTCTTGGGATTGCTATTTTTATCCCATTCCAGGGTGTTACGAAGTTCTTCAATAGTTTGAACCGAGCCTTTGCCGAAAGTCTTCTCACCCTTCGGTCCGATGATTACGCCGAGTTTGTGGTCCTGGATGGCGCCGGTCAGAATCTCCGAGGCGCTGGCGCTGCCTCGATTGACCAGCACCTCGAGGGGCAGGTCCGTAATTGGCTCCTCTTTAGCGTGATAGACCCTGTTCTGATTGGCGATGCGCCCCTTTGTGCTCACGATAATTACGTCTTTGGGCACAAAGAAATCGGCAATCTCCACAGCCTCCTTAAGCAGCCCGCCCGTATTAAAACGCAAATCAATAATTAACCCTTTCACGCCATCTCTCTTAAGTGTGAGGATAGATTTCTTCATATCTCTGGCGGTTTCCTCGCTGAACCTTGACATACGGATGTAACCGATGTCTTCGCCTATCTTCCTGAAATGAATACTCTTGACCTTTATGCTGGCGCGGGTGATTGTGAAATGCAGCGGCTTTGGTTCTCCCTTGCGATATACCGTTATAGAGACTTTGGTTCCGGGTGGACCGGTGAGTTTTTTCACCGCCTCAATTAACGTGATGCCTTCGGTAGATTTTCCCTCAATCTCGATTATGCGGTCCCAGGAACGGATGCCGAGTTTGGCTGCCGGTGTCCCCGGTATAGGTGCAACAACCGTCAGGACGCCGTCCTTCAGCGTGATATGAATTCCAATGCCGGAGAACTCCCCCTCGGTATCCTTTTCGAGCTGCGAAAGTGCATCCGGGTTGAGAAATTGGCTATGGCTATCAAGGGTGAGAAACATTCCCCGCACCGCACCCTCGAAAAGCTTCTCTGCATCCACATCCTCCACATATTTGTCCTTAATCTCGGAGTAGACCTCCGTAAAGATGTCAACGAAGCGGTAAAAGTCTTCATGCTTTTCTACCGCCCCGACCTTTATGGCAATCTGGGCGAGTATGATTAAGGCACAAAGGAAAAGCGCTGTGCCCAGAAGGAAGAGGCGTCTCTCGGAAGGTTTATGATTACGATTTCCGCCCATAGTGCGAATCCTTTTTCATCGTCAGAATTAGTTTCTTTTGCAAAAATTGCAAAATATGCCCATCGGGTTCAGGCAACGAAAAACACAAAGGAAAGTTAGCAAATCTGCCCCTGTTGTCAAAGTCTTTTTCATTAACGCCTCATATCTCACGTATTCGCCCCACGGGGTATGTGAAATAATTATTGATTTCTGTAAGAGGAAATATAAAGGTATATATATTCAAGAGGGATAAAGTTATCTCTAAAACTCCGGATGAAAAAGGGGGAATGATTATGAAAACCAGAAACATTTATCTCACTATTGTGCTGCCAGTATTACTGGTGGTTCTGGTAACCGGCGCCTTTGCCCAGGAGGTTCACTCGGGACAATATGCAGCCCGCATAGAATGGACTCAGGCGTGGCAAGGCGGCGATGATACCGGTCTCGACCGCCAGGAGAATATGTTGCCCGTAACGGGCGGACATCAGGTTACCTTTAAGGCGTGGGTGAAAAATGGCGTACCCGGAGGCGACAATACCTTCCGAGTTACCTTTGCCGACTTTGATGCATCTGAAACCTGGCTCGGAGATGACCCGAAGACAGGGAATACACCCACCGATGAATGGATAGAATACTCATTTAGCCACTCATCTGATGCAGGTGCAACCCAGATGAACGTCGCTTTCCGTATGGAGAGGGACAACGGAGCGGCGATTGTGATTGACGATATCAGCCTCTATGACGACACTGCCTCCACCCCCATTGTAGTTTCAAACCCCGGATTTGAGGACTGGCCCGGTACGGCGAATACTGCCCCAACCGATTGGCGCTTCTTTTCAGTCCCCGAAGGCGAGGGTGTCATCACGCGCATTGAGGCTCTGCCTCCGGTCCTGGCTGTCAAACCTGAAAACTGGGAAATCTACCACTGATGCATCGGTAAAAAGTATTAAAGCCACTCCCCTTGAGGCGGCTGCGAATGCTTGTGAATAATATTCTTATTCGTTGTTGTCCTGAATCCATTGGAATATTTCCCCTTTGCGAAAAGTCTTGACGCTCCCATACTTAAAGAGCTAAATCATCTTACAAATTTAATTCGAGGGACATATCTTTGTTTGATATTCTCATAACCGGTGCAGAGGTGATTGACGGTTCCGGCGCACCCGCTTTTCGTGCCGATGTGGCTATCAGCGGTGAGGTTATTGTTGAAGTGGGCGACCTCACCGGTGCTGAAGCGGGGCGAAAAATCGCCGCAACCGGACTCCTCCTTACGCCCGGCTTTATTGACGTCCATACACACGGCGATACCTCAATACTCGTTAATCCGGTTGCCGAGAGTAAACTCCGTCAGGGCATCACGACACAAATTGTGGGGAATTGCGGCAGCAGTGCATTCCCGCTGAAGGGCGAGAGGCTCTCTGAAACCCGTGAGTCCCTGGCGAAATATGACATCGTTGTTGATTGGGACTCTGCGGAGGGTTATTTCAAACGCCTGAAGGATGCCCGCCCCGCAATCAATGTGGCTTCTCTCGTGGGACAGGGGACGATTCGCGCCTCCATTATGGGAGACAGGGATGTGCCGCCCAATGCCGATGAACTCAGAGAGATGAAGGCGGAGGTGGAGCGCGCGATTGTAAGCGGTGCAATCGGTCTATCAACGGGACTCATCTATGCTCCGGGATATTTCGCATCACAGGAGGAAATCACCGAGCTGGCACGTGTGGCGGCGCAATGGAGCGGTCTATACGCCTCGCACATTCGCGGCGAGGGAGACACATTACTCGAAGCCATTACAGAGGCGCTTGCCATCGGGCGCGATGCAGATTGCGGCGTTCAGGTCTCGCACCTCAAGGCAAGTGCACCCCGGAACTGGGGAAAGGTGCGAAAGGCAATTGACCTAATCGAGGCGGCGGAGGCGGGAGGACTCGATGTTTATTTTGACAAATATCCATACACGGCAGGCTCGACGGGTCTTGCGATTTATGTCCCTCGCTGGGCACGTGGTGAGGGCGTGGAGAAGCTAATCAAATACCTGAGAGACCCCTCCGAACGCGCAAAGATATTTCGGGAGGCTGATGCCGAAAACGAGGGTGAGGAAAAATGGGCATCAATAATTCTCATCAGCGCTGAATGTAAAGAGTATAGGGATTTTGAAGGCAAGAATATAAAAGAAATCGCCGAAAAACTCGGTCGCTCGATAAAGGATATTTTCGCAGACATCCTCATAAAGAGTCGTGCGGGGGCGGATATTGTCTGCTTTACGCAGAGTCAGGAAGATACAGATTTAGCGCTGATTCACAGACTGGGACTCGTCTGCACAGATTCAGGTGTATGGGCGCCTTATGGACCGCTCTCGAAAATCAAACCGCATCCCCGCGCTTACGGCACATTTCCGCGCTTTTTCCGACAATATGTCAAAGAGAAAAAGGCGCTCACGCGTGAGGCGGCGGTTGAAAAGGCTACGGGCAAATCTGCCAGACGCTTTGGGATTTCAAAAAGGGGATTTATCAAAAAGGGATGTTTCGCCGATGTAGTCTTGCTCGATTGGGATTCGCTCAGAGACACCGCCACATATACAGACCCGCACCGTTATCCCGAAGGCATCGAGGGCGTGTTAGTGAATGGTGCCTTGACCCTGTGGCGTGGCAAAACAACCGGCTTAAGGGCGGGAAAGGTTCTACGCAAGTCAGGCGATAGTGTTGTCTAACAATATGTAACACTACTCACTTAAGCGGCTGGAAATTGTGGATTGCAGATTGCAGAAATCGGGCATAATTTACACCTGGTTTGACCCAATATTGGCGTGTTTAATCCCCCTGCGGCGGACGAACAAATTTCACTGTATGTGAAAAAAATATATTGCCTTCACCCAAAATGGTTCACTAATATTTCAAACTGAAGTCTCATTACAAGCACGTACACTTGGACGCCCAAAAGCACAGATACTATTATTGCCCCACTTTTTTGCTGTCGGTTATGCGAAACATCGGGTAAAAAGGAATCACAGGAGACAGAAATGAAATTAAAAGTAATTATTCATAAGGCAGAAGAGGGAGGATACTGGGCAGAAGTCCCCTCTATTCCTGGCTGTGCTACGCAAGGTGATACCTTTGAAGAACTCCTTGAAAATCTGTATGAGGCTGTTGAAGGTTGTCTTTCCATAGATGTACAAGATATACCGGTCTCAAGGAATGATAAGGTGCTGGAGATTGTAGTTTGAAAGCTATAAGTGGAAAGGACTTTGCACGGTTGCTTGAGAAGCACGGGTGGGAAAGAAAGAGAATTAAGGGGAGCCATCATATTTACGCCAAATCAGGAAACCCGGCTCGCATATCTGTACCGATACATAGAAATACACCGTTGAAAATTGGTCTATTGCGTCATTTTCTGAAAACCGCAAATATTCCTGAGGACGAACTGTAATAAGGGTCCTCTCCTAACAACAGCTTCAACTCGGAAGCACATTCTGCTGCGCTCTATGTACACCGGATTAAGCTGGGCATTAGCCCGGTAGGTAACTCCTTAGGGAGTTCCCCACTGGCTAATAAAATATGTTATACCAGCTAAACTGTTACAATTGTTTCTTACTGCTAAAGTGTTACTCCCCGTCATAATGCTCCGGGTATAATTTCTTATAATAATCCGGATATAGTTTCTTTGCACATTAAGGGCATATACTGCGGGAGAAGACAGCTTCAGAATGGTCTTTGATATAGGCTTCGATTTGATTCCAATAACCTTAGTCATCGCGAATTTTCTTGCAGGAAGAACAAATTAGCAACAATCCACTTAATTGTTTTACTTCAGAACCATCTCGCGCAGGTCCCACCGTACACTCCGCAATAGCAAATCAGATCTTTCGGATTCATATCCCTTGATGCTCCTTTCACTTACAAATGGGGGAGTTCAGCGATGCGGCTTGTCGGCTGCAGCGCCTTGTTCGGTGTCTCCTTCCTTCAAAGGGACAAACTTATGTTTGAGCGATTTCGGAGATACGACGTGCCATAGCCGGAACCCTAAAGGGCGCTCATCAACGTTCTTGCTGGTGGTTTCGGTATTTACCAGTTGAATCCCCTCGTAATCGTTGATGATAGTTCTGTGGGTGTGACCCCCGAGCATAGCGACGACACCGCACTGCTTAGATAGAGTCAATAACTCTTTTCTCTTCCCAAGAGGCAGGTTGAAGTAATTCTCCTTTTCGTCGGGATTTTTCAAATATAAGGGATAATGGATTATGACAAAGATGGGGCTCTTTTTTTTGTGAGCAGCGTTCAGTGTTTCTTTGAACCAGGAATTATGTTTTCCCGATTCGCCCTTGAGCGGCGCCTTCCAGAGCTGTGTATTCGCAATTACGAAAGTGTATCCTTTGTGTTCAAACGAGTAGTAGTCTTTGCCTATAACCTCCCGATAGCGCTTCAAAGATACGTCTGTAGGTTTGTTGCCGATATCATGATTTCCTACGGCGCAGTAGCAGGGCACTGTTAGACCCGCATTGATTTTGTTGAAATCCGCAAACGATTTGTCGTTAGCTTTATCGACCAGGTCGCCGCAAATGACCACGAAATCGGGTTTCAGGGCATTGATTTGTTTGACTGCCTGCTTGAAAGACTTTACGTCGTGTTCGTATCCGCCCATACCTAATTGTGTATCGCAGATTTGCACGAACGTGAATGGCTTCACCTTGACCGCTTCTTCTGCCAACAGAATTTGGAACATAGAAATAGCTGCTATGGACAGGACTATGCCCCTAAAAAACGTTCGTTGCTTCGGATTACTCATTTTCATATTCCCTCCTCACACAATAGTTTAAACGTCCTGCTTTGTTATGCCGAACGATTGGGCTGAGCGTCCGAGTTTTACGAAGTTCGCTCCAGCACATTGTTAGGGAATCCGCCAATTATGCCTCAAAAGGAATTTGATAAAAATTTCGTTTCTATACTGTATCCTGAATTTCATTTCCTTATTCAAAGTTTTAATCACCCGGTCCATTTTGCTTTTGTTTTTTAATATAACCTCAATTAACCCATCTCTTTCTTTAGACTGAATCAGATCTCCATTTTCATAGATAGTAACCATAAGCGAATCATCCTGATCTAATCCCAGAACACTTTTGGACTTATCAATAAAATCTCCTAACTCTTCATAACCCTCTGTGCTATGAGACCCAATCAGTAGACGTATGTCTGTTATGTAAGCAATTCCCGCTCCTTTGTTTAAAAGTCTATAATAAATCTTTCCCGTCTTAAAATCTTCCTCTTTGTCTAGTAGTCTGACCTCAAGAAAGTGATGGGTAGAGTTTCTTCAATTTTACTCGGGCATACTCGGGCATAACGTGAATAACCGTAACAATTGAAATTAAGAATAGAACGCAGATGACACGGATGGCACGGATATACACGGATATACTTCGATAAACAAAATCAGTGAGAATCCGTTAAATCCGTTGACCCGGATGCTTGCATCCACGTCATCCGTGTGCTATTTTATTCGGGAACATTTGGCCACGGAAAACGCGGAATGACACCCGGAAGGTTTTTATTAACACCCATATACTCTACACCGCAAATCACTTTTTTCAAAAGATATGTTAGAATTATCAAAATTGCAAGCAGGAAAATTATCCCGTAACAGCTTTTCCTTCATTCATAACCTTCCATCTCTAAAAACTGCTCGCCCTAGATGCCTTCTCCCCTTAAAAGGACCAGGACGAGCATTAACATTCGGTCAGCAGCGTTCAGTAACGATCGCGTCCGCGGGAGCTGTCGTTTGAACGGCGTGGGCGTTCTTCGCGGGGGCGAGCCTTGTTCACGGTTATCGACCGTCCCTTTATCTCCGTGCCGTTCAGACCATCAATGGCTTTTTGTGCTTCTTCGTCCCCGGACATTGTGACAAACCCAAATCCCTTTGAGCGCCCACTGTAACGGTCCTTGACGATGATGACCTCTTCTACGGAGCCGAAGGCTGCAAAGGCGGTGCGTAGATCGTCCTCCGACACATCGTAAGACAGGTTTCCTACATAGATTCTCATAACATTCTCCTAAATATTACCCTGCAATGCAGGGTTTGGTTTATCCGGGAGATGCCCATCCATACGTAATCCAGAGCTCCGCTTCCCCACGGAAGGAGCCAACCGGGGAGGAAGCTCACGATGTTCACATTTCGCACATGTAAGGGGATTTGATGCGATGTGATTTGAACTTTTGCCTCGGGTGCTCCCGGATATTGTCTGTTTGTATCCTCCAGGCAAAAGAGCGAATCTGCAAAGACAGATTTCATTTCAGAGTTGACCTCAGAACACAAACCAATGTCTTCATAATTCTCTCGCAGGACTGCTTACAAGTAAAATCGTCATCCTGATCCATTTTTTTTGCGTTTTATTCTGGTGCCGTTTTCCGCACCAACGGATGTTATTTATTTTTCCCGATTCGTCTGCGGTGTATTTTTTGTGCCCTGCGAAATTAAGAAAATTACTTGATAATTTTTTCCGGTGTCTGAATGTGATACTTTACTTAAGGCGAAAAATTACTGAATCGGGAGTTTTTTTATATGAAACCGGTTATCTGTGGGAAGTGGCGTTTTGAGTTGATTGGCGAAGGTGTTT
>CAZGKP010000017.1:0-26366 GCA_964526215.1 uncultured Candidatus Sumerlaeota bacterium
TAAAATCGAGTGTAACAAATGCCATAAATTCATAAGGTATGAAAAAGTGGATGGACACGAACATATTTCCTGCCCTTGTAGAAAACTAAACCTTAAGGCAGATGAATAGTATCAAACTTATCTTTTATAGAATACCACTCCTTGACTTAACAGCGGATAAAAGGGAAATCAAAGATTTCCCCAAATTGTCTTTGGCAACTTTTCTTATCCGCGAAACATTATACAAAATTTCTTGTTTAAGACAAGCAGCGGCGGGGTGGGCGGTGGCTGGGGAAATGTGAAAGGGTGGATACTGAAATTTTGGGGGCTTTGAGAATGTTCAAAATGGCGTAAGGTTACGTAAAAGGGGGAAATAGGCTTGTTTGTGGGGGGAAAATCTTGTTTTGATGTAAAATAGGGTTGGCGGGTTCGCCTTAATTCGCCTTTTCCGAACTTCTTTTACACCGAAACCGTTATCTGACATTCGGGTTGATAGATAGCATTTTGAAGACAAAATATTGGAGAGGTGTTTAAATGACAACACAAATCATTACCGCGGTCCTCCATAAGGAAGAAAATCTGTATGTGGCAGAATGCCCTGAAGTTGGGACGGTTAGCCAGGGATACACTGTCGAGGAAGCCGTCGCTAATCTGAAAGAGGCAACAGAGCTTTACTTAGAAGAGTTTCCTCTGCCTGAAGTTACCAGGCCGTTGATGACTACTTTTGAGGTGGCAGTAAATGCCTGAGTCGCGCAGGGTATCGGGAGAAGAGGCAATCCGTGTATTGAAACGCCCGGGCTTCGAGAAAATACGGCACGTGGCAGCCACGTGGTGCTCAAGAAGCAAACGTCAGAAGGTGCCGTGGGATGTGCAATTCCTTTGCACCGTTTGCTGGCAATTGGCGCCTTGCGGGGTATTCTACGGCAAGCCAGAGTAACACCTGATGAGTTTATGGATACCCTTTAGAGAATGTTTCCCAAACATCAGATAATACATACTTTGCGGTTCAATATGTTCACCCAAATCCGCCTTCGGGGCACTTCGCAAAGTCCGCGAACGTTATACAAGATTTCCTGTTTATGAGAAAAAGCGGCAGGGTGGGCGGAGGCTGGAGAAATGTGAAAGAGGGGTTGATTCTATGGCTGAATTTACCCTGTTTTGCGGAAAAACAGGACTATGTACGCATACATTTCAGCCACCGATGGACGCCGATTTTCACCGATTATACGCCTATCGGTGGCTTTATATTCTAAATTTTCGGAGATGATTAGGATGACGTCTTCGTAATCGGCTCTGCCTCGACAAAGTCCTTTTCGGGTTTCGGGACGCCCAGGGATGCGAGGTGAGCCACTATCAGTGTAATTGCGGTGCCAATGGGCGTGAACCAGGGCCAATTTATGCTCAAGCGCGTGGTGTTCACCACAACTATAATAACCGTCATCGCCAGAAAGGACGTAACCATACCGGCAATGATTGGTCCTGGATAACAGCGTTTTTTCCAGATGGAGAATAGAACCGCGCCAAGCAATGCCCCGCTTGTCAGCCCCGCCAGCGTGAATGCCAGATTGAATACTAACGTTGCCTGCTGGCTCAAATATGCAATCAGAACCAGTACCCCGGAGACGATGAGAATTGCCCAGCGCGAGAGCCGGAAATAATATTTCTCGTCTCGCGGATGAAACACTGCCTTTAGAAAGAAATATATTACGACGTTGATAAACAGCCACACCGGAACTCGCAATAACCATCCTTTGGTCGAAAAATAAAATATACGTTCAATAACCCCGACAGGGTTTGTCCAAGAGAATAATGTCGCAAGAGCAAAAACAATAATATTCAACACAACGATTATGGTGATATTCGTCGAGGGGTCTATACTGACCTTCGGGGCTTTCTTTTTAATTGCCGCTGTATCAATCTCTTTATACAAATCCATAACGCCAACCGAGCCGAGCGCGGACAGTGCACCGCTTATCGAGCTCATCGCTGCAGCAAGTATACCGGCTATCAGTAACCCCTTTAAGAATACAGGAACCCGTGTTATGATGAATATCGGGAAGACATAATCGGCGTGTGGCTTCATTATGGGGTCGAGTGGATTCCAGGGATTGATTCCGAAGTCGAACCCATTGGTGCTGTAAAATGCGTAGAGCGCAACCCCCACCATCAGAAACATCAAAAATAGCGGGAAGATGAGGAATGCCGAGAGTATAAGTGCCTTCCCTCCCTCTCTTGCATTCTTGCAGGTAAGGACGCGCTGGACATTGAGCTGGTCTACGCCGTGCGAGCACATAACGCCAATAGTTGCGCCGATGACGCCCATCCAGATATTGAATCTGCCACCGAAAATCTCCTTTATGTTCGCCCATAGAAAGTCCCAGAAACCGTGCCCACCGACTTCGTGAAAACTGCCCACTGATACAAGCCCGGAGCGCACCCACGTCAGCCGCCCCGTCTCTTTGCTTATCTGCATAACCTGATGCCAGCCGCCCGGCAAGAGCTTCGGGATGTAATAAAGTGCATACGCCCCGCCTAATACAAAGATGCAAAACTGAAGCACATCCGTCCACACCACCGCCTTGATGCCACCGATATATGTATATATGATGGAAATAATCGTAAACAGGGCAATTGAATGTAATATCCCCCATCCGGGATAAAAAACCTGAAATACCACCATAACGGGTATTGCGGTTACGTATATGCGGACGCCCGCCCCCAGCGCTCCCTGTACCAGAAAAAGCACACTCGCCAGATAGCGTGGCGCACGCCCGAAACTCTTCATCAGTATCTGATACGGGCTGTAAACATCGCCCTTGAAGTAATGCGGCACCATCACAATCGCCACGATGAAACGCGCAATCACATAACCGATGATAATCTGGAGGAAATCAATTGCCCCTTTGCCAACCACGAGTTCTCCGGCGGCATTTCTGGACATCGCCCCGAATGCCAGCGCCGGCACGCCGATGAAGGTGAGGGCGCTTGTCTCTGTGGCGATGATAGCCATACCCACCGCCCACCAGGGGATATTTCGGCTACCCAGAAAATAGTCGCGGGTAGATTTCTGTCCACGACTCATCCATATACCGATGCCGACCATTGTCAACAGATACCCGATAACCACCGCCCAATCAATTATACTAAACGAAGCGGCGGCTGTGCTTGCAGCAGATTCCATAATTCCCTCCTGATGGTGTATCTGGATTTTACTTACATTTTACCTCATATCTCCACGGATTGCCGGAGGCGGCGGTGACAGTGCCCCACGTCACACTGGCAAGGAGCTTACTTGCATCAAGCGCTTCTAAAAGCACCGGGGAGCCTGTGTTAGGCGAAATTTTTATCTGCACTTTTTGGCAAATGAGTTTATTTCCCTTAAGACTATCTCCTTAATTTTATCGACCCTTAGCACCAAATCTTTCATCAGTTTCCAATCTAAATCAAATGCATATGCATGCCTCGAAAAGTGCCTGAATCCAAGATACTCTTTCAGATCCTCACAGGTAGTATTACTCAACACCATATATTCTCGTTCTTTAGTTTGCTTTGCCATCTGCTCAAGCAATTCTTTATGCCACCCCTCTCCCTTAGGCATATTCTCATCCATTTTCCTGGCAATACGGCTAAATATAGTTTCCAAACCATTATAGAATGGTGCAACAACATTGCTAATGACCCTAATTCAATGAAATTTGGCTCTTGGTCCCTTACTTTCTCCAACAAAGGTTCATAGTCTTCAAAAAGTTTTTCGATTCTTTTAACTTCAAACTCAATTTCTTCTATCACTTTTTTATGTTGCATAAAGCCGTTTCCCTTCTTTTCGTATCTTTTCTGCAAAAGCCTCGGGCATATAATCCATCATAATTAAGTCTACTTTTTGTCCCGCTACCGATGAGATAATCGCCACAGTTTTAAAATATGTTCTGGGCGAGATACCCGATACGGCGAGGTCAATATCCGACGCCTCATCAGCAACCCCATCAGCTAAGGAGCCAAAAAGAATAATCTCACTGCATCCTATTGATTTTAGATACTCAATTGCTGTTGTAAGTCCTTTCTCGATTCCTGTTTTACTTTTCATATTTATGATTACCTCCGTAGAAACCATACTTTACCCCCGCATAAACATATCTCCGGAGTTCTTCTCTCGAATAAAGCTGAATCACTACGCCTAACGGTATCAGTGTTTGTGGGATTCACCAAGGGCAAATTTGGGAAAGCGCAGCTTCCCACAAATACAGTATTAGCCGAAGTTTCTATGAACTTCAAACAAATTTCAACTACTCAATCTTCCAATGTGGTTCTTGAGGGCTTTCTCTAACCTTATCATAGCATCAATCATCTTATCTTGAAGATAGTCCCACTTATCTTTATTTTTGAGTCCTGCTTCATTACATGTCCACCTGATACGACATAAACGCCTACCTTCAACACGATCCCAGTTTAAACTTCCACCGAACTGAGATTCAATTTCATCTTTCTTGGCATAAAGGGCATCGAATATTTGTTTGTTAATTTCTTCCGCATCCTTCCCCTTATCAATATAGAGTTCTACTGCTACCCGACTCATAGTTATTACATAGTTATATGCTAATCCTGATTTTCCTGCCCCTGTTCCAAGCCAGTTATCTTTACTCGGCGATATGTTTGCATGTAGTTTAGTTCTCTGTTTACACTTTGCAAAAAGATGCGTCCAAAATTCCAATCGTTTTTTATACCTCTCGGCGAATTCCTTCTTTTCCTGACCAACCTCTTTTGCCTCCTCGCTGGGAGCACAAATCACAGAAAACAGTGGAGCCGGCGGAGATTCCCCAATACGAACACCCTCAACTCTCACAAGGTAGAATGACACATCTGCAGGTGTAACTTCGTTTAGCCATGTGATGGCTTTGACATGCTCTGGACGAGGGTTACTACAAATCCAAATAGCTGTCTTTGCCTCAAGGTTTGTAAGGTAGGTAAGGACTTTACCAAGGTGGTCATGATCGGTCTTCTCCAGCTGGCATTCTATGATTACTTTGTTCCTATCATTATCTTCAGCTAAAAGATCAACAGCAAAAGTACCAGCGCTTTTTTCACGCTCAATGACAGAGAGTGACAAATCCAAGGAGTCATTAAGAATCTCTATGTTTTCCTCAAGCCAACGGGTGAAGTCATTTGCTTCATTTTTCCATATCTCCCTAAGTGAAACCTTTTCAAGGTTGGCGATCTTCATCCTATTTTTATCCTCCACGTATAGAGTATTGGGAGTCAAACGCCCCAAAATGTTCGATAAAACAATCTGGAGTAATTGCCTTTAATACGGCCTCGCTGCCGTATTTTTTCGGGGCGCGAGGGTGTTATTCCATTAGAAGTATTGCCTTTGCATAAATGCCGTCTTTGCCTCCGATGGAATATGCACCGAGTGCCTTTAGCGCGGAGAAACAATCTAAAAGATGCATACCAAATGGCACGTCGGGGTCTTCCATCAGTTTTGGATTCATAGCAAGTGGCACTGTTTTGATAAGAGTAACTATACTGCCGGTATTGATGAATTGGATTGTGTTGCACCTTTTGGGGAAGCGCTTGCGCAACTTCGCATAAGCGGGATTCTTTACCAGCGATAACCTCGTGCCTTTGAGGTTATCCAGCGCCCGTTTTACAGTGTCGGTATCCAGTCCGAAAAAGAAGTAGCCTTTATGGATTGTGTAACAGGGGGAGAAGATGGGTGCCTGCGGGATTGTGAGCGAGTGGAGGGTTGCGCCTTCATATTCGATTGTCGAAAACTTAATCTGCGGGGTGTCGCTCTTTTGCACGCCCATACTCGGATTTATCTGCGCAGTAAGGGCGTTCTCAAGTTTTGTCATTACGGTTTGTAATTTCGCTTCATCTTTTGCCTGAAGGACTAACTGGAGACCAATTGTGGGGATGAAGGGCATAAGTGGTTGCATCTTGAAGGAGTTGAGTGAAAAGAGGGCTTCAGGTCCGATTGAAGCGAGGAGGTCGTTGCGTATACTGAAGCCGATCTTTTCTTCCGCCGCAGAAAGTGCTTTTGCAATCTCTTCTTCGGGTTTTTTTGAAGAATCTTTATTCTCCAGCTCCGCCATCTTTACGATAAAATTATAAATTGCGTCATAAAGTGCTGTGCCATCAAAACTCCCCGCCGCAAAGGCGAGCAGGGCATCTTCCGGCACACTGGAGAGTGACTTTAATTCTACCGGGGCAGAAGGCTGATAAAGTTTCGAGAATAGACTGGTGGGAGATATTGCATCCGCGGGCACAAATTTCTCCATAATTACCTCTCTGGGGCTGACCTTTACGGCAAGACATAAACGCAGGTCTCCAAGGAGGTTGCGAATCGTGGGGATGGACTTGCGGACATTCGGGTCCTGGTTTGCTGCCATCTCAATCAGTCCCCGGTAATCAAGGTAGACAAAGAGGTCGGGAGAGATGATTTTGAGACCCACCGCGGCGGAGCGAAAACGCTTATCGGTTCTTATGTCAGCACCACCCGTGCCGGTCATACGGTCAATCAAGGCTTTGAGAGTTGCCTCGTCGGTGCCCAGCACAAATTTGTCGCCACTTAGAAAATAGGCAAACTTTTTCCCTTTTTCCTTGGAGACCTTGATTTTGATGTTTCTATAGACCACTTCCCCGATGACAATCTCTGGCACTGAGAGGGTGGGAGTAGTTGCCACCGATTTCTTTTTCACCTCTCTCTCAATAGCCTCAACTAATGCGGGGAATTTTGATTGTTTGCCCAGATACATAATAAGGTATCCCCTGGGTTCAGAACCGGACTTCGGGGCGAAGAGGACGCCATCCACCCCCTGAAATTGCTGTGATAAAAAGATGTCGGCATTAAGCGGAAGCCCGATTTTCTTCTTGAGATTTTCCAGGTCGGCGAGGAATTCCCGGTAACCCCCTTTATCTTCCGGCTTCAGGTCTTTGAAGAAGTTCGCCAGATTGTTATATAGGGGTGTGGATTTCACCGCCTGATAAGTTACGGGGATATTGGTCATTGAGACTGCAATCAGCGGTTGGGGCGGGATGAGTTCGGGATTATTGAATGGTGCGGCGAACACCGCAGATGTGAGTAGGACGGTAAAAACAGCTGAAATAAATGTGCGAAGATAAGTCTGTCGCGTCATAATATTCTCCTTTCCGATTTTATTTTTTTACCGGATTCAATATTAGATATTTGTATATAAGCGAGAGCCTTATTTAAGAAAAGTCAATCTTTTTTAGCGAAAGAGTTCGAGGTCGCCGGAACGATACTCAATGGGGTGAAATGCCGGGTATGCCTCGAAGCCTCGTGTGCCGATGCCGCCGGAAATCTCAAGCGGGAAGGGGCGTTCTGTCTTTTTGTGGACTGCCTCAAGATAAGTCGAGCCGGTGCGTAGGGCATCGAGGCGCGTGCGAATCATTTTGCGCTGGGCAGGCGTTATGTCAATTTCGTATGCAACCTTTATGCCTTTGAGGTGATACAATACTGGACCATTTTTTAAGACTTTGATGCCGTCATCGGTGAGTTCGCCGTTACGTTTTTTGCCGTCAAAGAATGCGGGGGCGAGTGATAGAGCCGTCTTGCGCCACAGGTCGGGATACACCTCGAGTTCTTTTTTTGATATGCTAAATTCATATATGGACTCGAGACTGAGTTTACCAAGGTCTCTTCGTGCCTTTTTGATAATGGGTGCATCGGGGAATTGTGCGATGAGGCGTTCGAGGTTGCGGATTTTTTGCTGCGGATTGGTGAGGCGGTTTATGAGGATATAGAGTTTGCGTGCGTGGCGATTTGATAATTTTCGGAGGTATCTGGGGTGAAATGTTCCAGCGCGGTGTGCGTAAATGAGTGCACGCGCATAAAGGTGCTTTCTGGCATAGAGACGAGCCAGCAATTCACACATATGGGTGCTATCGGGGTCGTCGGGATATATGCGCTCATAGCGGCTGGCTGCCTCGATGAGGGCATCCGGGGGAATTGGATGGCTGAAGATGCTTTTGACGCCCCGCACCGCAATGTCTATGACGTAGAGTATGCCAAGGTTTTCCGGCGCGTAGGTGGACGATTGCACAACGCCGCTGGATGCGATGTATAGTTGCTCCTCGGGTTTTCGTTTCCCCAGGAGGATATACTTGCGGAGGTCTGCAGAGAGGATGTGCTTTGCGTTCTTTATGTCGAGTGAAGGATTGAAATTTGGGTCGCAGAGTGCGGCGGCGGCATAACGTGCAGAGTTTGTATCGGGGTATTTTTTTTCGAGGTTGCGCAAGAGATATAAAACATCACACCAATTTTTTTGAGGGTCAGGAATGGTTGTTGCGGCATATTCGGCGTCATCTATGTAATTTGATCGGGCGTAATCTTTCTCAAACAAAGAGATGTGTTCGAGCAGGGTATCAGGCTCGCCGGCTGCGAGGGCGGTAACGATGCCTTTGTATGCGCGCTTCTCATCTAAGGAAAAGAAGAAGTTCTCGCCATCGAGGACAGCCATTGTGGCGCGGCGATTACGCTTCTGGCGCATCAGTTCGCTTTCAATTTGCCGGATTTGTTTTTTAACCTTTTTTGAATGCGGGTTTGTGGATAGTGCATTTCTGAAGTGAAACAGGGCACGGTGGAGGTTTTTATTTTTTCTGGAAATTTTGCCGAGGCGATAGTCATTTTCAAAGATTTGTTTTCGTCTTCTTTTCCCGAGTTTTTCAATCAGGGGTTTTAGTTTTTTTTGCCGGACGGGGTCGGGATATTTTCCCCCGAATCGTTTGAGGAGGAAGAGGCTTTTGCGCTGGCGGGGAGATGCCTCTTTGAGGCTGTGCAACGCATAGGCAAAATCAATGGGGAGCTGAAAGAGTGGTTGTGTTTGTCCCTGCAAGAGGCTGCTGACTGCCGCCGAGGTGTGATTCAATGCACCCGTAAAGTGATTATAGCGATTATGCCTCAAGAGGCGCCTGGCACAGAGGAGTTCATCTCTTGAGATGTAATTCAGGGTGCTGCTTTTAAGAAACGGGTCGGTGCGGCGGTGGCGGAGTTTTCTCTGCCAGCCGATGAACAAATCGCGGTCGTCAATGCCGCTTGCATATAAAGCGAGGAGATTAGGGGCGAGGTCTGGCGAGGTCTGGCGAGGTGAATGCCTCGCTTTCAGTTCTTCCCGCCGGTAACGTTTCCATAGTGATGCAGGGCGCCCAAGAATGGCATCCGTGATGGCGTTCCCGACAAGGGAAACCGTACGGGATGTTTCTTCAGCCCCGTTCTCTGTGAAAGGAAAGACGAGATGTGCTGGCAACAGGAAACACAAAAGGACCGTGTAGAGAATAGGTCTATTTATTTTTGGGTTGCGCATAATAAAAGGTAGATTTAATTACAGGTTGTAGTGCTTTACATTATTCCGTCATAACATCTATGCGATTTGCGTAGATTTTAGTATCTGCCGGTGCGCTTAATCGTAATCGAAATCATAACCGTAATCGAAAAGTCGAGCATAGCGGGATGACGATTACGAGTAGGATGACGATTACGAGTAGGATGACGAATTCTGATTACGCTACAATGATAAAAAGTTGCGTCACTCTCTTATCTAACTGTCCCCAAAAAGGCTGAAGCAATTTTGTATTTGACAGCCATTTGGGGGAAATGTAATGAAATTACGTAAAATAGAATATGTGCGCTTTTGCAAGAAATAAATTAAACTACCTGAATCCAACGATAAGACTGCCAGTTTCGGAGACTTTAGACCGGGACAATAGAACACATAGTCTTTATTGATTCACTTACCAAGTAAAGCCTTACTTTGCCACCCGACTTTGATTTGTAAGTTTAGGGTCTAAAGTTTTATATCTTATTCTGGAGATGGGTAAACTCCTTTTTACTGAAAGGGACACACCGTTTTTTGAACTATTTTTCCCTGATGAGGGCTGATGGGATTATGAGGAGATTAGAAAAAAACATCCAGTGTGAAAAAATAAATTGACTTTTGGTTGCTTGGTGAATAAGAAGATTGTATGTTTTTGAATTTGGTATGTGTCCTTAATCGAGAAGTTGAATCATCCTGGCGTGGTGCGAAGCTAATGATACTACGGGATGAAGTGGGGGTAGTAGATTAGATGCGCTTTCTGAGCAGGTGCATAGGAGTAGACCTAGGGGCGACCTCGGTGAAGGTTGCAGAGTTGGCGCTTGCCTCAGACGGCATTCATGTATTGAAGTTAGCCAGTGCCGGTATTGACGTCCCGGTTGATGCACCGATGTCAGAGCAACGCGCCGCCGCCCTCCGTGCCCTCCGTGAGGTTCTCAAGGCAAACAAAATTACCACTAAAGAAGCGGTATTTTGTGTCCCTGGACAAACGGTATTTGTCCGCCGTTTCAGACTCCCCAAAACCTCAGAGGAACGCCTTGCCCGTATTATTCAATACGAGGCTCGTCAACAGATACCCTATCCCATCGAAAAGACGATGCTTGAATATCAAGTCTTCGAGGTGGAAGAGGTGCCGGAGGTCGACGTCTTTCTGGTTGCGCTCAAAAAGGACGTCCTGTTCGATTTTATGGACATTATTAATCGGACTGGGCTTAAACCGATTGGTATCAGTGTCAGTTCTTTAGCCCTTTACAATTTTTACTCCTTAGACGCACTACCGACCGATAAATTGCTTCATAAAATCGAGGAGAAGAAACAGAAATTCCCCCTGAAGCTCAAGACACCGAAATTGAGATTGAGAAAAAAGGCAAAGCCGACACCGGAGGAAGGAGGCGAACCTTCTGCCACGAGCGCCGCGGCGCTTGAAGGTGCTGAAGAGTTCGCTGTCCCTGAGATGGTGCGGGCTTATGTAAATATCGGCGCCAGTGTAACAGACCTATCTATAGGCTCTGTGGGGAAGGCTCCCGCTCTCGGATTTACACGGAGTGTCCCATTAGGCGGAAACGCAATTACAAATGCCATTTTAGAAAAGTGCGGCGATGTGGGGGATTATGCCCGGGCAGACAGGGTTAAGGAGGAAAAGACCGTTATTTTGACGATGGATTATGCCGAAGGCGCACCGAAGGCGCACCATCGGTGGGAAGAAAGGGCTGGAGGTCGGGATATAGATAAAACGGCATCTGAAGCCGCAACGGCTGTGGTAGATAAGATAATTGCCGAGCTTCGCCGTTCACTCGATTTTTATATCTCCCAGCCCGAGGGTATGGCGGTGGATGAGATTATACTCTCGGGCGGGCAATCCCAGATACCCAACATCGCCCCATATATTGAGGACAAGTTGGGGGTACCGGTTCGTACATTAGAGTCACCCAGTGGGGAAAATTTCAAGGAACTCCAGAAAGTAGATAAAGTGCTCGGTTTATATCCAATCTCCATAGGACTGGGAGTTACGGGGCTGGGGATTGCCCATCTCCTGATAGATTTTCTCCCACCTGACAGGAAAGTTGCCATTCGTTTCAAACGTAAGAGGGCGTTCGTTCTTATCCTTGCTGCAATGGCCGCCGGGACAATCATAATCGGGGCTATGTCAGGGAACCGTTACATTTCTGTATATCGGGAGCAGACCGAGAGATACCAGGACCAGATTGACCGTTATCGCCCTATGATTAACCGCGTAAAAGCCGCCACCACCGAACAGGGTGATTTGAAAAAGAAATTTGACCTGCTGGCAAAGGGACTTACGGCACAGCGGGATTATCCCTTGCGCATCTGGCATAATATCCTGACGAGTAAGCCTGCGGATGTTCTGGTCTCCTCACTTAAAATATTCCCCGATGGGCGCGTTCAGATTGAGGGATATACAGAAGATATGGGGTCAGCCGTAAACTTCACTGCAAACCTCAATTCTGACCTAAAGGATAAATTGGAGACAGAAGGCGCCAAGTTAAAGGACATCCGTCCAGAGTTTCATGACCTCTTTAAGAAAAAGGTCTCAAAGTTTACAATCAATATGAAATTCAAGGGGAGACGTTCCCGTATTGAGCAGGCAGTGGTACAACCAACATTTGAAGGGAGAAGAACCATTCAGGCTGAAGATTTGAGAAGATAAAGCCACCCAGAGATATTTGAAATTCTCAGACTGTTATCCTGAATCTTTCGCTTCTCCCGAAATAATGAAAATATTATGATTACGCGTATGATTATGACTACGCGTATGATTGCGATGTTCTGAGTGTTTTCGACACGGTGGGCTATTTTTCAAGAGATAAAAAGTGAGAGATAAATCCTCGTTGTTGTGTAAGAATCTATGGCATAAAGGGAAAAAATCAGCGTCCTGGGGCGGAAGATACAGGCAAATGCCGACCGGAGCGCCTTTGTGGTTTTTCTCGCACTTTTGATACTGATGAGTGGGACTTACGGTTATGAACAGACCCGTTCGGAACCTGAATTCATTGTCCCCACCAGCGGCGCAATGGCAGGGCTCCTTCCCAATGATGGATATAAAAAAGCAATCTCTTATATGAAGGCGAATACCGACCTTGAAAAAGATGAGACCTTAAGGGCAATAAGGGACTTCAATATCTTTGATTATAAGTATGTGCGAAACCGCACAGAGCTCGAGAAAGAGGCTGATAGGAAATATGCCCGTGCAGAAAAGCTATATAAGGAGAGGAAGATAAACGAGGCGAGAAAGATACTCAAAGGCATCCTGCTCACCTGGCCATCTCACTTAAGTTCCCGAGAGCTCCTTAAGAAAATCGAGGCATCGCAGGCGACTCCCACTCCAACCCCGCCTCGCCCCCGTCCATCACGGACTCTTCCCCGAGGAATAGCACGATGATTTCACTATTTGAGGTTGCTCATTATACCACAATAATAACAGGCGTATTTTACTTGACAGGAGTTTGCGCACTGTTAAGTTTCAATAATTGTATGGTTTAGTCTACCTTCACCTAAAAAGGAGAGAAAAAGTGGAGATAAACAGACATAAGGTATTCTCATGCGCCCTGATTTTAATACTCTTGCTCATTCCCGTGTGGGCAATTGGCGCCCGAAACTCAAAGGTTGTAGCCCAGAGCAAAAAGTCGCCCTCTACCTATGAAAAGGTCCACACCGCCGAGATAGAGAGTTACCTGGCGAAGGCAAAGAAATATTACGAGATGGCGGAGTTCACCTTTGCCCAGGTATTTTATGACAGAGCCTTGCGGCTTGATAAGCAAAATGCCGCCATAAAGGCGAAGATAGAGGAGTGCAAGCGGTTGCGTGTCCGCCAGAAGGAGCTCTTGCTCGCCGCCCCAAAGGGAGAAAAACGCTCCCCCTTTCTCAAGTCCAAATACAATGCCGCCATCTCTCTCTATAAACAAGAGCAATACAATGCCGCGAAAAAGGAATTTGAAGAAATCTGGCTCATAGCTGGAGAGTATAAGAAAACAAAAAAATACCTCCGCAACATCCGGGAAAAGATAGATGAGAAAACCCGCAAGCCAAAACCCATACCCAAGCCCGAAACAAAACCCGAAAAGGAGAAGAAAAAGCAAGAAGCCGCCGTTAGAGAGGCTAAAATTAAAACCCTCCTCTCCGATGGGAAAAAATACCTGAAAAAGAAACAATACGATGCAGCTATAAATAAGTTCAATGAAGCCTTGAGCATTGATAGAGAGAACAAAAAAGCCCGAAAATTCCTGAAAAAGGCACAGGAGGAAAAGGCAGATACTCTGGCACGCGCAAAAGCAGAGGATGAACGTAAACGTAAAGCAGAACTGAAAAAGAAAAAGGAATTGGAGGCTAAGAAAGCCGCCGAGGCTAAACGTCAGGCAGAACTGGTAAAAGAACGAAAAGAAAAAGAAACCGCCAAGGCACGCGCAAAAGCAGAGGATGAACGTAAACGTAAAGCAGAACCGAAAAAGAAAAAGGAATTGGAGGCTAAGAAAGCCGCCGAGGCTAAACGTCAGGCAGAACTGGTAAAAGAACGAAAAGAAAAAGAAACCGTCAGGGCACGGGCAAAAGCCGAGGAAGAACGTAAAAGGAAAACCGAACTGAAAAAGAAAAAGGAATTGGAGGCTAAAGGGGAAGCCGAGCAAATCCGCAAACTCCAGAAAGAGAAACTCCGCAAGGCAGAGGCTTTAACCAAAGAGGGCAAAAAACTCCTGAAGAAAGGAAAGTTTGACAAGGCAATAGAGAAGGCAGAAGCCGCCCTGAAAATTCAACCACTCTACGCAGAGGCAAGCAAACTCAAAAAAGAGGCAACCGAGAAAAAGAATGCCCGAAAAGCCACAGGAGAACGTCGCATCGCTGCCGAAAGGGACGCAAAGGCGAAAAGAGAGAAAGCCGCACGCCGCATCGCTGAAGGCAAAAAACTTCTCGACACCGGCAATTATGACGCCGCTGCACTCAAATTTCAGGAAGCCCTTCGCCTCAATCCTAAAGACCCCGAACCGAAAAAACTCCTCGATGAGGTGGCGCAAGCGAAACAAAAAACCACAAAGGAGAAGGCAAATGCCCTTGTAGCCGAGGGACGCTTACTCTTAGCAAAGAACAGGTTCTCAGAGGCAAGGGCGAAATTCCAGGACGCACTGGCACTGGATAGAATGAACACGGACGCCTCTCGTGGTCTACAAGAGGTGGCACGCAAAGAAGCCGAATCCAGACGTATGACACAGGAGGCGGCGAGGCAACAAAAAGTGGACCAATCAAAGCGCCTGTTTGAGCAGGGGCTGAAGGCATACGAAAAGAAGGACATTGAAACCGCTGCGGCAAAGTGGAAAGAAGCCCTCCGCGTAGACCCGAACAATCTTAAAGCCAGCACCTATCTGGAGGAGACAAAGAGAGAGTTGGAAGTATACAGGAAGGGACGTGCCGAAAAGGAGGCTTTTGAGAAACGCGAAGCCGATGCGCGCGCCAAAATGAATACCTTAATCAGTGTCTCCACCACGGTTCCCCATACCCCCCTCATCAGTTACCTCGACAGTCTCTCTCTTGTGAGTGGTATAAATTTTTACGTCAGTAGCGGTGTGGAGGCTACGGTGGATGCCAAGTTTGTGGATACACCGCTCCACGTAGTGCTGGATACGCTCTTTATACCAATCGGGTTGAAATGGAGCCGAAAACCGGGTACCGATATCGTAACCATCGCCCCCGACCTCTACACGAAGATTTTCAATCTCACCCCCGAGGAGGCAGTTAAGGTCAAGGCAGTTATGGACAACGGGCATCTGCAAAAAATCCTCTGGGGCAAAGATGCGGTGCCGAAGATGAAGGGCGTAGAACTCACATTGGACGAGCGGGAAGGGCTCCTTATCTCGGTTGATTCAAAGACGAACCAGGATAAGATTGCGGCATTTCTCAAAGACCTGAAGACACAGGCGCCGCCGGGATTGATATTCAGGACATATCGCCTGCGTGAGGGGGAGGGTCCGAAGGTCAAGTCCCTGCTTGAGGCTATTTTGAAGGCAGACTCCAGGGCACCTTATGCACCGGAACGCAAACTCCTCCTGGACGGCCGCGACCTTATTATCAAAGACACACCTGAGAACATCCGAAAGGTGGAGGTGTTACTTCAGGATAAGGGGTTTATTGAGAAAATCCGCTCGGAGAATCTACAGGTTCAGACGTGGGTACTTGTCCCCAAGGAGGCAATGAAGGCAAATCCCGAGCAGATGCGTGCATTCGGCGAGTGGGTTGTTGAGGTTATAAAGGTTATGCTTTATGCCAAGAGCACGGTCTCGAAGGCTGAAGCCGAGGGGCGCAGGCTCTGGTGGGACCCTGCGACTATGCAGCTCACATTGACCGACTACCCGGACAATACCCTGGCGGTATCGGATTTCATCCATTCGCTCCCGCAGCTCGAGCAGAAGGCAAAGACAAAGATTATCCCGCTCAAATATGCCAAGGCGTCAGAGATCGCCACCCGTGTAAATGCATTCCTCGGGATAACCGCCCCGGCTGAAGCGGGAGTTCCCGGTGGGATGACTGTCACGAGGAGCCTTGGTGTGGGGAATGATTTCACATTCCGCGACCTTACCATCAGACTTACGAGGGTCAATGAGAACGACCAGAACGATGAGTATGACGATAGCATTGAATTAAAGGTACGCACCCCGGGTGAGTCACGCGATATTACAATGGATGAATTCGATTCGGAGACTATAGACGATTATGATGTCATTGCCGAGGATGTTAAACCATCTTCAACGCCCGGAGAGGGACGGGTGAGACTCAAAGTCAATTACCTTCCGCCTGTGGGTATGGTACCGGTAGTTCCCACCCCGGGACCAACTCCAGCTGTAACCGAGGTGGGTGAAAAACCGGTTCAGGAAATAAAGGAAATCAACGCCATTTTTGTCGAGTATAAGGACCCGACATATCTGGCGCAGGTAGAAGAGTGGATAAAGCGGCTTGACGTTCGCAAACAGCAGGTCTCAATTGAGACGAAGTTCGTTGAGGTCATCGAGAGCCGCGCAAAGGAATTCAGCTCACAATTTGCCATTGCAGATCTCACCGAGGGGATTGATTTCTCAGACAGCGTCTTGAATATGCGTTTTGCAAACGACCTTGATGAGCTTCAGAACGCCATCCGCAGCCAGTATGAGCCTCCCGCCGAAAGCCCTTACTTTCAGCACCTGTTGAAAGGCACAACAGTATTCTCGCTAATCACGGGAGGTAAGAGCCCCATAAACTGGCAACTGCGCCTCTTGGAGGCTGAGGGCGTCGTCAACGTGGTGAATGGTCCCCACATTGTCGTGGAGAATGGGGAGAGTGCAGACTTCAGGATTACAAGGATATTGGGGGGTATACCCCAGGTTGATGCATCTGGTAACTATATCGGTGGACAGGGGGTACAGTCCTATACCCCCGTGGACATATCCCTCTCCGAGGTCTTTGTCACCCAGCTCGGAGATATTGAACTCGATATAGATGCGACCGTTGAGGATATGGATGCCCTGACGGGTGGTGCGGTTACGGCTCCGACAACTACCGTTGGTGCCGATCTGCCCGCTGCAGGCAACGTCCAGTACACGCTATCGCGACTCACAAAGGACTTTACCACAAAGGCACACATAAAGGATGGCGGGACAATTGTCCTCGGTGGCTGGACAAATGAGCGCAGTGGTGATTACAAGTCGGGCGTGCCAATTATTCACGATATCCCCTTTATCGGGAAACTACTATTTGGACGTAACCTCAGGCATATTGATAAAACGACCCTCTTAATCTTCCTGACAGGACGTATTATCGAATAAAACAGAAAAAACTCGAACACCTACGTACGGACTGTCCACAGTCCGCATTAACCCGCAGATAAGTATATACGGTGGGGGCAAGTGATTGCGAAATCCCACCGGAAAAAGTATACTTGTGTATTTTTTCACACACTCTCAAAAGAGCCTGCAACATCGGTGGTCTTTTACCGACGTGTCCGTAGTCTGTGGTTTGGTGAAAAACTGATTCGGAAATCTTGTTTCATACTTTGTTCTTCGTCCTTCGTGCTTCCTTTTTCATCCGCCGCAGGCGGAGAAGTCTTGAAAAAATACAGCGTTTTACAACCTTTACCCGATGACGGAAGTAAATCCACATTGTCTCTTTATCATTGATGGGCACTCAATCCTTTACAAAGGGTTCTTTGCCATAAAGGGGCTTTCCACAAAGTCAGGGATGCCCACAAGCGCAATCTTTGGCTTTGCACAGATGCTTTTGAGGGTAATCCGCGAGGCAAAACCTGAGCGCCTCTGCGTGGCTTTTGATTCTAAAGCCCCAACCTTTCGCGAGGAGATTTATCCCGACTATAAGGCAAATCGCCCCATTATGCCAACCGACCTCCAGATGCAGTTCCCTTATGTGAAAAGGATGCTGAACGCCCTGCATATTACACAACTTGTAAAGGACACCTACGAGGCGGACGACATAATTGCAACGCTCGCCGCCCACGCCGAACAAAGAGGATGGCACACACGAGTCGTTACCGCCGATAAAGACCTGTTCCAGATAGTTACGGGCAAAACCCACATCCTGCGTTTTCAGAAAAAACAGATAGAAGAATACGACCCGACAGGCGTTCTTAAGAAAATGGGCGTGGCACCCGAAAGGATTACGGACCTCCTGGGATTGATGGGGGATGCCACCGATAATATTCCCGGGATTCGTGGAATTGGTCCGGTTACGGCAAAAAAACTGCTCGGGGAATTTGGAACCCTGGAGAGCCTCATCGAGCAGGCAGAGAACATCAGCAATCCGAAATTGCGCGAGAAGGTAAAAGAGGGGACAGAGGCGGCGCTCCTTTCAAAACGCCTCGCTACCGTAAAACGCGATGTCCCGCTTGAGATTGATTTTGAGACTTTCGATTTCACAGAGGAGGTTACGCCGGAGCTGGAGACACTCTTCGAGGAACTTGAATTCAAGGGACTCCTTGCCACGCTGAAAAAACGCCATACAAAGCGTGAGGTGAATTACAGGACGCTTCGTTCAAAACAAGCCCTTGAGGAATTCGTAAAAGCGGCAACCAATGCGGGACTTGTGGCAATTGATACCGAAACCACATCTACCGACCCGATGCAGTGCCGTCTGGTGGGTGTATCAATGAGCCATAAACCCGGTGAGGCAGTTTATGTCCCCGTTGGGCACAGTCCCGAGGCTTCCGGCGGCGAACAAATCTCTACCGAAGATTTGCGCCGTATACTCGCTCCCCTTCTTAAATCCGCGGACGTAAAAAAAAGTGGTCATAATATCAAATATGACATAAAAGTATTGCATCGGGCAGGGCTTCATCTTAATAATATCTTTTTTGATACGATGCTGGCTTCGTATCTTTTGAATCCCGACAGAGCCAGCCACGGACTGAAGACCCTCGCCCCTCAGGAACTCGGCATCGAGATGATGCCGATTACGGACCTCATCGGCAAAGGTAAACGCAGCTTCACAATGGACAAGGTGCCTGTGGAGGCGGCGGCAAATTATGCGTGTCTTGATGCCGATGCCACGCTTCAGCTTGTGCACTACTTTGCCCCTAAACTGAAAGACGCAAACCTGAACGAGCTCTTTGAAACCCTCGAGATGCCGCTGATAGATGTCCTGGCAGAGATGGAAATGGCGGGTGTCGCAATTGACGTAGATTATTTCCATTGCCTTGCCGCAGAGACAAAAAAACACCTCGATACCCTTGAAGCAGAATGCTACGAGAGCGCCGGACATCCCTTTAATCTTAATTCTCCCAAACAGGTGTCCCGGATCCTATTTCAAGAGATAAAACTTACGCCCATCAAAAGGGGCAAGACACAGTATTCGACTGACGTAACTGTTCTTGAATCCCTTGTAAAAGAGCATCCGCTCCCCGGAAAACTCCTGGAATACAGGAGCTATGAGAAACTCCTCAGCACCTATATCGAGGTGCTGCCCCGTCAGGTGAATCCCGAAACGGGGCGTGTCCATACATCGTATATTCAATCGAGGGCTGCCACCGGGAGGTTATCGAGCCGCGAACCGAACTTGCAGAATATACCGGTGCGAACACCCCAGGGGCGCGCAATACGTGCAGGTTTTATCCCGGGCGAGGTTGGGTGGCTACTTCTTTCCGCCGATTACTCGCAGATAGAACTGCGAATACTGGCACATCTATCGGGTGATGCGATGCTCGTAAAGGCGTTCCGGGAGGGGGCAGACATTCATCGCCTGACGGCGGTCAGAATCTTCGGCGGACTGGAGGAATTCATCACCCCTGAGATGCGAGACGCTGCAAAGACTATCAATTTCGGCGTGATTTACGGAATGTCGGCAAATGGTCTGGCGCAGCAATTGGGCATCTCACGAACAGAGGCGAGAAAATTCATTGATGACTATTTTGAGTCATATAGCGGCGTCAAGCGATGGATAGGGGAAACAATTGACCTTGCGCGCACAAACGGATACGTTAAAACCCTGCTTGGGCGTAAGAGATATGTGCCGAATCTGAACAGCTCTAATAAAAACTTAAAAGCCGCTGCGGAGCGCATCGCCGTTAATACACCTATCCAGGGAACATCCGCAGATATGATTAAAAAGGCGATGCTTGGCGTGCATAAGCGTTTGAAACGCGGAAATCTCAATGCCAGGCTCCTTATGCAGGTGCACGACGAACTGATTTTCGAGGTGCCCGAAAAAGAGGTGGAAAGCCTCACCGCTCTGGCTATCGAGGAGATGGGGGGCGCACTTCCGCTCAACGTCCCCGTGAAGGTGAGTGTGCAGACCGGCAACAATTGGGCAGAGTGTTGACAACTACACAACCCCGATTTCACTTTTTACGAAAGCCCCCAAGGGAGATTCTTGGAGTTTCAAAAAACCTCTAACGAATGATATGACGTGAATAAGTGGCAAGAGTAAATGCGTCTGGGATTGACAGGTTCCTTCGGTAGCGGAAAATCTACCGTGGCGGATTTTATTAAGGAACGAGGCGTCCCCGTCATTGACGCCGATGAAATTGCACACGAGGTAACCCGGAAAGGAAGTGAGGGATTCCGCCGTATCATTGAGGAGTTTGGCAGGAGCCATCTTACGAGCGAGGGCAAGCTTAACCGAAAAAAACTCGCCGCCTATGTCTTCTCCAATCCAGAGGCGCTAAAGAGGCTTGAAGCAATTGTCCATCCACTGGTGAGGCAACGAGAACTCGCCCTGCTGAAGAAATATAAGAATGAGCCATTGGTGGTATTATGTGTGCCGCTCCTCTTCGAGAAGGGGCTCGATGCCTATGTGGACAAAGTGGCGGTGGTTGTTGTGAAAGAAGAAGTGCGTTACCGTCGGCTTACAGAGCGGTATGGATTCACCCCGGAGCAAATCAAAGAGCGGCTGGACGACCAGATGCCACAGGGGGAAAAGGTTCGACGCGCCGATTTCATCATAGACAATAGTGGCATCTTTGATGAAACCAGGAGACAGGTAGAAAATCTGCTCAGAGAATTTAGGATATGAAACCACCGATACACACAGACTTGTCCGCCCTCCTCCGGCGGGTAAACCGCAGGAGGATTGACACAGATGTATCGGCGAAAATCGGCGTTCATTCGCCGCGGCGAATTCTCGGTGGCTGATCTTTATTGTTTTGGCGGATTAGGGGATCCACTTACACAACATTTACAAAACTGAAAGAAGGGAACAAGTATGCCAGGAAAAAAAACTACGACAGAGACCCCGGCGGAAAAGCCGAAAACCGGCGCGCGGAAAACACGCTCGAAGACGGCGGAAAAGGGAAAGAAAAAACACAAAAAAGCTGAACTTGAAAACCTTGAGTTTTCTCAAGCAAAACCTGCGTCCGGGGAAAAAGCCGGAAATCAAACCCAAACCCGTAATAATGTCCACCCACGCACCGCGATGACTCGAAATGCCCCTCGGCTGGTTCCACGTATACATCCCAAACCCGAACTAATTGAATCTCTCTCATCGGCACATAAAGAAACCGGGGCACCCGAATTCCACGCCGAGGGCGGTTCTGGTGAAAAGAAATCTGTCGAACCGGCAGAGATGCCTCCCGGCGAGCCGGTGCAAGAGTTCACAAAACCCAGGATGCACCAATCCCCCGCTCGAACAACCTCCGAGCGGCATATATCCCGAAATAATCGAAAATACTCCCCTCACAGGCACGCCAGGCGAAATAATTCAAAACGCCCCAATAACTACGCTCAATCCCACTCTGCTCACTTCCGCCGAAATACCCAGAATACGAACCCAGAGGTGGAAGAAGACCTGTCTACCCATAAGGCATCTATGATTGACCTTGGGGGCGGCGATGCTATCCCCGCCGACATTGGCATCCTCAAATCCTACACCATCTCACGCCTCGCAGACATTGCACAAAAACTCGAAATCGAGGGATATGCAAATCTGAGGAAACAGGACTTAATATTCAAAATTCTACAGGTTAATGCTGAAAAGGAGGGGAACCTTTACGGTGAGGGTGTTCTTGAAATCCTGCCGGACGGTTTTGGATTCCTGCGCAGCCCGAAATTTAACTATCTCCCCGGACCAGATGACATATACGTCTCGCCGTCCCAAATCCGCCGCTTTAACCTGCGCAAAGGTGATACTGTCTCGGGGCAAATCCGCCCACCGAAGGAGGGTGAGCGCTACTTCGCCCTCTTAAAGGTGGAGGCAATAAATGCCGAGGGTATCGAGAGCGCCCACAATAAAATCCTCTTCGATAACCTGAC
Organism: uncultured Candidatus Sumerlaeota bacterium; assembly: GCA_964526215.1. Classification (GTDB taxonomy): domain Bacteria; phylum Sumerlaeota; class Sumerlaeia; order MWCT01; family MWCT01; genus CAZGKP01. The sequence continues at coordinate 22,037 of CAZGKP010000017.1, forward strand.
ACCGCTCTACCCCGAAGAGCGCATCCTCCTCGAGACGATTCCTAACAAAATGACCACGCGCGTGATGGACCTGCTGACCCCAATAGGTAAGGGACAACGCGGACTCATCGTGGCACCTCCCCGCACGGGGAAAACCATCATCCTTCAGGACATCGCCAACGCCATGACCACCTATCACCCCGGAATATTCCTCATCGTCCTTTTGATAGATGAACGCCCCGAAGAGGTTACGGATATGGAGCGTTCTGTGAAGGCTGAAGTTATATCGTCCACATTTGACGAGCCTGCCGACCGCCATGTCCAGGTCGCCGAGATGGTCATCGAGAAGGCTAAACGCCTCACCGAACACGGGCGCGATGTGGTCATTCTGCTCGATTCAATCACAAGGCTCGCACGTGCATACAATACCATCGCACCCCCGAGCGGCAAAATCCTCTCCGGCGGCATAGACTCCAATGCCCTGCCCCGCCCCAAACGCTTCTTAGGCGCAGCTCGCAATATCGAGGAGGGCGGCAGCCTCACAATCATTGCAACCGCACTTATTGATACCGGTAGTCGTATGGATGACGTCATCTTTGAGGAATTCAAAGGGACAGGTAATATGGAGGTCAACCTTGTCCGCAAGCTCGTTGACCGCCGAATATTCCCCGCCATTGACATTGCGCGCTCCGGCACACGTAAGGAAGAACTCCTTATGACAGAAAAGGAACTGAGCCGCGTCTGGCTTCTGCGAAAGGTCCTCAATGAGCTCAGCGTGGTCGAGGCGATGGAATTCCTTTTAGAGCGCCTGAGAAAAACCGAAAACAATGAAGAATTCCTTGACACGATGAATCAATAGTATCAGCAATACTTTCCGTTTTTATTATGAATGGGGAAAATCGAATTCCTTCCTGAGGTGAGAATAATGAAACCTAAAATTCATCCCAAATATGTAGAGGCGACAATCACCTGCGCCTGCGGGAACGTGATAAAGACACGCTCTACAAAACCCGAACAGCATATAGAGATTTGCTCCGCCTGCCATCCATTCTTTACCGGCAAGCAGAAGCTGGTGGACACTGCGGGGCGTGTTGAGAAATTCCGCAAGCGTTACGGAGAGAGCCGTCCCGCCAATACCGGTGGCTCGAAGCCCGCCTCCGATACTTCTCCCGCCAAAAAGAAACCCAAAAAGTGAAAAGTAGATACGATATTGCCGTTATCGGTGCGGGTCCCGGTGGATATGTGGCGGCAATCCGCGCCGCACAACGCGGGGCATCTGTCGCCCTCATCGAAAAAGACGCTGTTGGCGGCGTCTGCCTCAATCGCGGTTGCATCCCTACAAAGACCCTTATCACTGCTGCAAAGAGATACAAAATCATTCGCGAGGCGGACGAGTGGGGATTTTCCACCGGTAATGTCTCTTTTGACTGGAAGGCTATTGTTGCCAGAAAAGACCGCGTGGTGGCGCAACTGGTAAGCGGCGTTGAGTTCCTCTTAAGGAAGAATAAAGTCCATCTCATTCGTGGACGTGCCCGACTCGAAAGGCAAAACCACATCGTTATTGAAACTCCCGGCGGCTCCGAGGCAATCGAGGCGGATAAGAGCATCCTCGCAACTGGCTCGGAGCCTGCAATGATTCCCGCCTTTCATATTGACCGCAAATATGTCGTAACGAGCGATGAGGCGCTCATCTGGGATACGCTCCCCGAATCTGTCGTCATTGTTGGCGGAGGCGTTATCGGGTGCGAGTTTGCGATGCTTTTTAACACATTCGGCGTGAAGGTCACTATCTTAGAGACCTTGCCGTCAATCCTTGCACTCACATCGCTTTCATCGTTCATAATAAAGCGCCTTCAGTCCATAATGAAGAAGGGCGGGATTTCACTCGTCCTTAATAGCAAGATTAAAGAAATTCGTGTGAATGTTGCCGCCGTTACGGTTACGCTCGAAGATGGCAGGACTTTTAGTGCAGAGAAGGCATTGGTCTCCATCGGGCGCAGCATCAATACAAAGGGGTTAGGGCTTGGGGATGTCGGTGTTGCGCTGGGTTCGCATGGTGAAGTTATCATCAATGACAAAATGCAAACGAACATTCCCGGCATTTACGCCATAGGTGATATGACGGGAAAGGCACAACTTGCCCATCTCGCATCATTTCAGGGTATAGTTGCCGCTGAAGATGCAACCGGCAACGAGGCAAACATAAATTACGAAGTTGTGCCCTCCTGCATCTTCACCGACCCGCCTGCCGCCACTGTTGGCATATCCACAGAAGAGGCAAAAGAGAGAGGCATCGAGGCTGGTGTGGGGCGTTTCCCATATCGAGCATCGGGGAAGGCGGTCAGTTCAGGCGAGACGGAGGGATTTATTGAAGCTGTGGCGGAGAAGGCAAGCGGGCTTATTTTAGGTGCACACATTTTAGGCGAAGGGGCACCCGAACTCATTCACGAACTCGCATTAGCGATGCAATACAATCTAACTGTGCGAGACGTAATGCAACTTATTCACGCGCATCCCACCTATTCAGAGGCAATCGGCGAAGCCTGCGAGAGCATTTTCGGCATCAGCATCCATTCCTGAAGATCAAGGCATCAGCACAATAGAACAATGAAGGGTGGCAGTCATTATGAGTCGCCACGGCGCCTTTCCCAAAAGGATGAAAATAGTCCGCTAATTACGCGAATGAACGCGAATATTTATTAGGGCACATTCGCGGACTAATTTTCGGAGCAGACGTCCTGAATTGTTCAAAAAAGTCTTGCGGAATTGTGAGATTCCCTCAAATCAAACCGTTCAGGGGGATATATCCCTCAACTCGATCTGCTTTTACCAAGAACACCTCTGACATGCGAGGCTGTAGTTTATAAAGGATATAGATTAACCCCCAATAAGCTCGGAAAGTCGGGGTAATTCCGCCGTTTCCCTTTGTTCTCATCCCCGGTGAGTTGGAGGCAGAACCAAATTCATCAGAAAAGCGGTGACCCCACCTGCCGCTATGCCTGAGCTGAACAGGTGTTTGGCAATTTCGGGCGCCTGGTTGAAGATGTCGGGCTGCCACGCAACCCCCAGCCCTATGCCGAAGGAGAGCGCCATAATCAGGATTGCCCGGCGGTCAATCGGTGCGGATGCCATAATCTTGATTCCCGCACCGGCAATGGTTCCAAACATAATCAGAGTGGCACTGCCGAGCACCGCCGCGGGTATCAGGGAAAAGATGGTCGCCACAATAGGGAAAAGACCTAACAGGGTAAGAAATCCCGCAATATAATAACCCACATAACGGCTGGCAATTCCCGTGAGCTGAATCATTCCATTATTTTGACTGAAGGTCGTGTTGGGAAAGGAGTTCAAAACGCCTGCCAGAAGGGAGTTAAACCCGTCCCCCAGAACACCTCCTGAAACTCTTTTCAAATAGAGGTCTCCTTCAATTGGCTCACCGCTGACCACTGATGTAGCCGTGATATCTCCAATGGATTCAATCGTCGTAACGACATAAATGATGGCGATGGGGAAAAACACACCCGGGTTGAAACTGATTCCATATTTGAAAGGGGTGGGCAAAGCAAAAATCTCTGTCTCCTTCAAGCCACCGAAATCCACCATTCCCATAACTAACGCCATAATGTATCCGACAACCAATCCGACAAGAATGGCGCTCATTCTCAGCCAGTTGTTCCTGCTTCGATTCAAAAGGACGATAACGCCAAGCACCAGCGCCGCAATCACCAGGTTCTGAACACTACCGAATGTTCCATTTACCCTGGCAGCGGCACCGCCCGCACAATTCTCAATGCCTACTTTAATCAACGTTATACCAATCAGCGTAACGACAATCCCACTCACCAGTGGTGGAATCAGTTTTTTTGCCAGCCGCAGAAAACGGCTGAGGACCATTTCAATCACAGAGCCTGCCATACAGACGCCGAGGATAAGCGGGAGTCCGCCTATCCTCCCTGCTTTGATAATTGGATTCACAAAGGAGAAACTGGTTCCCTGAATACTCAGCAATCCCGACCCGAAAGGACCTATGCGCCTTACCTGAATAAAGGTTGATATACCCGAAGCGATAAGAGCCATACTGACAAGATACCTGGTTGTCTGAACATCCATACCGAGAGCCCCGCATATAATGAGAGGCGGGGTGATTATGGGCACAAGGATGGCGAACAGATGCTGCAAGGCGGCGACAAGAGTCTGTGCCAGGGGTGGTTTGTCGTTCAGACCATAAATCACATCCAGTTCAATAACAGTGCGTTTTTGAGGAACTTCCATTTTTCATCCTCTCTGAAACAATTGGGGGGCGCATCTTTGCAAAGCTACCAAATCAATCAGGGCTTTTCACTACACCATC
>CAZGKP010000018.1:0-1834 GCA_964526215.1 uncultured Candidatus Sumerlaeota bacterium
TAGAATTTGATAAAATCACTGTTCCGTCGGAAGGTGAAAAGATAAAGATTTCCGGCGAGAGACTCGTGGTGCCCCATAATCCCATTATTCCCTTTATCGAGGGGGATGGAATCGGTCCCGACATAATGCGTGCAGCCAGGCCCGTCTGGGAGGCTGCGGTGGCAAAGGCTTATGGTGGGAAGCGCAAAATTGTATGGCTGGAGATATTCGCCGGAGATAAAGGCGCAAAGGTCTACGGTGAGGTTCTGCCCAAAGATACATTCAAGGCGATTGAGCATTTTGTCGTGGCTATAAAGGGGCCACTGACAACACCGGTTGGCGGTGGTTACCGGAGCCTGAACGTCACACTCAGACAGACACTTAATCTCTATGCCTGCGTCAGACCGGTGAGATACTTCCAGGGAGTGCCTTCCCCGGTCGTTCATCCCGAACGTATGAACATAATTATCTACCGGGAAAATACCGAGGATGTTTATGCCGGAATCGAGTGGCCCCAAGGCTCTGATGAGGCACTCCGCCTCATTGACCACCTGAATAAGAATTTCAATACGAACATTGCGAAGGACTCTGGCATCGGTATAAAGCCGATAAGCATAAGGGCGACAAAGCGGCTGGTCAGAAAGGCTATAAAGCACGCGATTTCGCACAGGCGCAAGAGCGTTACGCTCGTCCACAAGGGTAACATAATGAAATATACAGAGGGCGCCTTCCGCGACTGGGGATACGAGGTCGCACGCGAAGAGTTCAGCGACGTTACCATAACTGAAAAACAACTCTGGGACGAATATGATGGCAAACTACCAGAGGGTAAAATTCTCATAAAAGACCGCATCGCAGACAGTATGTTTCAGCAGGTGCTCACCCGCACAAACGAATACGGTGTGGTAGCGCTTCCGAACCTGAACGGTGATTACCTCTCGGACGCCTGTGCAGCACAGATAGGTGGGCTGGGTCTTGCCCCCGGCGCCAATGAGGGCGATTTCACCGCACTCTTCGAGGCAACTCACGGCACAGCACCCAAATATGCCAATATGGACAAAGTAAATCCGGGCTCGCTCATCCTATCAGGCGTAATGATGCTTGAGTATCTCGGTTGGAATGAGGCGGCAGAACTGATAAATAAAGCCATCGCCAGGACTATCTTACAAAAAAGGGTAACTTATGACCTCGCCCGCTTGATGACAGATGTAAAACCCATAAAGACTTCAGAATTCGGCGCAGCCATAACCGAAAATATCAGGGCGCAGTAAGCCCGGTGGTTGGTTATTAAGTGCCTATCCGAAAACCCAAAAGTGGAGGAAACAAGCAACCCACCGAAGGTGCGCCATCGGTGGGGGGATTTTCGGATAGGCATTATGGAACATTCGCCTGTGGAGAAAGGCATCGGGACGTTAGACTACTGAGTATCCTTATAGAGGTAGTCCAATGAGTGCCAATTTATATGTGGCGGCAACACACCAGAACGACGGGAAAACCGTTGTCTCACTGGGTTTGATGAAGGCGATCTCCCACCGTGCCAAATCCATCGGATATATGAAGCCAGTCGGGCAGCAGTATAATATCGTTGATGGCAATAAGATAGATAAAGACGCTGTCCTGATGCATACAGCATATCGCCTCGGAGACAATCTGCCCGATATGAGCCCGATAGCCGTGCCTCATAGTTTTGTGCAAGATTACCTGCTCGATGGAAACCGCACGAAGCTGGAGGAGCGCGTTGTTTCGGCGTATCAAAGACTCTCTGCAAACAAAGATTTTGTCCTGATAGAGGGAACGGGGCACGCCGGAGTCGGCTCGGTCTTTGATATGTCCAATGCACATGTGGGAAAGATGC
>CAZGKP010000018.1:1844-7343 GCA_964526215.1 uncultured Candidatus Sumerlaeota bacterium
AAGATGCTGAATGCACCCGTTGTCCTCGTTACTATCGGTGGAATAGGACGCCCGATAGATGAGCTGGTTTTGAATAAGAACCTCTTTGATGCATCTGATGTTCCCTTAAAGGGTGCAATATTAAACAAGGTGAGAACGGATAAACTGGAGAAGGTAAAGAAATTCGCCCGGTTAGGTCTGGAGAGAAAGGGCATTGAACTGCTTGGCGTGATACCGTTTGACCCGGTTTTATGGAGTCCGACATTTCAGGAAGTAGTAAAAGACATCGGGGCACAAGTCCTGTGCGGCAAAAGGTATTTAACAAACAATATTACTAAAATTATGGTTGGTGCCGCCTTGCCTCACACTGCCGTGGAGTTCTTTAGCGATAATACATTGTTGATTACGCCGGGAGACCGAGAAGACCTTATCCTTGCTGCCCTTGCGGGGATGTCTCCCTGCGGGAAATCGGGATTTCGCCTCGCTGGCATAATACTCACCTGTGGGATTGTGCCCCCCGATACCATTTTGCGTATGGTTCACCATGCAGAGGTGCCAACCGCTTTAGTTTCCGAGGATACATTTAAAACCGCATCGAGGATTACAAAATCGGTATTCAAAATCTGGCCGGAAGATACCCGGAAGATAAAAGAGGCTGCAAAAATGATTGAGACCTATGTAAACGTTGATAAATTATGCGAAATGATTGACTTGAAATAACAATCAAGGGGTTTGACCCTGGGAGGTGGGAATTATGAAGGTTAGTATAATTGGCGCAGGTAATCTGGGAGTGAGTATCGCATTCTGTGTTACCGAGAGGCAATTGTCAGATGTGGTTCTCGTTGACATTGTTGAAGGTAGGGCGCAGGGCAAGGCACTCGATATGATGGAATCAGGACCTGTAAGGAGATACAATACCAGGATTAAGGGCACGAGCGATTATGCCGAGACGGCGGATTCGGATATTTTCGTTATTGCAGCCGGTGCACACAGGCAAAAGGGGATGAGCAGGCTCGACCTCAGAGCCACAAACAACGGTATTATCAGGATTACGGCAGAGATAGTTGAGAAATACGCAAATGTCTCTCCTTCAAGGAGACCGACCTGTATCGTTTGCACTGAACCGGTTGACCTTATGACTTACGATTTTCTCAAAATCACAGGATTCAAACCCTCACAGGTAATAGGGGCATCGAGCCTCCTCGATTCCACACGCTTAAGACTCTTTATTGCAAGGGAACTGGGCATCTCGGTGAGAGATGTAACTGCTATGGTGATTGGTAGACATATGGAGGATATGATAATTCTGCCCCAGTATTGCAGGGTTGCCGGTATCCCGATAGAGCAATTTTTATCCCCGGAGAAGATAGATACCCTTGCCGAAAGGACAAAGGGGGCTGGAGATGAAATCGTTGCCTGGTTGAAAATCGGGAGCTCCTTTTACGCACCCGGCTCGGTGATTGCAGAAATGAGTGAGGCTATCCTTCGCGATACAAAATCTATACTCCCCGGCTCGGTCTATCTCTCGGGTCAATACGGGTTGGAGGATGTTTGCATTGGCGTGCCTGTCAAACTGGGCAAAGAGGGTGTAGAGGAAATCATTCAAGTCAAATTGACTCCCGAACAAAAAGAGACGTTCAAAAAATCCGCTGAAGAGATAAAAGAGGCGATCATTAAAAGATAAAACGCCTGAAGTGGATCAAACCAAAGGTAAAAAAATGGAGGTGCAAAAGTGAAAAAGGTAAGTATAATTGGGAGTGGAAATGTCGGTGCAACAACTGCCACTTTCCTGGCAGAAATGGATATTGCCCACATAATATTGCTGGATATAGTGGAGGGTGTCCCGCAGGGGAAAGCCCTCGATGCCCTGGAGGCATCTCCACTGCGCAATTTCGACGTGGATATCCACGGGACAAACAACTATGCCGACATCGCCGATTCTGATGTTGTGGTGGTCACTGCAGGCGTCCCGCGTAAACCCGGGATGTCTCGGATGGACCTGCTAAATGTCAATGCAGGGATTGTGAAGTCGGTTACGGAAAACATCGTTAAATACGCACCTGACACCATAATAATAGTCGTTACGAATCCGCTGGATGTGATGACTTATCTTGCATACAAGGCAAGCGGTTTTAAGCCTGAACGTGTGATGGGGCAAGCGGGCATCCTCGATTCTACGCGTTTCAGGTTCTTCGTTGCAGAGGAATTGAATATCTCCCTCAAAGACACGTTTGCAATGGTGTTGGGGAGCCATGGCGACTCGATGGTGCCACTACCGGAATACACCACAGTTTCCGGCATTCCCATCACACAGTTGATGCCCCAGGAGCGAATAGAAAAGCTGGTTGAACGTACCCGCAAAGGTGGCAGTGAAATCGTGAGGCATCTCAAGACCGGTAGTGCTTTTTACGCACCCGGCGCAGCCGCTTCAGAAATGGTAGAGGCGATAATCAAAGACAAACACAGAGTCTTGCCGGTCTCGGCTTACCTCGATGGGCAATACGGACTCAAAGATGTTTACACTGGAGTACCTGTGAAATTAGGTGCCGGAGGAGTAGAGGAAATCATCGAAATCAGATTATCCAAAGAACAGCTTACGGCGCTCCACAAATCCGCCGACATTTTCCGAAAGAACGCCGATTTATTGAAATTGTAATACCCATTTATCCTGGAAATATCCCCATTTATATGTATCTCCCTTTTTTTGTCCGAGAACAGAGGGCGATTGCCTCGAATATGTTAATCTGCGAATTCCTGCAATCGGTGAAACTCATTTGAACAATTTAGGGAGTCTGTTATTTTCAAATAGATAAAGTGTTACAAAAATAGGAGATGGGCAAAATGGGGCTGACGATGTCACAGAAGATTTTTAAGGAACACCTCGGCTGGGGTGATTCGGTTGATTTCGGCAAAGAAATCGGCTCATTGTTGACCAGTGTCTCACTCAGGATAGCACCGGCACTATGGCCTGTCTGGAATTTGAACCATCAGAACCCATTTCTGATTTTGCTTTAATACACTAAACAGCGTAGGTTTAGAAGTGGTGGATAGATGGCTATGAGCATTACATTAGATTTTATTCAGGCTGAAATCAAAAGGCAAACCTATGAAATCTCGCTCCATGCGGACGATGAGCGTATTGCAGACGCTTTGACGGTCTCCCAACTGGAATTTGCCTTATCGGATTGTGAAATTATAGAACAGTATCTCGATGACCCGCGCGGGGAAAGCTGTCTTACTTTGGGGTTTACACCTGAAGGCACACCAGTTCATATAGTTTGCGGCAGGAATCCTGCGGGACATCTGGTTCTTATTACGGTCTATATTCCAACAATGCCCAAATGGCAAGACCCGTATACGAGAAATAAATAAGTGGAGGTCTGCAGCTATGGTAAAGAAATATAAGTATAGCGATTGCTTCTATTGCGGTGGTGCAGTGGAAGAAAGGCTTATGCCTCGTGAAGTCAGATGGCAGGGAGAGTTGTTCATTTTTGAGAATGTCCCAATGGGCATCTGCACGCAATGTGGAGAAAAGTTCTTAAAACCTGAAGTGGCAAAAACTATTGATAGAATTATCCGGGAGCACAAAAAGCCAACAAAAACCATCCAGGTTCCCGTATATTCATTGTAACCCCGAAGCTGTCCGACGTCTCTGTGCCACGCTGCCGAATATGACCGGTGCGCAAATTGCCTTCAAAAGGTAGATTCATCCAAAGGGGGAAAATATATGGATAGGTTGAATTACTTTGCTCCTTATGAACACAAAAAGCGTTGGCATGAAGACCAACTTACTCGTGCATTTCTTGTGATTTTGCGTTACGTTCCTCTAGCGCAGGTCATCTTTTTAGATTTAATACGCGAAGAGCAGTTTAAGAGAGAGGTAAAATTACGTATCCCACCACTATCCGCGATTGACTATGAAGACATCAAAATAGAAACCCAGCAATCCCAGATAGATGAGAACGGGGGCAACAAGTTAATATCTATTATTATGACAGATGAGAAATGGAAGCCCGAAGGTTCAGTTCACCATTCGGAGAGAAGTGCGAGATACGATGGGCTTATTTACTACCAGCCTGAGTGGATTCTTGTGATTGAGAATAAACCTCACTCTTCTTCTATATGGGAAGAACAGGCGAATCCGAACTTGCCCCCCGACCATGAAATTCAAATTGAACCTACTGTGGTTGTCATTCTCTGGAAGGATCTCATTAGCCGGTTGACATCATTGCTAAAAAATAAATTGGTGCACGGAGCGGAGAAAATCGTTCTGGATGATTTCCTGGAATTTATAAACAATAACTTCCCCTATCTTAATCCGTATCCCTCCTTTAAAGCTTGCAAGGACAACGAGTCCTTGCTGGAGAGGCGATGTAGAGACATTATGCGGGAACTTGCTCCGGACAACAGTGTCCGACACCATACGGGCTGGAAATATTGCATAGAGATCCCCACAGGTCCTGTTCATAAAATAGCTTTATCACCTAATAAGATTAAAGACAAAGATTGGGAGATAGAGTTTGTAATGAACCCCGGTGATACTATGAACCAGGCGAGAAAATTCTTTTCCTCTGTTGTAAAAGAAAAATTTCTGGCTTTGAAGGAAAAGGGCTGGTCTATTTCACCTAATCTCCATTTTGCTTATATATCTACAAACCTTGTGTGGGCAAGGTCAAAACTTGGACTGGAAGAATACTTACAACATTGGCTTGAACACAGGGATGACATCCACCAGATAAAGCGGGATGACTCCTCCGATTCCCATGTTTTTCATGACTTTTTCTACAAATTATTAGCCGATAAACTTATAACTGAATCGGATATTAAAAAACTGGAAGACGAATTCTCCGCTACCCGCCGCAACTCTATTAACATTTGCCCGGGCATCTCAATGAGATTTAGCTGGTCCAAAAATAAGGCGCAGGAGATAGATTCTAAGAAAGGGGCTTTCTGCAAAGCTATTAGAGATAAAATTAAGGAAGCTATGGAAACCTGGGACAAACAATTGGAGGAACTGATTCCGGCAAATGCTGGATTATGCGGTGGCAAATAGGAACACCAGAATATTGTTTAGAAGGAGATGAGTGAAGATGGGGCTGACGATGTCGCAAAAGATATTTAAGGAACACCTCGGCTGGGGTGATTCGGTTGATTTCGGCAAAGAAATCGGGCTCATTGTTGACCAGTGTCTCACTCAGGATAGCACCGGCACTATGGCGTGGCTGGAATTTGAATCTCTGGGTCTCGATAGGGTCAAGGCGAAAACGGTTGTCTCTTATGTTGACCATACAAATGCGGCATTTAAGGGAGAATCGTCCGAAGACCATCTCTTTTTGCAGACCACCGCATCGAAGTTTGGCGCAATATTCTCTAAACCCGGGAATGGCGTATGTCATCAGGTTCATTATGAGCGGTTCGGCAAACCGGGCGCTACTCTCCTCGGCTCTGATTCGCACACGCCGACCGCTGGCGGGCTTGGGATGATTGGCATCGGCGTTGGCGGGATGGATGTCGCTGTGG
>CAZGKP010000018.1:7353-26208 GCA_964526215.1 uncultured Candidatus Sumerlaeota bacterium
GCAAATTCCCCTGGGGCGTTAATGCAAAGAATGTCATCCTGGAACTCCTCCGACGCATAAGCGTAAAGGGCGGTCTTGGTAAAATCATCGAATACGGGGGCGAAGGCGTTCTGAATTTAGAAGTGCCCCAGCGGGCAACTATTACAAATATGGGCGCAGAGACCGGCGCCACAACCAGTATATTCCCCTCCGATGAGGTTACGAAAAAATTCCTGCGTCAGGAAAAACGCGAGGACGTCTGGCGCAAAATCGCACCTGACCCCGATGCTGAATATGCACAGGTTATCAAGATTGATTTATCGAAACTCTCGCCAATGGTGGCTATGCCGGGTATGCCGGATAATGTAAAGCCGATTGGTGAAGTCGCCGGCACAAAACTCCAGCAGGTGCATATCGGCTCGTGCACAAATGGCGGCTGGCGCGATATCTACATCGCATCACGCCTTTTAGAGGGTAAGCAGGTCAGCCCCGATTGCGAGGTGATGGTTGTCCCGGGGTCACGCCAGGTATTGCAGATGCTCATCGAGGATGGCAGTCTGAAGAGGCTCATTGATGCCGGATGCCGGATTATGGAGCCGGGATGCGGTCCCTGCATCGGGATGGGATTTGTGCCGGGCGCGGGACATTTGAGCCTGCGCTCGGTGAACAGAAATTGGTTCGGCAGGGGAGGAAATAAACTCGGGCGTATTGCATTGAGCTCTGTCGAGGTATGCGCCGCAAGCGCACTCGCTGGCAAAATCGCCGACCCGCGTGAACTCGAACCGGTCTCCATCCCTGAACCCCGCTACCGCATAGACGATAGAATGTTATTGAAGCCAGAAGGGGCGGAAGTCGAGATTGTGCGTAGTAAGAACATCGTCCCGCTGAAGCCTCAAACGCCTCTTCGCAATCGCCTCAAATTTCAGGTCTTACTGAAGGTAGGAGATGGCATATCCACAGACGATATACTCCCCGCCGGGCCGCTAACGCAGCATCTACGCAGTAATCTCCCGGAGATTGCAAAGTTCGTTTATTATTACGAGGACGACACATTTGCGGCACGCGCGAGGGCAGCAGGCGGTGGCTTTATTGTCGGCGGGGAGAACTACGGGCAAGGCTCGAGCCGTGAACACGCCGCACTCGCCCCGAAGGAGCTTGGCATCGCCGCTGTGTTCGCAAAATCTTTCGCCCGTATACATCGCAAAAACCTCATAAATTGCGGCATTGTGCCCCTCCTGTGCAACACGGACTCGATTGAGCAGGGCGACTGGCTCGATGTGAACTTGCTTGACCTTGACTCCGGGCGTATTTATGTCAAAAACCTTACAAGAAATGAAGACATCCCTGTAAAGACTGATATGGCCGAACGGGAGGTTCAAATGTTAAAGACTGGCGGAATACTCGCCTATACAATGGCGTCTAAATAAATCTCCCGGCTTTAAGGGTGGAAAAAAATGGGAACAGAGTTAAAAAATTATCCGAAAAAGGTTGCCTTGCGGAGCGGGCAAGAAGTAACACTGCGCCTGATGACACCGCAGGATGAAAGCGCCCTCCTTGAGTTCTTCAGGAGTCTCCCCGAAGAGGACCGTATGTTTCTCAAAGAGGATGTAACAGACCCTTCCGTTATCCACAGATGGGCGCAGACCCTCGATTACGAACGCGTCATACCCATTCTTGCCATAATCGGTGAGCGTGTCATCGCCGATGCCACTCTCCATAGACAATCATTTGGCTGGTCTCAGCATGTCGGTGAGATTCGCGTAGTCACAAGTAAAGAATTTCGCAGACAGGGACTCGGCATCCTTCTGGCAAAGGAGATATTCTTTCTTGCACTCTCCCTGAAGGTGGAAAAGGTCGTCGCCGAAATGATGGATACCCAGAGCGCCGCAATACAGGTCTTCAAGGCAATCGGTTTTGAAAAAGAGGCTGTCCTGAAGAACCACGTCAAAGACCTCCAGGGCAAAAGGCACAATCTCCTTATTATGAGTCAGGATGTGAAGACATTGTGGAAAAAGATGGAGGACCTTATTCGCCAGAGTTTCGCCGACCTTTCGGGCGACTATCACACATAAATGCTTAAATAATCGTAGAGGTGGATAGAGAAATGACTACTGCCGTCGAAACAAAAAAGCGCGGGAAGGCAAGGGGCGAAGTTTACATAATTAAAGAGAGGTGTAAGGGGTGCGGCTTCTGCGTTGAGTTTTGCCCCAAGAATGTTCTTACTATGTCTGATGAATTTAACTCGAAGGGGTATCACCCACCTTTGGTAAAGAATCTCGATGACTGCATTGGATGTAATCTATGCGGGATGTATTGTCCCGATTTTGCCATTTACTCCATAAGGGTGAGTTAGAATCAATGAAGCAAAATGAAAAAGCTATACTGACGGGTCCTCATTTTTTCACGGGGAATTATGCTGCCTGTGAGGGCGCAATAGCGGCAGGATGCCGGTTTGTTGCCGGTTATCCCATAACGCCCTCGACCGGCGTGATTGAGCGCATTGCCCTTCGGTTTCCTTATGTGGGTGGAACATTTATACAGATGGAGGATGAACTGGCATCCTCCATCGCCCTGCAGGGAGCGGTCTGGGCTGGGGCAAAAGCTATGACGGTTACGTCTGGGCCGGGGCTATCGCTTATGATGGAACACGTTGGTCTTGCCATCATCACAGAGACCCCTTGTGTTTTTGTGGACGTTCAGAGGGGCGGTCCCTCCACAGGTCTGCCAACGCTCCCCGGTCAGGCGGATATGATGCAGGCACGATGGGGCTCGCACGGGGACTATGAAACCATTGCCCTTGCACCCGACAGCCCGCAGGAATGCTTCGACCTCATTATCAAGGCATTCAATCTCGCCGAACAATTCCGTGTCCCTGTTATGTTTATGATGGATGAATGCATCGGGCATATGTCTGAAAAGGTCGTCATTCCACCCGCCGAAGAGATAGAGATTGTAGAACGCAGATATTCAAAACTCCCTCCTGATAAATACATTTTGTATAAACCCACCAGAGACCTCGTCCCGGATATGGTCAAGGCTGGCGACGGTTATCACTTCCACGTAACAGGTCTCACGCACGATGAGAGGGGTTATCCTGTCATTTCGCCCGAGTGTCAGGCGGAGCTCATCCCCCGCCTCATAGATAAGATACGGCGGAATGAAAAACGCATCCGTATGCTGGAGGCAGACATCGCGGATGATACCGAGGTTGTTGTCCTCTCTTATGGAATAACATCGCGAGTTGTATCGCTGGCAATTGAGCAGGCGAAAAAAGAGGGCATAAAGGTGGGAAGCCTGCGCCTGATTGTCGTCTGGCCCTTCCCCGAAGAGGTCATAAGAGACATAGCAAAACGCTTGAAGGCTATCGTTGTGGTTGAGATGAATTTAGGGCAGGTCTTTTACGAAGTAGAGAGGACAAGTGCGGGAAATACAAAAGTGATTTTAGTTCCCCACGCTGGTGGAACTGTTCATAAGCCCGAAGAGATTTACAAATCCATAGTTGAGGCAGTAAAATGAATCCACCAAATCCTATCGAATCACTACTGCGGATGGATAGAATTCCGCATATCTGGTGCCCCGGATGTGGCATCGGGACAGCCGTCAATTGCTTCATCCGTGCACTTATGGAGAGCGAAATCCCTCTCGATAATGTTTGCGTGGTCTCCGGCATCGGCTGCACGGGGCGCGTCGCAGGCTACATAAACCTCGATTCCTTTCACACAACACATGGGCGCGCCATCCCTTTTGCAACCGGTCTGAAACTCGCAAATCCCAAACTCAAGGTGATTGTCTTCAGCGGCGATGGAGACTTGATTGCCATCGGCGGTAATCACTTCATCCACGCAGCACGCAGAAATATGGATGTCACGGTGATATGTGTTAATAATTTCAATTATGCAATGACCGGTGGACAGGTAGGACCAACAACGCCATTGACCGCCAATGCCAGCACCTCACCTTATGGCAATTTTGAGATGCCCTTCAACCTGCCAAAACTCGCCGAATCCGCAGGTGCGGTCTATGTCGCACGCTGGACAACCTATCACGTTATGCAGATGAAAAAATCAATGCTCCGGGCAATCAAAAAGAAGGGCTTTACGTTTGTCGAGGTCATAAGCCCCTGCCCAACATTGTATGGGCGCAGAAACAGGCTTGGCGATGGTCTCACCACAATGCGCTTTTATAAAGCAAATAGTAAGATAAAAAATGGTGCACCTATGAGTGAACTCGATTTACGGTTTCAGAAAAAAATCGTGGTCGGCAAATTTATTGACACCGAGAGACCTACTTTCCTCGATGAGATGAACGGACTTTACGAAAAGATTCGCACATCAGCTGCGTAAAAGGAGTGAAAAATTTTACTATGGCAAAGAGTGAGGTAAAGATAGCGGGTTTCGGCGGGCAGGGTGTTGTTCTTGCGGGAAGCATAGTGGGAAGGGCAGCCGCTATTTACGACGGCAAGTATGCGACTCTGACGCGCAGTTTCGGTCCGGAAGCCCGGGGCGGTGCCTGCAGCTCGCAGGTCATTATTTCCGACGCGAAAATCGCCTACCCTTATGTTATCAATCCCGATGTTCTTGTAGTGATGTCACAGGAGGCTTATGAGCGATATGCTTCGGAGCTGAAGCCGGATGGTACATTGATAATCGAGCGGGACCTCGTCAAATTACCCGACAACGCCAATATGCAAGCCTGTGGAATTCCCGCGACGCGTATAGCCGAAGAACTCGGTCGCAAGATTGTCTTAAATATAGTTATGCTCGGTTTTTTGACAGCGGTGACCGGCTTAATAAATCCCGATGCAATGAGGGATGCCATCATGGATTCCGTCCCGAAGGGAACCGAAGAATTGAATACCCTCGCCTTCAATAAAGGTTATGCTTACGGTAAGGAGAAGGTAAAGATATCTCCCGCCTGATATCCTCTCCACAATTCGCCACAGCACCTCTCTCAAAATACTATATCCACAGATTTGTCCCTTGTGTCGCGGTTGGGTTGAAAAAACATTCTAAATCCTAAAAAAACCTGTGGTTAGAGTATACATCAATGAAAGATCATAACTCATATGGTTGTAGTGCCATAAGTAGCGTTTTCAATCATTCAAGGACACAAGGTAAAATTCACGGCAGGGGTGCATCCGGAGATGACGGGCGAGTGGTGTAAAGAATATTTCGGCGAGGCTTACCTTGAACTCTATTCTACTTATCTCTATGACAAGAAACAAGTTGCATCAGAGGTAAATTTTGTCATCGGTGCACTGGATATAAAGAAGGGCAGCCGCATTCTCGATGTTGCCTGTGGCTTCGGCAGACACCTGGGCTTCTTTTTGCGAAAAGGTCTGCGGGCATTCGGACTTGATCTGTCCTTGCCCTATCTTCGTTATGCAGCACGCAAACTCCCTAAAACACACCTGCGGAAATCACCTCTTGTGTGCGGCGATATGCATACACTCCCCTTTAGCGATGAATCCTTTGATGCGGTTATATGTTTATTCAACAGCTTCGGTTATTTCACTCCAGGCTCACCTCACTCCCACCTATCGGTATTAAGGGAAGTGGGGCGCATCCTCCGGCGTGGTGGACGCTTTTTCCTCGAGGTGCCCAACAAATGTCCCGTTGTGGCAATGGTGAAGTCGTCTCCCCAGACAATTCAGTGCGGGCAAGACTTCGTCATTCACGAGATGTGGGACTATGCCCCAAAGGCTCGCCTGCTCTACAACAGGACGATTTTCAATATTCGCGGTAAGAAATCGCAGACCGGTTATTGTCTGCGGATTTTCACGGCGGGGGAGTTGAGGAAACTCTTCGCACAGGCAGGTATGGAGGTGGCTGCGACGTTCGGCGATTATGACGGCTCGCCATATTCAGCAGCGCGCTCACCCAACTTGCTTTTAGTGGGTCGCAGAAATAGTTGACAAAAAAGGGATGGAGGGGAAAGTCTTTGACCATAATAACTCAATGCAAAGTGGTATATTTGAGTGGAAGAATCGCCGGAAAAACAAAAGATGTTTGCCCGGGAGACAAACCGGCAAGAGGGAGGGCGTTTCTTCTCTATCCCCTTCAAAGAACGTACCCTCTTCCTCTCCCATTGCTTAAGGGCGGAACAAAAGGCGGAAATCCAGAAGTTTGCCGAAAACCTCGGCTACAATGTGCATATTGTAGGCGGCGGGAGCATCGTCCTCAAACTCATTAAAAAGGAGATGCCGCGCGCTGTTGTCGGCATCGCCTGTTATCCCGAATTGAAAATGGCGGTTGGGGAATTGGACTTGCCTCTTCAGGTCATCGAGCTCGAAACAGATGGGTGTAAAGATACAACCGTGAATGTTGCGGAGGCAAAACGGATTCTATCCCGCTTCATCCCTTGTAAAGAACAAAAGAACGACTACTAATGACGCCCGAAGGGCAAATGATGGCGAAGCCAATTGGCCATATCTCTACCATCCTGACCTCAAGAGAATGATGGGTAGAGTCTTTTTAATTTTTTTCGGACATCCTCGGTCATAACCTGAATAACTATGGATAAATAAATGACACATCCCACCGATGGCGCGCCTTCGGCCCGATGGCGCGCCTTCGGCATTATTAAGCGGTCAGGATACTACCATCGGACGAGATTCAGGTTTGCACCGAGCGGTCTGGATATATCTACTTCCCCGCCAAGTGTCGGCACAACTTTACCCCCAATCAGAATCTGAACCCTGTTCACCTCCTGCACATTCAGAACAATCGTATCCACAATACTATAGACCATTAGCATCTCGGTGATGATGCCGCCGCGGAAATTCTCCGTCAGTCCTTTAGAGAAATCCACAGTTACCGCATCATCCACAAGATAAAGCCCCCGTACCTTCACATCATCCGGCAATACAGGCTGGAAGTATTTGCTCTCCGGCGCCTTCAGGAGGCGAGTGAGTAATCTATGGGTGCGTTGGTATAGGGTGAGGTCTTCAGGGATTTCCACGACTTCTGCGCTGAGATGCCTGCCATCAGTAGTGAAAAAGACACGGGCAGTATCCGGAGAAACAGGCGCCTTTGATAACAGAAGTCGCCCCGTTATGACGTGGGAGAAATCCAGTCGGGAGGGGGACGGTCCAACTTCAAAAATGCGGTGTAGGGAATAAAGCCCCAGAATAATAACCACAAGGGCGGCTGCCCCAATGGTTACGAGAAACCGCAGAAAATCGCCGCCCTTTTTTTTGTCATTATCGGTCATTTGTCCCTTTTTCCGTGGGACGGGATATTTTCTACCCTTGATCGGGGCTCTCGGCGGAGGGTTTTTTGCCACCGGCGATTGCATTGTAAAGCGCAGCAAAAATCATCCCAACTATCAGGGCGTCAACGAAACCCCAGATAAGTCCCACAAATGCACCGCCGGGCGAAACCGTGTAACCGAGGTAAAAACGCCCCAGCTTCGACAAAATCTCTCCCGTCCCTCCACGCGCCATTATCCATAGGGTTGCCAGAAATACCGAAGCACCCCAGATAATGCCGCACGTCAGTCCGAATGCCTTAACATTCAGTCGCATATCATTTCCTCCTTTCAACTTTTATCCTGAAATATTTTTCAGTTACTCCTGCAAAACCTAAACCGACTAATCCGCCCGTCGTGGTGCGTCTTCGACCTGCGGCGGAGAATCTGACAAACTGAATCGTTACTCTGTATCAATCTGGGCACGCTGGAGCTTACCACTATAATCCACATAAACCGACTTCCACTCGGTGAATGTATCGAGCACGGTCTGACCCGATTCGCGATGTCCATTGCCAGTATTTTTTACGCCGCCGAAGGGGAGCTGGATTTCCGCACCGATGGTCGGACCATTTATGTAAGTGATGCCCGCCTCAAGGTCGCGGACAGCGCGGAATGCCCTGTTCACATCCTGCGTATAAATAGAAGAAGAAAGCCCGTAGCTGCTGTCATTAAGGGTTTCAATAGCCTCATCGAAATCGCTTACCTCAAGTATAGAGACAACCGGACCGAATATCTCTTCGCGGGCGATGCGCATATCTCGTTTGACACCGATGAATATGGTTGGCTCGAAGAAGAAACCTTTCCTGTATTTTCCTCTCTTGAGTGCGTTACCACCGAGGATGAGTTTTGCGCCATCCTCCTCAACGCCGATTCTCACATAATCCGAGACAATCTGACGCTGGCTCTCATTGATGAGCGGACCCATCTGTGTCTTTTCATTCAGGCCATCTCCGATGCGGATTTTCGATGCCATCTCGGTGAAGCGCTTTATGAATTTGCGTGCAATCTTTTTGTGCAGGATGAGACGTGATGTCGCCGTGCAACGTTGACCCGTTGTGCCGAATGCCCCCCATAATGCACCCTCAAGCGCAAGGTCGAGTTCGGCATCTTCCATCACAATCTGGGCATTCTTCCCACCCATTTCAAGTGAGCAACGCTTCAGCGTCTCGCCGCACTTTGTGGCGATGTATCTGCCGATTACGGTCGAGCCGGTGAATGAGATGAGGTCAACATCTGGATGTTCTAAAAGGCGCGGTCCGACATTTTTCCCTGTGCCGTGCACCAGGTTGATGAGTTTTGGCGGGACGCCGGCATCCAGTAGAACCTCGAAAAACTTTACAGCGGTCGCGGGTGTAGCACTGGCGGGCTTGAATACAATCCCGTTTCCGCACAAGAGCGCAGGAAAAATCTTCCACGTCGGGATTGCCATCGGGAAGTTCCAGGGAGTGATTATGCCGCAGACACCGACCGGCAAGCGGATAGACATACCGGTTTTATTGGGGAGTTCGCAGGGAACCGTCTGCCCGAACAGGCGTCTGCCCTCACCCGCCATATAGTAAGCTGTGTCGATTCCCTCTTGGATGTCTCCGCGAGTCTCGATGAGGATTTTACCCATCTCACGTGTCATCAGGTGCGCAATTTCCTCCTTGCGTTCGCAAAGGAGGTCGCCAGCGCGCTTTATAATCTCGCCGCGTTTGGGCGCAGGCACCAGTGCCCATTTCTTCTGTGCCTCTTTAGCCGAAGCGACCGCCGCATCCACCTCCTCGCTACCAGAAGATGGGAAAGTCCCGACAATGTCATCGGTGTTCGCAGGATTGACATTCACTATCTTGCCCTGTGAACCCTTCCCGACCCATTTACCGCCAATAAAACTTTTATATCTCTTCGCCATACCACCACCTCCTTATCGAAAAGACCGGATTTATGAATGAAATTAAAACCTCACGAAGGATTAAAAAGAGAAACGATATTTTACAGGCACAGTCAACTCAAAAAATCATTTAACAATATGTTCTGAGC
Organism: uncultured Candidatus Sumerlaeota bacterium; assembly: GCA_964526215.1. GTDB lineage: Bacteria > Sumerlaeota > Sumerlaeia > MWCT01 > MWCT01 > CAZGKP01. The sequence continues at coordinate 16,603 of CAZGKP010000018.1, forward strand.
GCTATATGAGAAATTTATTGACAGTAGAAGGGGAGGGGCAAATATCTTACCAAGAATTCGATTGGTTGATGTGAAATGGGGCGTTTCTGGACATTCTTTTTTACCTTAACAATGGTATTGCCTCCGGGTGTTTTTGCACAAAAGGAGCCAATTGCTCCCGGTCCACGATACTTTGAATTAAAGGCACGCAGGCGCCTTTTGAAAAAATACCTCCAGCCTATTATGGCTTATTGGCGCAAACTTGAAACTCCCCGCCCTGAGGGATGCTTCATAAAACAATACCGGATTAAGGAAATAAAACAGGAGTTGAAAGACCGTCCCGCATTCATCCCCTTTGAAAGACCGTTTTATAGAGAGATGAAACCGGACGAGCGGGTGTTTCAGGCACGGGATGTATTCCTTTCCAAACCGGGCGCACTCCGCTGCCTTGAAGAACGCCAGCTTGCCGATGAACGAAGGGAATTTGCGCAATCCCCGTCGCCACTGCCTCTGAACCCCCGCCGTCGCCTTCAGGAATACCTCGCTCGCCGCATCCTGAAATTCTGGCTTGAAAAAGATGAAACGGCTCTTGAGAAACTCCTTAAGGCTTACGACTTGCGCGAAGATTTGTTGAATCAGGACGTGGATGAGACGCCGGAGGAATTTGAGCTGCGACGCATCCGTGGAAAGCAAAAAAGTGCTAATATTGAGCCGTTAAAAGGTTTTCGTATGCGGTTATTTCGCACTATGATGGATTTGAAGACGAAAGACCTGATCCGGCGGTGGTGCGAGCAAAGTCGGGCTTTCTCATTACCCAGAAGATGATGCAAAAAACCATCCGAAAGCACGTTGAATTTACGGGAGCCGGTCTCCACACCGGCAAAAAAACGCATCTGATTTTTCTCCCCGCCAGACCCGATAGCGGCATCCGTTTCAGACGCATTGACCTACCGGGGACGCCAGAGGTTCCTGCACGCATTGAATATTTCAAGAAATTGCCGATTATGTGCTCCTGCGTTGCGAATTCTAACGGTGCACACGTCCAGCTCATCGAACACATAATGGCTTGCCTTAACGCCTTCGGGATTGATAATCTCATAATTGAGATAGATAATAAAGAACCTCCTTTTGAAGATGGCAGTGCCCGCTTCATCGTCTCTATGATAGAAGATGCCGGGCTTACCGAACAGGGAACGCCGCGTCGCCCTATCGAAATAAAAACTCCGCTCAGTTTCAAGGAGGGCGAGGTTGAATTGACGGCATTTCCCTCGAAGCGTTTTCGCGCAACCTTTTTCGCATCATACCCGCACCCTATGGTCGGGACACAGGCATATTCGCTGGATGTAACGCCCGAGTCATTCAAAGCCGAGATAGCGTCTGCCCAGACATTCTGTTTCGAGAAAGACGTAGAGGCAATGGAGGCGCAGGGTCTCTTGCGCGGAGCGAGCGAAAAATCCGCGCTGGTATTCGGAGACGGGGGGCTTTTATGCGGGACACTTCATTCCCCCGATGAACCTGTCCGCCATAAATTGCTGGACCTTATCGGAGACCTTTATTTACTTGGAGCACCGCTTCTGGCGCACATCACCGCCTCGCGAAGCGGGCACTTCTCTCATGCCGAATTTGTAAAACTTATCGGAAAGGAAACAAAATTATGAAGGAGACCGAGATTTTAATCCCGCCCTTTGACATTGAGCAAATTCGGGAGATTATACCCCACAGGTATCCATTTTTACTCGTTGACAGGGTTCTGAAATTTGAGGGAGATAAAATCATCATAGGATACAAGAATATCTCGGCGAATGAGGCATTTTTCCAGGGGCACTTTCCCGGGAAACCCATTATGCCGGGTGTGTTGATTATCGAAGCAATGGCGCAACTCGGTGCAGTCTACATACTTTCAAAACCCCAAAACCGGGGGCGGATTGCATATTTCATCGGGATAGATAATGCCCGGTTTCGGCGACCGGTTGTCCCCGGCGACCGCCTCGATATGAAACTTACCATCTTAAAGATACGAAGTAGCGTGGGAAAGGTGCACGGTGTCGCTACGGTGAATGGACAACTGGCGGCGGAAGCCGACATCTCTTTCGCACTTGCCCCTGAAGAAAAATGAATTCTTGAGAAGAGAGAAATATAGTAAACACTTTATCCGCATTTGGCGTATTGTCAGTTGTCCGTTGTCAGTTGTCCATTATACTCTGCCCTATTGGTATAACAACAACCCTGTAATTAATCATATCGGCAAGGACAGACGTTATGCCTCCCGATAAAATCGGCATAATCGCAGGTGAGGGTCATCCACCCGTATACGTTGCCCAGGAGGCTCGTGCACAAGGGCATAATGTAACCATCTTCGCCATTGAAGGTATCACCGCGCCGGATATAGAGACTTATGCCGACACCTGTTACTGGCTCAAGCTCGGCAGGTTCAGTCGTATGATTCATCTATGCAAACAGGAAGGTATCCGGCACGTGGCTATGATTGGACGCGTGAAACAAAAGCTATCCCTCAATCCATTCAATTATGATTTGCGAAGCGTGGTATTGATGATGAAACTCCCCGACTTCAAACCCAAAAGCATCTTTGACGCCATAGAAAAAGAACTGGCAAAAGAGGGAATCGAGATTATCGAGACGCGTCCATATCTCAAAAGATATATACCCCAGGAGGGACTACTCACACCCTCGCGCCCCCTCACTCCCGAAGAGGAAGATGCCATTGCGTTCGGGTATCCCATTGCCAAGTGGATAGCCGACGCAGAGATTGGGCAATCCATAGTGGTTGACCGCCGCAAAGCCGTGATTGCCATTGAGGCTATGGAGGGGACAAATAGTGTCATTGAGCGGGTCGGTCAGCTCGGCATCAAAGACGCAATTGTCATAAAGGTAAGCCGGACACATCAGGATTTCAGATTCGACATCCCCACAGTCGGGCTGACGACACTGGAAAAAATCAGGTCGGTCAAAGGGGCGGTTCTTGCCATCACCGCCGGAGAGATGTTGTTCTTTCAGAAAGAAAAGGCGCTCGATTTCGCCCAAAGAAACGACATCGCAGTCGTGGCGCTAAATGACGCTGTTTATTGTATTACTAACCAGTAAAATCTTGTTTTTTGCCAAAATATTCAAAAAACATAGTTGTAAACCTTTGATTTTATTACGGATCAAGCATATTTTGTATTGGCAATTTTTCTCCGCCGCCGCGGATTAGATTTTTAATTTGCGGCGATAGACGCGCTATGGCTCTATAGAAGTGCTTCTTAGACCGGACTCCGCACTTAAAGCCTATCCCAAAACCCTGTGCACATTGGTAAGCAAATATTGAGGGACGAATTAAAACTGTGTAGTAAAGAAGATCCCACGAATGCTATTATGGTTGCATATTCCCTTCATTCCGGGTTTTGGGATAGGCTCTTAATCCTCCATTTTGAAATTATGGGAGAACCCCGATGCCCGGATTTGCATGGATAGCAAGTTTTGTCTTTCTGGGGCTTTCGGTCTCAATTGGCATCCTTATCTACTTTGTGCTTTATGCAAAGAAGAAAAAGACCGAAGAAGACCTCCCTCCGGAACTGAAGGAGCGGAACATTGCACAAAACGAGGGAACCACCCTGGAAGACCTCGAACGTACTTACGGAAAGAAGGGTTGATGAGGGGAGAATACAGTCACCCCACCGATGGCGCGCCTTCGGCGTAAGGGCTGTTACGGGTTTTTTATGCCCCCTTCTTGGTGGCGGGGCGCCGCCGTGGAGCGGTTGGAAGTGGTGCGCTGGGGAACGGCTGATGGGCGTTGTGCCTGCCTATCGGGACGCTGTTCCAGCGGGAGTTCGGCAATGAGCTTGCCCAGACATTTATTCATTGCGATAAATTGAGTGTGCCAGTCCACCTGGAGTTTGGAAAACTGCGCCTCCGAGAGTCCCTTGAGATGCTGCAGGCTCACTGCCTCACACAAGACCTCCCGTATGGCTTCCGGTTCGGGTAATTTATTGCCCATCATTTCAGTGAATTTATAGTGCTTCAGGGCAAGAAGGCTAACTATCTGTGCAAATGCCCGCTCATCATTGGGGAGAACCTTTTTATGCTCCAGCTCCTCTGCAAACATCCCGAAGAAGTCAGACCATAGTGTGGTATACTCCTTGCACAGCCGGATGCGCTCCCCCAGAGTCATAAATGCTTTACCCGCTCCCGCTGCCATAAACCCCTCGAAACCTTACTGTTTCTTGAATAGATTCAGTGAATAAAAGATGTAAAGGACAAAAAGGATAACGGTAACAATCACCAGGAGTTCCACACGGCGTATGTGATTGAGAGGGAGATTTTTCAAAAACTCGATATTTAACAGGTTGCCCATTGTAAACTCCGATTAAGGGACTCTCTAGAGTCCTTAACAAAATGATATTTTCGCCAAAATGAACACTGTGATATTTGTATGCTCTGATGCCGAAGGCGCGCCATCGGTGGGATGCCGATTTCATTTTGCTTTAAGTTTATTCAGCGTGCCGTCAGTGTTAGTCCCTTTGCGAGGTGAAACCTTTCCTCCTGCCGCAAAAGCGCCTTCTGGATGTCAGAACGGCGTTCCTTCACCTTTTGTATGAAGGCATAAGCCTTTTTAATGATCTCCCGGCGCGCCTGGGGTTTATACTCGTCCAGAATAATCAACCTCTCAAAGTAGATGGCGCTCATCTGTGCATCATTGAGCATATCTATAAGGTCTTTATGTGTTGCCTGAACGGATTCGGGTGCCTTGATAAGTCTGGCTTTCTGATATAGCTCACTCACTATGTTGCGGAACTTACCCGGTTTCATTTTGCAGGCGATGCTGATGAATTGACCCTTGCCGTTGGGTCCCTGGGAAAAGCGCTCAAGAACCTGGGGTCCGAGGTCAAGGACGGGACGGAATTTATCCATTGCATCGCTCAAGTCTTCCAGAATCCTGGTTGCATCTTGAGAGTAGGCTTGCAACGCCAGGCGTCGGTCAATCTCATTCAGGTCATTGACGGCGGAGCGCAGATTACGGTATGATTGACTGAATCGCTTTTTGTCGAAATCTATTTTTGCATAACGTAAGTATCGTTCAGCGCTCTCCATCAAATCGGGGGCGAAGTCCACGGCGTCTGTTTGTCGCTGATGGGCAAGCCGCTTGCGCTGTTCGGATAGTATCTCCTTGAGTGCATCCGGTGTTGATGTAACGAGGCGATGAAGGTCTGCCTCCAGCTTGTCGAGTTCAAAACTCACATAATCATATTTACTCAGCGTGAATTGTTCCTCGAGGTCAGCCAATTTGTGATATACCTTTTTTGCATCCTTCACCTGGAAGTAATTAACGCCGGAGTGCATAGCGCCATCCATTGTGCTGGAGATATTTGCCACGCGGTTTTTGAATGCCTCTTTTTTGGATTCCCGGACGACTTTTCTTGCCTCCAGCGTAGCCTTTTCTGCATAGGCGGAGCTGGAGAAGTAATCACCGCGTTCTATGGACTCCCGTGCGAGTTTTGAATCCACGATAGCCTGCGAAAGTGTCTTATATTTATACTTCCACCCATCGTAGCTCTTTGCCTCATTGATTGCCGTTTCTGCGGTGATGACGTTTTTATAGAAGGCATTATTAGCCTTTCGTATAGCGCGCAGTGCCACATCTTTTCCTTCGAGGGAGTTTTCGCTTTTGAAGAGATTTTGAGCCGAGGCATAGAAGCGTTTTGCCTCATCGAGTTGTTCGGCGGCGTATGCATTTGCACCTGCGTTTTCTGCCCTTGCGATTGCCTCATCGGCTTTTTTAAGGGTCTGTTGTGCCCAGAGGCGCGCCGCCTCTCTGGATGCCTCGCTGGCGACACTGGCAGCCTTCAGGGCGGTCTCCACGGCGGGTTTGAGCCTCTGTGCCTGAAGTGCATCTTCTGCCTGCTTGAGGAGTATGCGTGCCTTCTCGAGCTCGCTCTTCTGGAATTCAGAAGTTTTATACGCAGGGGCTTTTGCAATCTGTCTGCGGGCGGCATTTATGTTCTCGACAGCCTTCTGGGCAATCTCCTGGATGGTTAATTCGAGCTGTGCACGGGTCTCTGACGCCTTGCTTACCGCCTTTTTGTATTCTCCACCGGCGAGCAGTTTTTTTGCCTGTTCTAAAAGGATACGGGTGCGGTCTAATTCTATCGGGGCGTATTCACGCGCACCATCGGTCTCCCTGCGGGTTATCTGGTCAGCCAGCTCCATAATTGCGTTATGTGCCACGACGTGATATGTCTCATTAAGGACATATTCGGTGCTCCGCTTCACCTCACCCGCCAGCTCGATTGCCTTTCTGTATTTGCCTTCCTCCTGGCGGAGTTTTGCAATCCCAAGAGTGAGCCGGGCGTTTTTCAATATGCCGTCCAGCTCGGTCTTCATAATGGTCTTGTTCTGCTCGAATTTCCTGTCGAGGTCGGATAATGTCTCAACAGTCCTCATAATAAAGATCTCGGACATCTTATCAAAGACGTTGCGGGAGATATCAAGGGACTCGGCGGCATTGCGCATAGCATCCAGAGCCAGGTCATTGAAGGCAGCGCGGGTCTTTTCCCCCTCGCGCAGGGCAATCATACATTCGTCTTCTGCCTCCTCAAATTTCTCCTGATTGAAATTCTCCTTTGCGAGTTTGAGATATTCCTCTACCTTCTCGACACGACCGGGGAGGTATTGCCTTGCCCCGCCCTCAACAAGGGAGTCAATCTCTTTTTCAACGGTGTGGATTTTTGCCTCTGCAGACTTCAGGCGAGTCGTGTGAATCAATCTCTCCACCATTGGACCGAGGATCTTGGCGCTGTCGAGGACCTTGTCATATTTCTTTTCGTAATATTGTTTAATTATGGTATCAAAGGTTTCATTACATCTCTCGAGCAAATCGTTTGCGTATATCTGTGCACCTTTATTTACGGCTTCGGAAAGTCCCGACTCAATTTTTGAAATTTGTTCCTGAGCCATTTTGCCCTTGGTTGCCGTAATTCCCTCTTCACACGTGCGGATGGTCTCGTCGGCGAGATTTCTGGCACCCTGATAGTCGCGGTCAACGGTTATATTCTTCTCAATTGTCCTTAGCATATCCTGAATGCGAACAACATATTCAGGGGCATAGTCCGGGGCACCCGCTGTCTTCATCTCATTGAATTTATTTTGAGCCCTCACCTGTTTTCGCTTTGCCTGGTTCAAGAGGGGTGCCAGCAACGTATCCACCTCGCCCATCTCCTGTTCACAGAGGCGGATGACCTCGTCCCACTTATTTTTACGTAGCTTCTCTCTTGCCTTTTTGTAGAGGTTTTTTATTTTGTTGTATCGTTCGAGATCCTCCTGGGCGCCGCTGTTTTTTTCAGCCACATCGAGGGCTTCCTTTGCCTCATTTATGCGCTGGGCGGCGAGTTTGGATTTGCTCTTTTCCACGGTATCCTTTGCCTTATCCACTGCCCGTGAAGCGCGTTCGAGTGCCTGCTTGAACCTCTTCTCTGCAACAAGGCGTTCTGCCTCCTCTATCTGCTTCTTTGTATCCTCATAGCTCTGGGGCTCAAGGCGGGGTGCCTCGTGTCTCACTGCCTCACTAAGGAGCTTCTTGGCTTTGTTCAGAGACAGGTTGGCGCGCTGCTTGGTGCACCCCGCTGTTAAACCTACCCCTATTACGAGAAGCAGTAAATACACCCATAATCTGGATAACAAACCATAATCGGAGTTTGAGGAACGCAACTGGCGGTAACGCTTCATATACCTTACCCACCTTTCATAGTAGTGAATGTGTGGTTACTTATGAACTTTCCACACTGACATAACCCAGCGGTGTTTTTATCTATTCTCCACCTTTTGTCCCGGAGTCAATAACAATTCTTTTGTATATTCAAAAAAATTTCGGCTTACTTCTAAAAAGAGAAATCACTTCTCGCATAGTATTTATCGTATTACTTCTTCAGCAAAAAATAGATCGCACCTATGATAATAAGGACCAGAACCACTGCGACAACCGGTTTTCCACCTTTCTTTTTTTTGCCCCCCTGTTCTGATGCGGCTCTTTTCAATCCCGCTACTGAGGTATCTTTTCGCTCTCTCTTTCTGGGAACATAACCCTCGGAGATGAAGAGAAAAGCCCCCAGGGTTTGACTCAAATGGATAAATGCCTCGTGCCATAGAACCACGAGGTTTTTCTTATCTGCCAGAGGTAGCCCGCGCAGGTGTGTGATAGAGATTGCTTGACGCAAAAGGTTTGTTATCTTCTCGGGGTCATAATGAAACTGACTTCTATCAATTCTATCGGCAAGCACACGGAGATTTTTAGTGGTGTGGCTTTTTACCTCCAGGAATTTCTGCTCCAGCTCGGGAGAGATTGGTTCATTTGTAAAAGCCCGCTGAAGGAAATTCCTGAAATTTATCCATCGGTGGTGGAGCTTCTTCAAATCAGCCACGATGGTTTCGGCATCTTTTTTCTTCATTGTCATCAGAAGCGTCTCATCCTGCCTGGTTCATAATAGCTACCCATATGTCCCCCGCGTCCCTCTCCTTCAACACCCATTACCGCCGTCGATCCGGTCCCCATACGTCCGCCGGGACCCATAAATTCTCCCCCCGTTCCCTCGGTGGGCGTGGGGGTAGCGGCAACGATGGGTGTGAAGCCCTGCGGGAGCGGCACACTCGGGTATGAGGGCGGTGGCGGTACATAGAGGGGGTAAAATGGGCTGTTCGGGTCGTTTTTGTTCACACGGAACATCTGGAGGAATCGGTCGTTCCACTCACTCAGCTTGATGTCTCGGTTTTGTTCCTCGGTGATTTGTTTGGGGAGAGAAGATAGGGGGTCTGTGGTTACGACATTCAGACGGAAGAAATCCATAGGTTCTGTATTCTCCGTAATTGACAGCAGGGTGAGGAGCTTTTGGAGAATAGAGTGACAGGCGGGACACATCACGTCGCTACAAACCGTGATATTGGTATAGGTGCCATCGCCTGCCTCGGCGTCCCCGTGGGTCCCATCATCATAGTAATTCTCTTTCTGTGACTCCGGCACTTCTTTATAAACCGTATCTTCAAGGAGGGTGCCGCAGACGGCACAGGTCACACGTGAACCACTCAGGACGCGAATCTTTTTCACCGTTGGAGTAGGAGTTGGTTGACCGGGACCAGGTTGCGGTGCACCGCTCCTTGTGGGGCGACGCCCTCGAATGCCTTCCTCAAAAAATCTACCCTCTGCAAAAATAGGCGGTCTTCCCCTCGGATCACCTTCAACCGGCGGGATCGGTCCGACTGGCCGGGTAACTGCACGCGCTCGCTCTATATATGTGGGGGCAGAAAGCCCCCCGGTGGGACTTGCGCTTGTTAGAGGCTCGGTCACTGATGGAGGCGCAAATGGATTTAACGCCTCCTGACCTACCACTGCAATCACCAATACAAAAGTAAAACAGATTCCAAAAACCGCAAGAAACGCCCGTGAACATCTCATAGCTCTCACGACCTTTCCTGAAAAATCTTGGCAATATCTACCAAACTTGAATATCTTATATGCTATCCTCATAAACCCTGTCAAATAAAATGATGCCTCTGGGGCATTCAAATGTTATCATTGCCCCACTGTCATTTTATCCCGATTCTCAATGTATGTCTTCGGACCTATACCCTTTACATTCATTA
>CAZGKP010000019.1:0-26161 GCA_964526215.1 uncultured Candidatus Sumerlaeota bacterium
TCGGTCAGGAGAACTCCTTTTCTCCTTGACAGATACTTATCATGAATGACCCCAAGCTATGGAAATCTCTATTTAAAAGGCAGGGCAATGGAATGGGATTTCTCAGAGTAGTAAATAAAAAAACATTTTTATTAATGTTTTTAATCTCCATACCAATCTTTTTTTGGGCAATGTGTTATGCAAATAATCTGCATAATCTCACCTTTCGCCAAATCACGCCTGCTGTAATATATGCACCGGAAATAATACCCCTTGGTTCTTCCATTTGGGAAGGGCCTGTTCAGCTTTTAACAAAACAAAATCTATGTATTTTTCATGATGGTTTCTTCTGGCCTGAAATAGATATCAGTCATCTTAATCTTCAAGAATTTGATTGGCGATCTATCACAGTTGATCCGGAAACAGGCTCTATTTTTATATACGATAACTTTATATACGATTGGGGAGGGTTTTATGAAATTAAACTCAACGGCGAAGTCGTTGATAGAATATCAGATCTTGATAATATTCGCTTCGATTATGGAGAGCCTCCGTTTTGGCTTACCCTTACATCTTGGCCTGGTCATTATCCTGTTGTGGGTTCGGGTGGTGGATCTGCTCCACCGTATAGTAAAAGTTATGGGACTTTTATTATGACAGAAGATGGATTCACGACATATCCCTCCGAACAGAGACCTGGTTTAATGCCTTGTTATTCACATTTCGTCCAACCCCCACCGCCAGAAGGACCCCTACTCGTTGGCAGGGCAAGAATGCCTAATTATGAACATATGGAAGTATGGAGAATGACTCCGAGTGGTTGGGTGGATGTTACGGATGAGTTTGGGAATCTTTACGCAGTCTATCCATCTCTTTACGATGTTAATAGAAGGGGCAAAATGATCTATAATGCTTATGAGGATTCATACTATTTGATGACATATAAAATCTATCCGTACTATATTGGTGAAAATCTATACAAATTTAATGGAACCGAGTGGGATTTACTTGATTGGAATAATGTTTATGGGGATAACATTTATTCGGAAGATCTGCATAAGATATTAGCTGTACCTACTGATGCTTCAAGTGGTATATCTAATCCTTCTGTTTGGGAGGGGAACGGGTGGAAATACTTGCCATTAGTTAAAAGTTGTCTGCCACGCTACGAAGGTGGACGGTTCCTGATGTTTCAAACAACCTCAACTCCTGTTTATATTACAAAGTTGAAATATATTGATTATCGTTATGAACCAGCGTTATTGCACTGGAAGGGAGAGGAATATTTGTTAACTGTTGTATATCCTTATATTCATGTCTTTATACAAGATGTATATAATGCCCTCTGGGATTCAGGTAGAAATGGAATTATTGTATTTGGAGGAAAGGCATACTCGGATACCTATAATGGCACACTTCCCACATATCACATTGACGTCAATCGAAGATGGACAGAACTTGCGCCGAGTAATAAGGGACCTGTTTACGCCTCTGAATGCGCAACCTGTTATTCGTCTGCACTTGGCGGACCGGTGGCTTTTGGCGGACGACTCCCCCGCACCGATTTACCCACTACCGAAACCGTCTCAAATGAGATGTGGCTGTTTACATCTGAAAATAAATGGCAAAAACTGGCAATAACGCAAGCAGAAGACTATCCAACCTCGCGTTTCGCCGCACTTATAGAGGAAGATAAAGGAACTACTCCGCCGGTTCTCGTACTCATCGGCGGAAAAGACAAAAGTAGAAATCCCATAAAGGAAGTCTGGGAATTCGCAGATGGGCACTGGAAAAATCGGACATCGGAAGTCGGTTGGACATCGAATCCCGATGTCCCCTGTTCAATGGTATACGATCCGCATCAAAAATGCCTCCTCTGTTTATTTCCCGATGGCGCAATCTGGGCATACGACAAAAGCCACTGGGAGAAGAGAAAGAGTGGAGGCGATGATGAGCCATCGGGACAACTCGCCATTGACGAGCGCACCGGGATTCTATATCTTTTGAGTATAGCGGATGGCTTGTTTGTATCTGTTCCACAGAATGCCATATTAAATCATCTACTCGACCGTTCTTCCATTACCGGTCCCCCACTAAAAAATTCCGACCAAAACAACGATGGTTTCCTGAACATCGCCGACCTCATCACGCTCATCAACAAATGAAACCCGAAAAATATTGCCGCCTGATAATATTTGCATTATATACAGTAAACAAATTCAGGAGAGCAGAAGACCGCCCACTCAAAGAAGGCGAAAAAAAGCATCTTGTTAAATTGAACTTATTATGGCGGCTGACCCCAAGATCAGGGGCGGATTGTTTGAACACAGTCAACCCTGATAATTCGAGGAGAGCTTTATGAGAAGGTATATTGTTATCACAGTTTTTGTTGTTTTTTCTATCGCTTCTTTGGTTCTTGCGGACTTTACGGTTCAGGATTCAATTTCACTTAAGCCAGTGTCCTTTCCAACGGGAGTCACGGTTGATCCTACTACCGGACATTACTGGTTCAGTCATACTTATTATACTGGATATGGTTTCAGCGAGACGGATGCAGAATTTCGATTTCAAAAGAAAGTTGTCCCTGAAAACGTTGGTCCGAAACATCCCGGAGGTAGCATAGGATTTGGCTCAATAACAATAGATACATCAAGCAACACAATATGGGTCACTGACGACTACACTTATTACATCCGTGAATTCACTAAAGATGGCGACCTTGTTTCTACATTTTCCGCCCCCTATTGGCACTCAAATTCTATTACATACGATATAATATCTGATAATTTGTGGATTATGAAGTGGTCTTTTAATTCCCATATTTACGAATATTCTAAAACTGGTGAACTTTTGGATACAATCAGACTCGATCAACTTACCACGCCCGTCAGCGCCAGCGATGTGGTATATGATGCAAATCGGGATGTCTTATGGCTCTATTCTTCAAAGCTTGTCAAACTCTCAACTGACGGTGTCCTGCTCGGGATGTACGACTGGGACATTTCTCAAATTACGAATTTCTCTGGCATCGGCTATAATCCCTTAAGCGACAGAATATTGATTACAGAATTGCCGGATATGTGGGGGGACGATACCTCCCGCCTCTGGGAATATACCACAGAAGGCGAGACGCTCGGTTACCATGTTTTGAATCCTTATTGCTATTACACAACAGGAATGGGCGTTAGTCAGAATTGTCTCTGGTTTATGTCGGGCTATGCTGAAGATGATTGGGCTTTCAGTATCACTGAAACGGATTTCACAGGGCGCAACATAAATTTCTTTTCTATCCTATCTCCATTGGAGGATGGCACCCTTCCAGGTGGTATCGTAAAAGACGTCTCTACCCATTCTATCTGGGCAGCATCCTGGTCCTATGGTTTCTGGCCGGGAGATTATTATCCGAAGAATCTGCACCGCTTTTTGGAGTCCGGGGAACTTATAGAAGAGTTTTTTTGCTCCCCCAAAGATTATCGCTTTCGGGGCATCACCCTCGACCTAACAACCGGACATCTATGGATAGTGGAATCTAAACAAGATTCCATACAAGAATTCACGACATCGGGGACGCTGGTTAGCTCTTTCCCTATCGCCCAGACGGGCTGCACCGAACCGCGCGGCATTACGTATGTTCCAGATAACGACCATCTTATGGCCATTGATGATGCCACCGATTGTGTCTATACCTTCACCAAAACCGGAGAATATAAAGGCAAATGTTCCGTCGCGAATGTTACAACCGACCCTGAGGACATTGCTTATGAAGCACCGGGTGTATTCTGGATACTCGAAGGACAACGCGCCTACCGTACACTCTACGAGCCACCCACAGCCGTCCGTCCCTCCCTCTGGACGATGTATTAAAAGTCATTTGCTGCCTTGCGGTGACTTTCCCAGAACAATAAAAATTAGCCATAGAGAATTCGCCGCGGTGAATGAACACCGATTTGCGCCGGTTTTTTTATCTGTGTCCATCGGCGTTCATCGGTGGCTATATATTCTGAATTTTCTGAGCAGGGTTTACGGGGGAAATCTCTAATGTGGACTTTGGACGTTTATTCGATGCTTAAGTCCTGCGTGGTCTGGACTCGCCAGGTATCGCCCTTCTTTACAAGGACGTTGAGGAATTTTATGCTGGTGGATTTTGAGCGGTCTTTGGGAATGGCGGTCTTCAGGAAAACCTTCACGTAAGCCTTTGTGTGAAAGAGATTATGGCGTATTTGGCTGCGGGAGAGATTGAGCACGATGCGGTCTCTGGCGCTGGCACGGACAATTGCCCTCTCAATCATCTGTGTGCGGCTATCAGGCGAGGGGTCGCTTTCAAAAAGCGGCAGTTCATCCTTTATCAAGACCCGCCGGTATGCCGTCAACTGACCGCTGTCGCTTGCTATCCATTGATTTAGAACGATATAGCGGTAAAGAATGAATGCCGCGGCTATAAGTATGGCGGAAGATATACAGGGAAAAAGCCTCCGCCGACAGAAGTTTTTGCTGACTCGATAGTTCATTGGCGTAATGCGGTATATGTGAGTTGTGCGTTCTGGAGAATTGTTTCTTTCAGGGCATTGGTGGCTGTCTCGAAGCGCGAACGGATAAGATGCTCCATCAGTTCGCCCTTCAGGTCTTTGAATGGGAGTCGCTTTCCGTTAAATGCCTGCTCAACGTAATAACAGTGGGTAAATTGCAGTGCTGTCTCGGTGCGGGAAAATTCGCCCGGAGCCAGCCCGTAAATTACGTGCCACACACCGGCTCTATCACCGGGATGAATGCGCCCCATATCCCGAACCTCGAATTTGTATGAAGCACAAGAGTATTTCTCCAGCAGGTTATCAAAGAGCGTAATCGGTAAAACCGCCGATTCGGTTGTCCATATATCTCCTATGTTTACGTTTTGTGCGGCGACAACTTTTTTCGCCTCACCTTTGAGTGATTCAAAGGCATCCTCCATTTTCCGGTGAACCGCCTTATATTCATCCGGTGTGTATTGCCGGGGATTTATCACCTCACCCACAATATGTTTTACTTGCCTCCACGCCTTTTTTGTAGAGAGTTGGGGATTGTGGTCATAGAAAGATTTGAGTTCTTTTTCACTGACGCGTTTCAGGGGTGCCAGAAAATCGTCGAGGAACCTCTGTGCGCGGACTTGTTCGGCAGCCACTTTAGAGCCGCGGGAAATCCGCACATCATCACTCAACCCCCTCTTTTCCACATCAAGCCGTATGCACTCATACTGATGAATATATCTCACCTTTTTCCTTACCAGTGATTCATCAAGTGTAAAGTTGGCACCGATTATGTCCGGGAAGAGACGCCAGATGCGCTTCCTGGTGATTTTAAGTTTGCCGACTTTTACAAGGACGTGGGAGTCGGGCATTTCCTCCCAGCTTCCCCATTTGAACTCTGGATGATACCTCTTTTTGAGTTTCTTTAATTCCATTGTATACAGGAACTGGAGGGAGCGCGCCTCGAGTATCTTTGTAATCTCTTGGCGGACATCAGCGATGGGAACCGACTCCGGGTCTTTTTTCTCCAGACACTTGAGGAAAAAGAAGCCCTCTTCTCGCTGGAATACCGGACTGATTGTGCCGACCTTAATGGCGCGTGCCTCCTCGTAGATACGATTGTATTCTTTAGTTTTTTGAATGAGCATAACATCGTCATCGGAGACGCCGGAGAGATGTGCGGAATATTTTTTTACGAGATTTGCAAAGTCCTCGCCGGAAGTTGCGCGCTTATGGAGCGCCTCGATTTTTTCACGCACCTTCTGCCGTTCAAGTTCCGGCAATAGCTCTGGCGCCGGTAGATACATCAGGCGCAGATTCACCGATGCCGGTCGCGTGTAGCGCTCGCTGTGGCGACTGTAGTATGCCACTATGTCCGCATCTTGAACTCGCACCCTGGGGCGCAAAGCCTCGTCAACCCACACAAGCTCATAGGCGGGATAGGATTTTAGCCGAAGGCGTAGCGATTCTACTTCATCTTGCCCGGATATGGGAGGTGCCTTTTTCGCAAGCGTGCGCATCAATACATAAGATTCAATTGCTTCTTTAATTTTCTTTACAATCTGTTTTTTCTCCTGCGGGCTCTTTGCCCGGAGATAGCGCGAATAGAGATTGGGGTCTTCATCACCCATGATTGTAAGGAACGTAAAGAGGTCGGTATCCGTGATTGGACCGAGTGTAGAGGTTGCAAGGAGAGTATCGCCGGGAGGGGCATAATCCCACTTCAAAGCCGGACACCTGGAGGGGAAATTTTGTGCGGCACTCGTGGTATGCAGTGCGGCAAAAAGAACTATTGTGATGAGAGCCATCGGGCTTTTGGGAAAAGGGCGTATGGACATTATGATTATGCCTTTCTGCGGGAATAAAGGTCTTCACAAAAGATTTCGTTAGCGGATTTACGCCTCTCATCATTGAGCGGGTAGATAAGTTCCGGCGATGCCGGGAATCCAAGCGGCGTGAGCGCCACAATCTTGACATCCTGAGGGACATTGAGAAGTTTCTTGAAACAGACCTCATTGAAGGCAGCAATCCAGCAGGTGCCCAGCCCTTCGGCGACCGCCGCGAGGGTGAGATGGTCGAGCGCAATCGCAACGTCAATGTCGAGCGCAGAGGCATCGCGCCTGCCACCAACGCCGTGCCAGGCTTCTTTATCAATCCCGCAGGCAACCAACACTACCGGTGCCTGTTTAAGGAATTCTTTTGCCCCGCACTCACTCACCATTGCCTCCCGCAGTTTAGGGTCTTTTACAATTATGAACTCCCCGGGCTGGCGATTTGCGGCAGATGGCGCCTGCCGCATAACGTCTAAAACCCTTTTCAGGATTCCCTCCGGTATCGGGTCTGTTTTATACAACCGCACACTGCGCCTGACATTGATTGCCTCAAAAACATCCATACTTCACCACCCCTTTTTATAAAAGTTGGGCGCGGCATTGAATCCGTTTGCGGCGGACAAGTGCTACGATTGGAAATTGCAAGTTGGAAATTGGAAATTACAAATTTAGTCACACAACCGGGATCAATCCGCCTCAGGCGGAAACATTCAACTTTGAACGGGTCAACGGGCAAACGGGCTCAACGGGTTAACGGACTAACGAAAACACCGAATTTTCTTAATTCAACCAGAGTGCTACAAAACTACAGACCTTTGAACACTCTTTGAATGCGTTTGTAAAGTCTAAACAGTGGTCTGGAACGGATTACGGCGAGTTCATCTTTTGCGCGAATCAGGTCCTCGATGTCTTTGTCCATAATAAGGGCGTGGGACTTTTCCACATCACTTAACCAGATGGTAAGCAGATTGCCCGCATCGGGATAGCGTTTAATCTTCACGGAACTGTCAGGGGCAAGTTCTGGCTCGCTTACCCACTCGCGCAACGGGGCTGTGGTGGCAGCATAACTGAAGTGTTCAAGTGCATAGGAACGTGCGCGCTGTGCGATTGTTCGGGTCTGGATTGGCGTGGATGCCAGTTCGAGGATAGCGACTGCGAGTGCCTCCGGGTCTGACAGGGGGACGGTTTTGCCGAGCCGGTTCTTTTCAATTGTCCTGCTTATGTCCGTTCCGAGTGTGGTAACGACCGGCAAACCCGCCGCGAGCATATTGGTCAGGCGATTGCGCGCACCGAAGAGTGTTTCGTAATTTATGGCATCCACATTTATACCGACATCGCATTCGGAGTATAAGGGGGGAAGGCGTTCCGCTTCTATCCATCCAAACAAGATGAATCTCTTGCGAAAGGGCGAAGCGACGAGTAACTGATGAAAGCGTCCGTATGTCTTTTCGTCATGTCCATCAACATTGCCGCCGGTGGATACGAAATAGATGCGGTCATTCTGGTTCATGGCACGTGCAAGGGCATCGTAGAGAAGTTTCACATCAGTCCAGGTATTGAATCCACCGCTCCACAGAACTATGAATGCATCTTGCGGTACCTTTTTACCCCTGACCTGGGGTTCTACATCCGGGGGCGGTGCGGCGAACATTGGATTCACCGCATTTTCAATCACATCGGCAAAGGCGTAATCGAATGTATACTGATTGAGTCTGCCAAGTGCGGCGAGTTCACCCATAAGTGCCAATTTTTGATTTTTAGTAACAGTTGAGAAGCGGTCGGCACGGCGACAGGCATCGCATTCGTCCCGCCAGAAGTGAGCCAGGATGGCATCATCGCCATCAAGGCGGGCGCGGGTCTGCCCCTCTGCCATCGCCCATCCATTCAGGTCAGCCCACACAGGGATGTGTCCCGCAACACGTGCACACACCGCAGACGGATGCGTGTTTATGCCCACTATGCAATTAGGCTTGAAGGCTTCTATCTCTGAAACAAGAAAACGATGCAGGAATCGGGGTTCTTCTTTAAGAATCTCTGTATAGGCAAAGCCATCGAATTTTTTCTTTTCGGAAGACTCACGGATGATTTCGGGTGGGCGGAAGCGGTCGGGGATACTGAGCGTGACGAGAGAGACCTGGTGCCCGTCCTCCAAAAGTGGGCGCACAAAGTGCCAGGTGCGCAGGCACTGCCCGCTGACCTTCTTAACGCCCTCATCCAGAAGTGGACCCGTACCTATTGCAAAGATTTTACTCATCGCACTTTACAGTCCGGCATTGGGGAAAAAGTCGGATTCCGATGCCACCAGGGATTTTGCTGCATTTTTAATACATTTTACAAAAGCATTATGACAAGCCATCTACAAAAAATTATTAAGAGTATCAATTTTGTATGCAAGCAGAATCCAACAAAGAGGTGTGTTTTTTGGGCTGGGTGGGTAGAGTCTTTTTAATTTTAGTCGGGTATCCTCGGTCGTAACCTGAATAATTATGGATAAACAAATGATACATTATTTCTCCACTGGCGAATGCCGAAGGCCGAAGGCGCGCCATCGGTGGGTTCCATATTAAGCGGTCAGGACAATAGAGAATAAAGGCTTTTTACGTGATTACTTTAACGAGCTGGCGAATGCGGAGAAGAGACGGGCTTGTTCCCGCGTGAGTTTTTTGGGGATGCGCACTTTTATCGTAACGTAGTGGTCGCCTATTCTGCCACTTGCGAATCTTATCCCGCGTTTTTTCAGTTTGAACTTCGTACCGGATTGCGTGCCCGCCGGGATTTTCAACGTTACGGGTCCCTGGAGTGTCTCGACATTTACCTTCCCTCCCAGTATGGCTGTGGGGAGGTCAATTTCCTTTTCGCTGTAGATTTTGTTGCCATCGCGCTTGAATAGGGGGTGCGATTGGACGTTTACGTGTATATAGAGGTCGCCATTTGGTCCGCCGTTTATGCCGGGTTCACCCTCACCTGCCAATCTTATCTTCTGTCCATCCTTTATGCCTGCGGGGATTTTCACTGTAATGGTCTTTTTCCGGTGAACCTTACCGGTGCCGTGGCAGTCAGCGCAGGGGCGCGTAATCTTCTTCCCCATCCCCAAACACTCCGGGCAGGTACGATTGACACCAAATGCACCCTGTGAGACAAAGATACTCCCGGAGCCGCCGCATTGGGGGCAGGTGGTTACCCTGCTGCCGGGTTGGGCACCACTACCGCCACAATTCGGACAAACTTCATCCTTTGAAATCCGAAGGGTGTGTTTGCCCCCCTGAACTGCGGTCGTAAATGGTATAGTTATGGAAGTTTGAATATTACTACCGCGTGTAGATGCACGTCGTCTGTAAGCCTTTTTGCCGCGGGTGGTGGAAAAGAATGAATTAAACAAGTCGCCCAGTCCTCCGCCCCCCCCGAACATCCCTCCGAGGTCTTCCATATTAAAGCGGAAGGTTTGTGCGCCGCCTCGTCCTGTGCCGAATGCCGCCCCGAAGGGGTTTTTGCGCATAAAGTCATACTGCTTGCGCTTCTCATCATCAACGAGGACCTGATACGCCTCGTTTATCTCCTTGAAGCGCTCCTCGGCACGCCGGTCCCCCTTTGTTTTATCGGGGTGATATTTGATGGCGAGTTTGCGGAACACCTTTTTGATCTCATCCTTTGAGGCGTTCTCACTCAACCCCAGTATTTTATAGAAATCCTTTACTTGTGCCGGAGACATTTTTCTCCCTCCCGCCAGGGGCGCGCCGGCGGCATTCCGTTCCCTTACCCTTTCCCGCTCCTCTGCCCATTATTGATAAACAGAGACGCGGGCGGGTCGCAAGAGCCGGTCTTTGTAAAGATAGCCATTGCTGATTTCACGCGCCACAAGCCCCGATTGCCCTTCAACCCCTTTTTCGGTCATAACAGCCTCGTGGAGGTATGGGTCAAACGTATGCCCCACTGCCTCAATCGGCGTTACGCCTTCTTTTTCCAGGAAATCCATAAATTTCCGCAGGATAAGGTGCACCCCTTCGCGATATACTGCCACTTCTTCACTCTCACAGTTTCCGTATTTTTCGGTAGCCCTCTGGAGGGAATCGTATAAATCGAGCAGGTCGGAGAGGATTGCCATTCGGGCACGCTCTGCGATAGCGGTTTTCTCGCGTTTTGTGCGCTTGCGATAGTTGTCGAATTCTGCCTGGAGGCGCTGGAGGTGTTCGATGTAGTATGCTGCCTTCGACTCCGACTCATTCTGTTCTTTTATCCCTTTTTGACTTTCTTTTAGCAATGCTTCCATAAGTTATACCTTTCCGGCAAAGTCAGAACTGCTGGATCGCACACGTAACAAGTCAGATACAAAAACTGCTTGAAGGTTATGCCACTCGCTCTATGCGGCGAGCAAGCTCGCGAAGCCGCGCAACACGCTTTGCGGTTGCGGGATGCGTGCTGAATAAATCGAAACCACCCCTCTTATTGCCGACAGCCGGGTTCACGATGAAGAGATGCGAGGTGGCGGGTATCGGCTGGACGCGGGAGCGTCTGGCAGCGTCTTCGAGGCGCAATAGGGCATCGGCAAGGGCATCGGGGTCGCCCGTAAGCCGTCCACCGGATTCGTCCGCCTTATACTCGCGAGAGCGCGATACTGCCAGCTGAATCATCACCGCCAGAAGCGGTGCAACAATCATAAGAAACAGCATCCCCAGTGGATTTTCGTTGCGATTCCTACCGCCACCACCAAAGAGTCCCATCCAGAAGACCATCCTGCCAACCACCGTTATGATGCCCGCTATTGCGGCACACACAGACATCGTAAGTGTATCATAATGCTTCACGTGGCTGAGTTCGTGTGCCAGAACACCCTCCAGCTCACGCCTCGAAAGTGCGCGTAGAATCCCCTGTGTCACACAGACCGCCGCATGCGACGGATTGCGCCCTGTGGCAAATGCGTTCGGGACATCCATAGGCACGATGTAGATGCGGGGCATCGGGATTTTTGCCCGTGCAGTGAGCCGCCTGACAATGTCGTATAGCTCCGGCGCCTCCCCCGCGCTCACAGGACGTGCACGATACAGCGTCAACACTATCTTATCCGAATACCAGTATGATACAAAATTCATCCCCAGCGACAGGAAAAGGAACAAGAACATAAACGTATTCCCGCCGTAGTGCAGGTCAATAAGGTGCCCCACATAGACCAGAAGGACAGTGAGAGCCGCCATCAGAACTCCGGTTTTTAGACGATTCATTTTGAACATACCTCCTGTCCTGAGTAAAAAGTTTCACCTTCATCTTATATGTATGCAAATATTATACCATTGCCACCGGAGTCAAAGTAAATCTATCGTCTTCATAGTAAGCCTGCACGGGGGGCAGGTGAAAATGTGTTTGACTCTATCACGGCTCTGGAAGTAGGTTTCTTGACTTTAGTTGGCTAATATTCAACCCATTATCACAAATAATGGAGATAGTTATGATTGAGAAGACAAATCTCGTTGTGGGACCGACTTTTGCCGAGATGTTTACCCCTTCTAAAATTGACCCCGAGATTCGTGCAAAAGCCCTCAAAGCCCATTCCGAAGACCCGCTCGACCCTATCAATCTCTATAACATCACCTGGAAGGACGAAAACAATCAGATTTACTATATGGTTCTGCCGGAGGGATTGACGGGCGTAGAGGCACCTATCGTTGTCCTTTATTCAAGGGATTTCCCGACAGGGAGTCACAAGGTCGGCGCGGCGTATGCGGTTCTGGTGGATTTAGAGCTGCTGGGCGAGGTTGACCCTACTGTGCATTCGCTTGTGTGGCCCAGCACCGGCAATTACGGCATCGGTGGGGCGTGGGTCGGCTGTCGTATGAACTTCGATTCAATCGTCATCCTCCCCGAACTTATGAGCAAGGAACGTTTCGACCTGGTGAGGAGTTACGGCGCCCGCCTCATCCTTACACCCGGCTGCGAATCAAACGTAAAGGAGATATATGACAAGTCCAAACAATTGCGCGCCTCTGACCCGAACATCCGCATATTGAACCAGTTCGAGGTATGGGGCAATTATCGCTTCCATTACTACGTTACGGGCAATACGATTGTTGAGCTGGCAGATGAATTGAAACAAAAAGGCATCGGCAATGGCAAGGTAGCCGCCTTTGTTTCCGCAATGGGCTCCGGGGGGACAATCGCCGCGGGCGACCGCCTGAAACAAAAGTGGCACGACCACAAAATCGTCGGGCTTGAACCTATACAATGCCCGACCGTCTACTGGAACGGTTACGGCGCACACGACATCCAGGGCATCGGCGATAAACACGTTACGTGGATTCACCACGTTACGAATATGGACGCCATTATGTGCATTGACGATATCGAATCCAAAAAGGGTCTGCAACTCCTGACGGAGGAAGCGGGCTGGAAGGTGATGATTGACCGTTACGGTGTTGCCGAAGAAGATGTAAAGATGATGGCGGAGATATTCGGCATAAGCGGCGTATGCAATGTGCTGGGGGCAATCAAAACTGCCAAATTTTATCGCTATGGCAAGGATGACGTCATTGTCACGATTTGCACAGACGCCATTGACCGCTATCGCACCGTGATGGCAGATATGACCGGGCAGTATGGGCGGATGGATGCGACAGAGGCGGCGGTGCGTCTCGTCTCGATTTTTCACAGTCAGAAGCTCGATTACGTCTCCGAGGCGACCCGTGAATCCCGCGAACGCTGGCACAATCTGAAATATTACACCTGGGTGGAGCAACAGGGCAAGACCGTGGAAGAACTAAACGCCCAGCGTAGCGAGGAATACTGGATAAAGCAACAACAGCATATCGCAAAAGACGACGAGATGATACTTGAGGTCCGCGCCGCCAGGAAAGCCGCCAGGCTCCTTTGAAATCTTTCAGATGCCCTTCGGGCGTCATTTGGGCTTCGCCCGTCATTAAATGGCGCTCCAGAACGGAGCAAAATACGATGGTGACAGATATAAATGTGTATAAGGCTCTGGATGAGCTCGATTCCCTGCCTGAAGACGCCGGGACTCACCTGACGCTGGGTGTCTTCGATGGCATCCACCTTGGTCATCAGGCACTGATAAAACGGACAGTGGAATCGGCACACAAGACAAGAGCACTGCCCGCCGTTTTTACCTTCACCCGACATCCGCTAAGTATCCTTGCGCCACCCTATACGCCGCGCCTCCTCACGCCTTTAGATGTGCGAGAGGGAATCTTTGCCTCGATGGGGATAAAGATATTAGTGATTGTGGACTTCGATAGTGGGCTGTCATCGCTGACGCCGGAGGAGTTTGTGCGCAATCTACTTGTAAAGCGGCTTCGGGCGCGCCACGTGATTTGCGGTTTTAATTTCCGATTTGGCGCAGGCGGCAGGGGCGACGCCTCCCGGCTCCGGGAGATAGGGGAAAAATCCGGCTTCACGGTAGAGATTGTAAAGCCGGTGCTGGTGGGAGGCATCATTGTGAGCAGTACAAAAATCCGCGAGCTCCTGAATCAGGGGATGGTAGCCCTGGCGAGCGAATTTCTCGGCAGGCATCATTCTGTCCGGGGCGAGGTGGAACGAGGAGCAGGGCGGGGGCGCTCACTGGGTTACCCCACAGCCAATCTCCTTATTTCGCCGGACATACTAATCCCCGCCAGAGGGGTGTATGCCGTGAAGGCGGTGGTAGGCGGCAAAAGATACGGCGGGATGATGAATATCGGCATCAATCCCACATTTGCCTCAGGGCGTTTCAGTGCAGAGGTTCACCTCTTCGGTCTTGAACAAGACCTTATAGGGAAAAGTCTTGAGGTTCAGTTTATAGAGCGCCTGCGTGATGAAAAGAGATTCGCAAATGAGACTGCCCTGATGCATCATCTCCGCCGGGACGAGCAAGAGGCTCGCAAGATACTTTCAGATGCCTGATTGGTGGACCGAGTCCTATTATACCCCAGCGCTCAGTTTTCGACTTCTTTACAAGGACCCTCATATATACGCGGCGGTTGTTGTTCGGTTTTTTTTCCTCCCGGAATAGTAAAAATCAACCACTAATTATAGTCTCAACTTTTGCGTTTTTCTCTCTTTCCCGTTGGTATGAATAGATTTCCTTATCCCCAGAGGAGAAAAGTGACTGACACCATTTTTCCCTCGTGTCCCTGAATGATTGAAAAGGCGACTTACCCTACTATAACCATATGGTTTACGTTCTTTCATTGATGTATGCTATAACTGTGTGTTTTCAAGGATTTCGAATGTTTTATCAACCCAATTGGAACACAAGGGAAAAAAGAGCATACCGTCTAAAGCAACATAATTTCACAGGGAATATTTTTTATCTCGAAGACATTATTAACGGAGTATATACACCACATCTTTATTCTTCTTAAGAAGGAGAGAAGGGTATGATGACAAATCGCTTTTTCCGGGCGGAAGGAATTTTGAATAGGTGTCCTTTGCGTTTTATTCTCATTTCATCTTTGATTGTTTCATCCTTTTTATGGGTATGCCCTTCTGTTTGGGCGGAGCCGGTGCTGAAGGCGTCTGGCAAATCCCATATCAACGAAAATTGGTTGGCGTCTGTCCAGGAAAATATCCAGCGGATGGAATATGAGGTGAGCTGGCAGGAAAGGTGCGTCATTCCTGATGGAAAACCCGGATACCATATAGCTAACCGCTCACAAAACCTCCGTGCATATTTCTATCCGGATGTTGTAAAGGTTGTAAGGAGAACCGAGGTAAAACCGTCCTGGGTGTGGAATTATGAATTTAAGGGATTTGGGCGCGAGGGGAAATTGCAGACGGCTGAAAGCCCTAAACTCCTTGTTGATAAAAATCGCATCACTTATGATTATGGCAAGTTTAAGGATATTTATGAGAATCGTGAGGATGGTATTAAACAAACATTTGTGATTGAGAAATCTCCTCCGGGTTCCGGTGCGCTCGTTCTCTCGGCGAAAATCAGCGGCGGTCTTACGGCGCGGATGAACTGCGATAAAACTCAAGTGGAGTTTTTACACAATGGTAAGCTCGTTATGCAATACGGCAATCTTAAAGTATTTAACGCCCATAATAAAGAGATGGCTGCCCGGATTGATTTATCGGACGATATGCTAAATATCTATGTGGATGATGCAGGCGCGGTCTATCCCCTGACCGTTGACCCGACTTTAAAGGGGTTTTCAACAAATGGACTCTCCCCGGAACCAGCCTGGGCGGCATTTGGAAACGAGAGTGATGCGTGGTATGGAAACTCGGTCGGCACGGCGGGGGACGTTAATAACGATGGCTATGACGACGTCATTGTCGGCGCGCCCTACTATGATAATGGCGAGGCGTATGAAGGAAAAGCATTTGTCTATCACGGCTCTGCTGATGGGATGAGTCCCGCACCGGCATGGTCGGTAGAGGGTAATCTCCCCAATGCGTATTTTGGAATTTCGGTTGGCACGGCGGGAGATGTTAATAATGACGGTTATTCAGACGTCATCATCGGCGCCCTGGGATATAATTCATATAATGGCCGGGTGTACGTTTACGCCGGTTCCGCTTCAGGACTGGGGGCGTTGGCATTATGGACGGCAGACGGCGCGGCGTCATCTTATTTCGGAACTTCTGTGGGGACCGCCGGCGATGTGAATAACGACGGTTATGACGATATAATTGTCGGCGAGCCATGGCATAGTGGTGGGGGGCGTGCATTCGTATATCATGGTTCCGCCACAGGCCCCGGCGGCTTTCCCGACTGGACGGCATCGAGCGATAGTAGTGGTTCGGTTTTCGGCTACTCACTCGGAACGGCGGGCGATGTCAATAACGATGGCTATTCAGACGTAATTATCGGCGCGCCGGATTACCGGATTGTGTCATCAAACGTGCCTGGGCGGGCATTCGTTTATTTCGGTTCCGGCACAGGCTTGAGCGCAGACCCCGACTGGAACAAATTCGGCAGCCAGCACGATGAGAAATTCGGCTGTAGCGTAGGCTCTGCCGGGGATCTCAATGGGGACGGGTACGATGACATTATCATCGGAGCGGATATGTATGACAATGGGGAAGATATGGAAGGGCGCGCTTATGTTTACCGCGGGTCGGCTTCGGGACCGGGCGCCCTTGATGCTTGGATTGTCGAAAGCAATCAGACATATGCCCGGTTTGGCTGTTCTGTCGGCTCTGCGGGGGACGTTAATGGCGATGGCTATGACGATGTAATTGTGGGCGCGGAGAGGTATAGGCCTATTGTCGGCACCAGCAGTGGGGCGGCATTTGTCTATTACGGGTCGGGCACGGGTCTGAACACAACTGAAGACTGGAGCGCCGGAGGCAAGTCATCTTATGATTACTTTGGTGGTTCTGTTGGGACGGCGGGAGATATTAACGGCGATGGCTACTCCGATGTGATTATCGGTGCATACAAGGTTGACTCTACCCAGGATGATGAAGGCGCAGCGTTTATTTATATGGGTTCTCCGATGGGCATAAACGCCATCCCGGACTGGCGTGGCGAAGGCAATCAGCACGGCGCTAATTATGGAATAGCCGTCAGCACCGCCGGGGACGTCAACGGCGATGGCTATTCGGACGTCATCGTTGGTGCCTATCTTTATGACAATGGTGAAGTGGATGAAGGGCGCGCCTTTATCTATCACGGGGCATCCAATGGTCCCGATTCCCTTCCAGCACGCACCCTTGAAATTAATATTGCCAATGCCTATTTCGGGATTTCCGTAAGTGGCGCCGGAGATGTGAATAGAGATAATTATTGCGATGTGATTATTGGAGCCGCGGGACATAATAAGAGTTCAGGAGCGGCATTGGTGTTTACCGGCTCGAACAAGGGGATTGGCGCAACACCAGCCTGGACGAAGGAAGGGGACCAACTCGGCGCATCCTTCGGCTTATCTGTCGGCGGCGCGGGCGATGTCAATGACGATGGTTACTCGGACATCATTATCGGGGCATATCTTTACAGCGATACTAAAACAAATGAAGGGCGCGCCTATGTTTTCCACGGCTCGCCAACAGGACCCGCCGCCAGCTCTGGCTGGACGGTGGACGGAGAACAGGAGAAGGCGTGGTTCGGTATGTCTGTGGGTAGTGCGGGAGACGTTAACAGCGATGGCTATTCTGATGTAATAGTCGGCGCCCCTAATTACACGAATGGCCAGAATGATGAAGGGCGCGCCTATGTCTATCACGGTTCACACATCGGATTAAGCACAACGCCGTGCTGGCAGGACGAGCCGAATCAGGAGGGGGCGAATTTCGGCTTCTCGGTCGGGACCGCCGGGGACGTAAATGGCGACAGCTATGCGGACGTCATTGTCGGGGCGAACCTCTTTGAACATGGACAAACGGACGAAGGCGCAGCGTTCGCCTGGTTTGGCTCCGCATCAGGACTGGGCGCCGGCGGCGAACCTACTAATGCGGACTGGAGGGCGGAAGGAAACCAGAACGGTGCAAACTACGGCAACTCGGTTGGCACGGCGGGCGACGTCAACGGGGATGGTTTATCCGATTTAATCGTCGGCGCCTATCTCTATGATCACGGACAGACTGACGAGGGACGCGCTTATATTTATTACGGCACTACCAAGGGACCGTCTGATTCTGCATGCTGGTCGGTCGAGGGGAATCAAACCCAATGTTACCTTGGACATTCTGTTGCGTGCGCGGGCGATGTCAATGGCGACGGCTATGCGGACGTAATTATCGGGGTTTTCGATTATGACGGCGGCGAAAATAATGAAGGTCTCGTTTATGTTTTCCACGGCTCTTCAGCAGGTTTATCTGTAACACCTGACTGGACGGTTGAGAGCGATGTTTCAGGCGCCCATTTCGGCGTATCCGTTGATACAGCGGGCGATGTGAATAATGACGGTTACTCCGATGTGATTATCGGAGCGTCCGGCTTTAATTCCGATGCGGGGAAGGTATTTGCCTATTATGGTTCGCCGACGGGTCTTGGTGCGACACCCGGCTGGGAAGTAGACGGCGACCAGACCCTGTCATATTTTGGACATTCCGTTGGGGGCGCAGGGGACGTTAACGGAGACGGTTATGCGGACGTCATCGCGGGAGCGCATTACTACACAAATGACGAGACGGAGGAGGGACGCTCTTATGTTTATTATGGATCAGACACCGGACTGAATACTTCGCCCGCCCGGATTGTCGAGAGCAACCAGGAACATTCCTGTTTCGGATGGTCGGTCGGCACCGCGGGCGATGTGAACAGGGATGGGTTTTCCGATGTGATTATCGGCGCGTACCAATATCGAAGCGCATTGGGACCCGATATGGAAGGGAGGGCGTTTGTTTATCACGGCTCTGCCGCCGGTCTCAGCGCTATCCCCGACTGGACGGCTGAAAATAATAAATCCTGGGGCTGGTTTGGCTACTCGGTCGGCACGGCGGGAGACGTCAATGGCGATGGGTATTCCGATGTGATTATCGGCGCCACCTATAATGAGGGGCAGGTTTATGCCTATTATGGCTCGGCATCAGGACTTTCCTTAGTTCCCCAATGGACGTACTGGGGCAGCGAATCCAATGCCGATTTTGGAGAATCCGTGAGTACGGCGGGAGACGTCAATGGCGATGGCTATTCCGATGTGATTGTCGGAGAACCGAATTACAGCACAGACCGGGGTAAGGCTTATGTCTTCCTCGGCTCAGCCGTCGGACTGAAATGGAGCCCGGATTGGACAATGGCGGGGGATAAGGATCAGTGCCAATTCGGTAGCGCTGTCAACACTGCGGGAGATGTAAATGGCGATGGCTATTCCGACATCATCGTCGGTGCGGAACGTTATGACAATGTTAATACGGACGAAGGAAAGGCGTTTGTTTATTACGGGAACAGCGAACCGGGTGTTTCCATCAGACCACGCCAGATGCGCACGGATGGCACCACCCCCATTGTGCCGGTAGGGACATCAGATTCATTGACCGATTTTCGCCTGCGGTTACTGGGACGTTATCCCGGAGGGCGCACAAATGTCAAACTCCAGTGGGAGGTGAAACCGTTTGGAACAAACTTTGACGGAACGCATCTTGGTCAGAGCGCATCCTGGCAGAACACGGGCACGGCAGGCGTTGAAATGAACCGGCTTATATCCGGGCTTACGGGCGGAGGACGATATCACTGGAGAATGCGCACCCTTTGCCAACCTTGCAACCGGATGGGATTAGTTTACGGTCCCTGGTTCACGACATATTTCAATGCACCCAACGAGGCGGATTTCCTCACAGCTTACATACCTACACCCACGCCCACACCATCTCCCACGCCTACGGTGTCACCTATACCCACTAAAACGCCCACGCCGACCCCGACATCCACACCCACGCCGATACCGACCCCCACGCCGTCGGATGTGAAGTGGCTTCAGCCGCCCAATATGACCGACGGCTTCGACGTTACCTCCTGGCGCGATGAAGGCGGGAAGGAAGATACAGTGGTGGCGGATGACTGGGAATGCACAGATGGTAAACCCATCACCAAAATCCGCTGGTGGGGCTCCTACCCCGGCTGGATGGGAAAAACCCCGGATGAAGTAAGACCCCCTGAAGAAAGACCCATCGCCTTCACACTGAGCTGGCATAAATACAAAGCCGGTCCTCCATACAGTACTCCCGGAGACATAATTACTGAAGAGACCTGCCCGGAATACAGAGAAGAATGGTACGGCGCCGTCCCCATCTGGGACAAGCCGGACTTATGGGAACACGAATTTATCTATGAATGTGTGCTGAATAAGCCGTGGGAGCAAAAGAAGGGCGAATACTATTTCCTCGACATACAGGCAATCTTTGCCTCTCCTGAACCGGAATACGAATGGGGCTGGAAAAACTCCGAAGCGCAATGGAATGACGATGCCGTGCAAAAAGAGGGAACCGGAGACTGGCTGGAACTACTCTGGCCCAAGGGTCATCGCCTCGAAGGGAAGTCTATGGATATGGCTTTCGAGCTCTGGACGGGAGCAACACCGACACCTTCGCCGACCCCGACGCCATCCCCCACTCCTTCGCCAACATCAACGCCAACACCGACACCGTCACCAACGCCATCACCAACCCCCACGCCAGTTGTTGTCAAATGGATTCAGCCGCCCAATATGACAGACGGGTTCGATGTTACCTCCTGGCGCGTTGATGCCGGTGGCGTGAATTTCATCGTGGCGGATGACTGGGAATGCGCTAATGGCAAGCCAATCGTCAAAATCCGCTGGTGGGGTTCTTACATCGGCTGGCGGGATAAAACCCCTGAGGAGGTAAAACCACCCGACGAAAAACCGGTCGGTTTTAAATTCAGCTGGCATAAATACAAGGCTGGACCGCCCAGCACACCTGGAGACCTGATTACTGAAGAAATCTGCGAGGGATACAAAGAGGAATGGTATGGCGCCGTCCCTGTATGGAATAAGCCCGGTTTATATGAACACGAATACGTCTACGAGTGCGGGCTGAAGGAACCATGGCTGCAGAAAAAGGGCGAATCTTATTTCCTCGATATACAGGCGATCTTTGAGTCAAACGATCCCCAGTATGAGTGGGGGTGGAAAAACTCCGAGGCGCACTGGAACGATGATGCCGTCCAGAAAAGCGGTCTGGAAGACTGGCAGGAACTCTTCTGGCCCAAAAAGCATCGCCTGGAAGGGAAATCTATGGATATGGCATTCGAGATCTGGACAGGAACAACACCCACGCCAACACCAACACCCACTGCCACATCTACTCCGACATCCACTCCCACTCCTACGCCAACAGAGACAGCAAGCCCCACCGCTACGCTCACACCAACCATAACTGCCTCTCCAACACCCACAACAACCGCAACGCCGACATCCACGCCGACGGGTTCTCCAACCCCAACCCCCACCGCAACATCAACGCCGATATCCACTCCCACTCCTACGCCAACAGGGACAGCATCACCGACGCCCACACCCACAGGCACTCCCACTCCCACGATAACCGCAACGCCGACACCCACGCCGACTGGCTCTATAACGCCCACACCGACATCCACACCTACTCCAACGCCAACAGGGACAGGAAGTCCAACACCGACCGCAACGCCGACACCAACACCAACTCAAACCGGAACATCTACTCCTACACCAACACCTACCGGAACCATTACGCCGACGATAACGCCTACTCCTACGACCACAGTTACACCAACTCCTACTATTACTACAACGCCGACTCCTACGCCAACTCAAACTGGAACACCAACCCCAACGCCTACCTCCACCCCAACGCCGGAGCAACAAGAACTGATAGATTACTTCCTGGGCAGGCCTGGTGGCGTCGGCACTGACGTAAATGGTGATGGACATATAGACATTGCCGACCTGATTGCGTTGATAAAGACGAAATAATCTTGGTGCACGTAATAGTATCCCTTGCGTTTATCAATTGGGGATTAGGGGTAATTTGCCTCTCCCGAAAGGATAAAAATTAGCCACCGATTTACACAGATACTCGCAGAAAAAAAAATAATCGGTGAAAATCGGCGTCCATCGGTGGCTATAAAATTAGAGCGGTCTTCATACGGCGGCTTGCCTCTCCCAAAATAGTAGGCCTCGCCCTCTATAGTGCAATTATTGTTGCATTTATCAAAGCACACACATTATGTTGTTATGAAATTTGTTGCTGATTGTCAAGTTTTGCAATTCTCGCTGAAAGTAGGTAATTGGAGGGACGAAAAAATGTTTAATCGGATTCGCTTTATGTGGATAATCGGTGTGCTTTGCCTTTTCTCAACCGCATTTATATGGGCGGGCACATCGGGAAATATTCATCGTTGCGCTGGCGCGGGATTCTGGTTTCCCGCAGGTAAAAAGGTGCTCGCCAGAGCGGTTGATGACTATCTGAAAGAGAACCCTCCCCCCGGGATAACCGGTCGGATTATGGCACTCATATCCCCTCACGCCGGTTATAGATACTGCGGACCGGTGATGGGCGCCGGTTATGGCTGTTTGAAGGGTCACAGATATAAACGTGTTATCATCCTCGCCTTCAGCCACCGTTACGGGGGGTATGGCAAAATCTCGGTCTTGCCAGTGGACGCCTACGAAACCCCTCTCGGTTCGGTGTCGGTTGACGGCGGTCTTGTGGCAGAACTCCTCAAGCACACCGATGTCTTTACCTCAATCCCTCGCATCCATAAGACTGAACACTCCGACGAAAATCAGTTGCCTTTCCTTCAGCGCACACTGAAAAATTTCAGCCTCGTCTCTTTATTCGTTGATACCCTCGATAAAGAGCGGATGAAAAAGGCAGTGGACATCCTGACGCCTTACGTAGATAAAGATACACTTCTTATCGCCAGCACCGACCTCAATCACTACGGCACCGGATACGGATATTCGCCATTCAAAGGAACAAGGGGGAAGGCACTTGTGGGGAAGATACACAATCTCGACCGCGAGGCGCTGAAATATATGGCATCGGTTGACCCCGATGGTTTTCGCGCATACATCAAGCGGATGGGTTCAACAGTCTGCGGACATAACCCGGTGGAACTGCTTTTACGTATCCTGAAAAAGAAGGGCAACGTCTCCGGCAAAATCCTTAAATATTATACCAGCGCCGATAGGGAGGGCAACTATGCAACACGCACCTGCGGATACGGCAGTGTGGTTTTCACAATTGCACCCCCGAAAGAAATAAGGGAGGGAAAGAAAATGCCAGAGCGCAAAATAAAATCCCCAACCCAAAATCCGGACAAAGAGCCGGATCCTCCTATACTCACAAAACCGGAGCAAGATACGCTTTTAAGGCTTGCGCGCCATACACTCACAGGAATCACAAAAGACCGTTCATATCGTCCCGACATCTCGAAGTATGAAATCACCCCTCACCTGAAGGCGAAATCCCGACTCTTTGTAACCCTTACAGAGAATGGGCGGCTGCGCGGATGCATCGGGCATGTTCAAGCCCGAATGCCGATATACAAAGCGGTGATTGCAAACACCTGGAAAGCCGCATTTGAGGACCCACGTTTTCCGTCGGTGCGTGCCGAAGAAGTCCCCAAAATAAAGATTGAAATCTCAATCAACACTCCCCAGCGCCGCGTAACTGACGTGAATCAGATTGTGGTCGGCAAACACGGGCTTATCATTGAAAAGGGCTGGCATCGAGGGATTTTGCTGCCGCAGGTGCCGGTGGAGTGGGGATGGGACCGCGCCGAGTTTCTCAAAGCTATATGTCGCAAGGCAAGGCTACCGCTGGATGTCTGGAAGGACAAAGATGCAAAACTCTATATATACAGTTCGCAGGTATTTCATGAACCCAGCCCCGATACGAAAAAGGGGAAATAATTCCAGATACAGGACGAGCGAAATCCGTCTGAGGTGGCAACGAGTTATACAAATTGTTTCAATATTCGACAACGGACAACTGACGATGGACAACTGACGACGGACAACTGACAACGGACTACCCTCATTGCCGGAACAGACTTGACAGGGGTAGTTGAGTTCTTCAGTGTAACAAATCAAGTATGAAAGACAGTTCCATCAAATTTTATTTCCTGCCGAACTCACCCGTAAACGCCCTTGAGTTGCTGCAAGAGGGAAGAGGGCGATACGTCCCTATTGGTGGTGGGACAAGTTTCACATTCAGAAAACCTCGCGCTATCGAGGGGATTGTTGACCTCTCGCGTACCGGACTCGACTTCGTAAAGGAGATGCGCGGCAGTCTCCATATCGGAGCAACTACGCCTATCGGCGATTTGCTGAAACTACCTGTTTTTTTTACATATTACGGTGGCGTTGTCAAAGAGGCGGCGCGCACCATTGCCACCATGCCGCTGCGAAATCTCATCACTGTGGGCGGTAATGTGCTTCAGGTGTATCCGTGGGCGAGTTTGCCGCCGCTCTTTCTGGCGCTGGGTGCAAGATTCAGGATTGCAGGCGCCGGAAACAGAACAATCAAGGCTGATGAGTTTTTTTCAAGTCAACCCCGCAGGCTTCTGGGGACGGCTGATATCCTGAAGGAAATTATCTTGCCAGCAGATGCTAAAGGAGCAGCGGGGGCATTTGTGAAGTTCGCAAAAACCGAGACGGATTTCGCCCTCTTAAGTGTGGCGGTTGTTCTGCATGTAGAAAACGGCTTGTGTCGTAATGCGCGGATTGTTGTAGGAGCGGCGACGCCGCTGCCCGTGAGGCTACAAAAGGCGGAGAGGGTTCTCAAAAATCAACCGCTGACGGATGAAGTTATCGAGCGCGCCGCAATAGCTGGGGGCAATTCATTACAACCGGTAAAGGATTTTCGCGTAAGGGATGGCTATAAAAAACAGATTACTCCGGTCATCATCAAGCGGTGCATCTCAAGCGCAGCATCACGGCTAAAAGATAAAGTAAGAATTTAGGTATTTGAGAATGAATGAAATTTTTATTAGGAATCCAGGAACCCAGGAAAATCCTATATGTATTCCCTCCTGGTTTCCTGGCTTCCTTATTGATTCTTTCAATCAGATAAAATATTACGATTTCCCAGAGCGAGTTTTTTATGGAATTGCGAGTTAACGTAAACGGTGAGGATAAGGTTTTTACAATTGCAGCTGGAGAGCGCCTGCTGGACGTCCTGCGGCGTGTGGGGTATCACAGTGTAAAAGAGGGATGCCGTGAAGGGAATTGTGGAGCCTGTGTGGTACTTTTAGATGGAAAGCCCATTAATTCCTGCCAGGTATTTGCGGCGCGTTGCGAGGGATGTGAAATCACCACAGCCGAGGGATTAGGCACGCCAGCGCATCCGCATCCATTGCAGGCGGCATTTGTGAAGGCGGGGGCGGTGCAGTGCGGTTACTGCACACCCGGGATGTTACTTTCGGCGAAGGCGCTACTTGACGAGAATCCAGAGCCCACAACCGAGGAGATAAAGGAGGCGCTTGACGGCAATTTATGTCGTTGCACCGGTTATGTCAAAATCATAAAGGCAGTAAAGAATGCCGCCAGGGCAATGAAATAAACATTCCGGGCTATCTTTCAGACAAATTTGAATAGCAGTCGTTACGAAGTTTTTTCGTTTCACCCGAAAGGGCGAAAAATAGTTTTTAACCACAGAGTTCACGAAAGGCATGGAGATTTTCCCCTTGTGCACTTTTGTCTTATGCTGTGGTGCACTCGCGCAGATTAATTTTCGGGGTAGTCATCATGAGGCTTTCGCCTCTCCCAAAAGGATGAAAAATAGCCTAATCTTTAGACAGGATTTCACGGATTTCGCTGATAAACAACATCCGTGTCAATCCGCGTCATCCCGTCTAAAAAATAAATTTTCTGGATAGGTTAAACCTAAATTTTCAAAGAGTTCTCTCAAAAATGAGGCATACACGACTATGGCACGTATCAAGGTTGTTCGGTGGATAAGGGAGGCAAAAAGCGCATCCTCCGCCCATTTCCCAACAGTGAAAAACGATTTTTCCAATAGTAGTTTGCGACTTCTCCAATAGTGGTTTGCGATTTTTGCAATAGTGATTATTGACTTTTCCAATAGTCTTTTGCGGTTTTCCCAATAAGGATTTGCCGTGATACACAAAAGCACTACTGCCAATTGTATCAATCTGACACAAACAACCCGATTTGCCTTTTCTTCAAATGTCTCACAGAGCCCGTGAGAATTTGACAACCTGACGTCCATAGGGAGTATATCCGAACTTCGGATATAACACCAATTTGGAAGGATATCCGAACTATTTCGGATATGAACAAGTTATCTGCCATATTACTCGGCGTGGGAGGTGATTAGATATGCCACGATTCATTGAAAAATTGTCAAAAAAGGCTGGACTTCCCGCTGGGACTCTTGTCTATGTAGGCAAAAAAAGAGATGAGATAGTGAAGATTACAATCATTGACTATGACGAAAAGCACTTTGAGG
>CAZGKP010000020.1:0-15428 GCA_964526215.1 uncultured Candidatus Sumerlaeota bacterium
TGGTGAACTTGTTTGAGTCTTTTTCTTCATAAGAGCGAGTTTGCGAGCGATGACGTCCGCAGGTTCGGGCAATGCGCCCGTGAGACCTTTCTTTTCTTCAAGAGAGAGGCGAGTCGTCCAGTTCTCCGCAGCAACCCAGTTTTCGCCTTTTGCCCCGATTGCCTCCTGCACCTCCTTCACCGATAGGGCAAATGCGAGGGACGAGCACAATACAATCCCCACCACAATCAGACCTACTTCGAATCTCTTCATAGTCTTTCTCCTTTCCATTATTTTGTGCAACTTAACACAGTATTAAAGTTGTGTCTTTATTCTATCTTCGTCAACTATACTTTATAGGAATGCACCGATGGACTTCATTTCGGCGCGAACTTTTTTGCCATCGAGGGCACGCGGGGACACATCCTCCTCTATCGAGAGTGCGGCAGCAAGCCCTGCTGCCTCGCCGATATTTCTCGTAAGCAAGAAATTGCCCATAATGACATCAATATAAAAGAAGTTCTGCGTAAGCAGAATTTGGATAGAGCCCGGCGAAGTCTTTTACACCGTGTTAGGGCGGTTCGGGGATTGTCACGAACCTCCCAAACGGACTTGAATATAACGATATATTTCTTGCGGAATATTCAGACCCGTTGCCTTTTCAAAACCCTTGAACCCGGGGGATGAGTTCACCTCGCATACTTTGTAATTATCACCATCAAAAAGAATATCAACACCGGCTATATCAAGGGCAAGTAACCTTGCAGATTCAACGGCAAGCCACTCTACTTCAGGGTTCAGGTCAAATTTTACAACCGAACCCCCGGCGGCAACATTGGCCTTGAACTTCCCCGCTCTTGCCGTTCTCAACATTGCCCCTATTGGTCTCCCGCCTACCACAAAGACTCGGATATCCTTCCCTTTGCTGGAAGAAACGAACTCCTGAAAGATGACGTTAATTTTAGAATCCCTGGAATTTTCCATAAACTCTGCAAGGTCTTCAAATTGGCCTCTATTCTCACAAAGAAAAACTCCTTTCCCCTCGGAACCGGAGACTGTTTTCAGTATCAAGGGACAGCTGAATTCCTTCTCAACAAAATCAATGTTCAAAGGGAATTTGGCAAGCATCGTTTTGGGGATAGGAATATTGGTTGCGGAGAGGATTTGCAAAGTTGCCAGTTTATCTTTGGCAGTTTCTATGCTCTGGCTGGAATTCAGAATAAAAACGCCCAGTCTCTCAAGATGTCGTATCACTGCTAAAGCAAAGTATGTCGTGCCCGCACCCATTCTTGGAATCAAACAGTCCGGCAGATTTACGGGGCTACCGTTGTGAAGGATGCTCTTCCGCCCCTCCTTTGTAACAATGAGATCAAATTCTTCAGGTACAACCATTAGAAGTTCAATGTCTGTCCGTTTGGCTTCTTCTTGAAAACGCCCATTTTCATAATTGTCAAAATTCTCTTTCTTGGCAAGAATCCAGGCTTTCATACCTTTTGCTCCTCTACTTGGGGTTTCTCAAATGCACCCTCCTCGAAAAGTTTAACCCTTTTTTCAGCAGCCTGTAAAATCATTTTCAGCATTTCAGCATACGGGATTCCTGCGATTTTCGCCATCTTGGCAAGATGACCATCCCAGCACCAACCAGGATTGGGATTCACTTCAAGGAGTTTTGGGTTACCTTTTGAATCAAGTCTCCAGTCAAAGCGGGCATAATCCCTGCACTCAAGCCGTTCAAATAGTTTCAGAGAACATTCAATAATGAATTTTTCCGTTTCCTCGGGTAGTTTGGCTGGGATAGAACGGAGATTCCAATAGGGTGAGTCTGGAAGCCACTTAGCCTCATATCCGCATATCTTCGGAAGACCCTCCGGGAGCGTTGAGTAATCCTCCTCGATAATGGGTAATACAGTGTATGCCTCGGAGGGATTGCCCATAATCCCCACACTTAAGTCTTTGCCGGTAAGGAATTCCTCAACAAGGATGGGTTTATCATAGCCGAATTTCTCTCGTATCTCTGAGATCGCATTCATAAGTTCCTCGATACTATATGCCACACTCTTCTGGGTGATCCCAAAACTGGAATCCCCGAAGTTTGGTTTTACGATCATAGGACAATTAAATGGAAGTTCAAAGGTTGTATCTTCCGGCTCGATGAACAATGCATCCGGAACAGGAATCTCCATCTCTTTTGCGATTCCCCGCACCAACGACTTATCATAACAGAAGGCAAGACATTGTGGGTCTGCTCCGGTATAAGGGACACCCAGCACCTCTAAGACGGCAGGTACGTGGAGCTCCAATCTGGCATTGTTATTATAGCCCTCATCACACAGATTAAAGATAAAATCTATTTTACCTTTTAGTTTTACCAGGTCATAGTAGAAGGTATCGTGATTATTAAGATATGTAAACTGATAGCCCTCCTGTTCCCTTAAAGCACTTTTCAATTGATCAATTGTGTAGAAGTCATCGTCATCAAAAATGCCCAGAGGCTTCAGGGGGTCGGGTTTTGAGGGATCACCGAGTATCACAACAATATTTCTTGAAGTCTTCTTTTTCTTAACTTTTAATGGTGTCCACTCTTTGCGAACAACAGCGGTAACAATGATTCGTTTCGCCATCATTCCCAGGTCCTGATTCCGCTGAGAATCCGGAGATATCTCTCCGTAAAAGGCAACGTCACTAAAGCCCGCTGCATTCAAGAGTTCGCCCAAGCTCTCTCGTGTGTAAAGTCTCTCCGCATAGAATTGGTCAACAATAACACCTTTCCCCACATGGGTAACCACTTCTCGTGAGATAAGGCGCTGTTTATCAAGCGAAAGGGAGCGCTCCCGACATACGAAATGTTTTTTACCTATCCATTCCCAGGATCTGGGTCGAAAGGATTCCCGTAAGTATTCCCCATCAGCAACATCGATGAGAAGTCGTCCCCAGGGCTTCAGGACTCTGAATACCTCTTTTAGAACTCTCATATCATCCTGAATCGTTTCAAAATATCCAAAACTGTTCCCCAGGATCATCACCACATCAAATGTATCAGGTGTGTATTGGAGTTTTCGGGCATCACCTTCTCTAAATTTTACATACAGACCCTCTTTTTTCGCCTGGGCTTTCGCTTTTTGAATTAAGTAGTGCGAGCGATCCAGACCCTCAACATTTTGAAACCCCCGTCCTGACAGTTCAAGGGAATGCCGTCCCTGTCCACAGCATAAATCCAGAATCTTACACTCCGGTGATATCTTGAGAGTTTCCGAGAATAAGTCAACTTCTTTCCTCGTAATAAGGTGATCATCCACCACATCCGCATCTGTTTTTAAGTAGATTGAATTGAAGATGCGTCGCCACCAATCAGGCTTTACGTGTTCTTCGAGGCTGAGGACAGGTCCGAGTGATTTCTTCCCTCCTGAATTGTCCCTTCCCCTTCGTGGGGGATACTTTGATACTTCTCTCTTCATGATTTTATCTTCCTTAATGCCAAACGTTATGACGCTTTGGTAGAGCATCATATGAATCCGCCTGAGGTAAAGTAAACTCTGCGCCGAAAAAAGATTTCTCTTGATGTATCATTGTTTGGCATTCATCAACGATAAATTACAGGAATGCGCCGGTGGACTTCATTTCGGCGCGAACTTTTTTGCCATCGAGGACACGCGGGGACACATCCTCCTCTATCGAGAGAGCGGCAGCAATCCCCGCCGCCTCGCCGAATGCACGGCAGGTCAGCTGCACACGAGCAGATGATTGCCCGACATAATCTGCCGATATACATCGCCCCGCAACTAACAGATTCTCCACACCCTTGGGCACCAGACAACGATACGGCACCTCGTAATATCGCTTATTTTCCGGGACATCGGGAATCTCAAATTCGCCATATTCAACCTGCGCTCCGTGAATGTCCACAGGATAGTTGCTTCGCGCAATCGCATCATCGAACTTCCTGTAGGTGAGGATGTCTCTGGCGGTCAGGACATATTCACCGACGATGCGCCTCGATTCGCGCACACCGAGCATCACCGCCGTTTGCGACAGATATGTATCCTCGCAACCGGGGAAATACTTTTTCATAAACCGCAAAGTGCGCAGGATGGCGTGCCTTCCCTCCATAAGGGCGCGCGATTGATAATCCGGCTGCGTTACGTCCACAACCGCTTTGAGTTCGGGACAATTGAAAGCAAGACAGGATGGCTTGCCGGGGATGCTGAATGCCTGGAAATAATTGCCATCCCGCTCTTCGAGGTCGTCGGCATCCACCGCTTTGCGAAAAATCGGTTCAAGCGCCCAATTTTCACCCCACTTCATCGCAGTGTGGAAAAATGGGGGTTTGAACTCTTCTTTTTCTCCGAGAGATTTGAGGAATTTTGCAAAGCGGGCAATGTCAATTCCGCCAACCTCAAAGCGCAGAGATGTGGGTTGATTTATGTGTGTATCGGGTCTGCCGGATGCCATCGGGCAGCCTGCTCGGAAAGCGACATCGGCATCTCCGGTGGCATCAATGATGCGCTTGGCAAAAATCGCCTGTCTACCGCCCTTGTTTTCAATCAGTATGCCCTTAATGATTCCCCCCTCACAGATTGCGCCCGCGAAAAATGTGTTGTATACAATCTCCACGCCAGCCTCAATGCACATTTCCTCCAGAACAAAAGGGAGCATAGTTGGATTAAACCAGCCATCATTGCCGCCGTGGTCTGTTGCACCATCACCGGATTCCGCCAGCCGCTGATTGATTTCCGTATTGATGGAGGAGGGAGAGGGATTTCCCTTTATGGCGTTGTGCATAAGGGGCATAACGAGTGCAGCGGTTGCCGTGCCGCCGAGGAAGGCGAGTTGTTCCACAAGGAGCGTCTTTTTATTTTTCTGCGCCGCTGCAATAGCTGCCGGAACGCCAGCCGTTCCACCGCCAACAACGACTACATCAACCTCTCTCGCCACAGGTATATTATGGGCTTTCTCTGGATAGTATCTTTGTGCATTCATCGCATTGCGATTTAGTTTCACATATATCCTGGATATAAAATTGGAAGAGACTTATTACCTGGCCTGTGAAGGAATTCAAGGGAAAAACCATACCGAGGCTGGAGGGCATCGAAGGTGGGGATGTCTGAGTTATACTCCTAACTTTATTTACATAAAATTTTACACTCTTGCTCCTGACAGATACTTATTATGAATAACCTCAATTGCTGTGAATTTTGAATATCCCCCGAGGGCTCATCCAAAAAAATCTGCGATTCTATGGATGTTCTCTTTCCCTTCCTGACTTTTATCGCTTGGCGAGATAGATGGAACCGGTTGAGTCAGTCCCTCCGTCGCTGCGCATACTGACGCTTAACGTATAAATGGCGCCGGGGGAGACCCCATTAAAGCGCAGACGATACACATTGCCAAGATCACGTGTACCGCTCCAGCCTATGTGGGCGTCACGGGCAATTTCCGAACCGTTCTCAAAAAGCGCCACCCATTCAATGGCAACGCCGTGATAGCCTTTATCATAATCTACTATCACTTCATAATCGCCGGTTTTTTTCAGAACGCCCGTAATGTCATATTCGAGCACCACAAACTTCTCAGACATCATCTCCGGAGTCCAGCCGCCCACGCGAATGTGCTCGTAATCCTCCAAGAAAATGGCAATTGCATTTTCTTCTCCCGGCTTAAGCGGGGTCCAATCCGATTTTCCGTTCCACTGACCGTCGTCGGAGCGAAAGGCTGCCTTGTATTCGCCGATGGGAATGTCGGTCATTTTCTGGGTTCTTCCTTGCTGAGGACGAACATAGACGCGATGTCTGACACTACCGCCGAAACGTTGCGCAAGTTCGACCTGCCCTTTTCGGAACTCTTTTCCCTCGGGAACATCAATTATCAACTCTACGTCGGTGAGCTGAAGCCGGAAGTTGTGTTCCTGGGTATCCGGCTCAGAAGCCACCGAGACGAATGCGGCGATTCCACCCCACATATCTTCCAGAAAGACCGACTGGAATGCGCCCGGCCACCGGGTGGTGGCGTGTAAATGATAATCACCGCTGTCAACAACCGCCGTATAGTTCCCCCCTCCTCTACTGTTAAGACGAACCGGCTTGCCGCCCGTTGCCGGGAGCAGAGAGAGAATCATTTTCCCATCCCACTCTTTCCCGTTAATAAAGACCTGACCTTTTAGATGAACGGCGTTCGAGAAGTCGAAATTCAGTTCCTTTTCTTCACTTGCCTCCAGGTTCACAAAGGTGTCATGGTAAGGAAATTTACCTCCAATTGTATCATGGGCAATCCAATGACGACCCGGCTGCAAGCCCTCAAACCTATAAAGCCCATCCTCATCGGTTTTGACCTTTCTGGCGGATGCACGATTAAACCATTCCCGATAGATATTTTGAGACATTGTTAAATTCGGGACGGGATTGCCATCGAAATCAATAACAGCACCGAAAACAGTCGCTCCGGTGCCGAGAACAACCGTGACGGGTTCGGGGTCGTAGTCCTCAGGAACTTCCACCTGAACCGGTTTTTCAGGCTTAAGGGCGCCTTTTTCAACCACAAGCGTATAAGTCCCCGGAGGGATATTCATCAGTTCAAATCCTCCCTGTTCATCGGTGGTACCCCCTGCTGGGTCGTAGAGGGGGTTTTTCTCCAGAGGTCTCACGCCCCACATATCGCGGAGATTCTCAAAATCTACCGAAGCACCTTCGACTGGTGGACCTCCCTCGCCCAAAACTACCGTCCCCGTAATTTTCCGTCCCTTGCTAACGCGAACCAAGATTTCCTGCGCCTCTTCACTCGGTTCAAAAACGAAAAAAGTGGAGCCAGGGCGACCTGTGGGCTTGCCATTCTCGCCCATTTCTGCCACATCCACGCGCAATTCTCCGGCTGAAATACCCCTCAGGGAAGTCTGCCCCTCTGGATTTTGCACACTCTTGTCTTGATGATTTCTTACTTTATCATAACCATTCCACGTTTTTTTAAGCAGCCGATATCTGTAAGAGGGGATTGGCACCCCTGACTGCTCGTCAACGGCAATAAGGGTTATCTTTCCCTTGCGGTGGAGGACAAAGTTTTGTGGTCCGTCGTAAGGATTGATATTCTCGCGGAACTCTGGCTCATAGTCGGTATGGCTTGCTTGAAGTCGGGAGATGCTTTTGCCAATGGGAATTCCGCCAAGCCGATAATGTCCCTCACTGTCTGTTTGTGTTGACCTGCTGTCGTATCTGCCATTTACTCGAGTCATCCACGAGATGGTAACACCTTTTAGGAGTTCATCCTTTTCATTTTTGACTACGCCT
Organism: uncultured Candidatus Sumerlaeota bacterium; assembly: GCA_964526215.1. Taxonomy (GTDB): domain Bacteria; phylum Sumerlaeota; class Sumerlaeia; order MWCT01; family MWCT01; genus CAZGKP01. The sequence goes on from CAZGKP010000020.1 coordinate 7,254, forward strand.
TCAATTACGTCTCCCTCATCAAGGACGAAGTTGACTCCCTCCAGAACCTCACCCGGAGAAAGCGCCACTTCAAGGGGTTCCGGCGCGACATATTCCGAATCCTGGGGTGGTCGTGGTTGAATCTGAACTTGACCGGGTGGGACTTTTTCAATCCGGTAAGAACCATCTTCTCCGGTGACAGATCCTTCCTGTGGGACAAATCCTCTTCTATTGGTGAGTGTTTGGCTGACACTAATGGGCATACCGGGGACGGGGTCGCCGTTGTTGTTGGTCACTTGCCCCACCACGGTGGCCATTTCCCCGAGAATAAGAACGACTTCCCCGGCGAGGACAGTTTCGGACGCCACAATTTCCCGGCTGACATAGCTGTGTTCCGCCTGGGCATTGAGGCGGATGGCAGTTCCCAGCAGAACAGCTATGGTAAAACGCCCTTCCGCATCCGCTGTCCGGTAGCTGGTCAGGTGGTCTTTCAGGTTAGTGATGATTACCGAGGCATCCGCCGCTGGGGTCTTTTTATCGCTGCGCAGAACCCTGCCGCGCAGGATTGCGCCTTTTTGTAAGCGGATTTCCACTTTCGCTGTGCCGCCAGGTTCGACATCGTGGTGTGTAAAGACCCCCTCGGTGATATTATTTTTATCTTTCACTGGAATCCAGCCGGGCGGTAGCTTAAAGAAAAAAGCGGCTCTATTGCCGATCTGAGGCCTAACCTTTACCGTAAAGCGACCACCCGGGCCGGTTACTTTCTCTTTCCTATTCGGGATTTCGACCGGGACAGTCCCACCATCAGGAGCCCATTTTTGATAACGCTGAGAACTGACGCGGACACCGGGAACACCCTTCCCCGAATCATTATCCACAAACCTGCCTGTCAGTGTGACCTCCGCGCCGAAGCGCAAGACAATTTCTTTGTCATCGCCTTTCGAGAAAAACACTGTATCTATAACCTGCCGTCGCTTCATCGCATCATCGAAGATATCCGTTGCTGCCATAATTTTGTGCCTCGTCGCCATAACATCCCCAAACAAAAAGGCACCTCTGTCATCTGTCAAAGCCGTATGCGCAATTGCGGCGACCTCAAGCCAATCATTCTCCTTAACTTTCTCAGGTGCCATTATTACAAAGGCGTCAGGAACAGGGCGGTCATCAAATTCGACTACTCTCCCGCGCAAACGCGCCTCGCTTTCCCTAAGAACGAAGCGCGCATTATCCGTCCCCGCATTAATCTTTTCGGATATAAACGGGAGATAACCCTCGGCACGAACGGGAATGCGAACGGATTTACCAGCCGGAAGACCGTTGAGAATAAATGCCCCATCCTTGTCCGTGCGCGCAAACGTGCCGGGAAATTGCTCAATCTCCCTTTTCGCTCGCCGGACTTTTGGCGACCCCAGAAGGGTGAAACCGACTCGCGCTCCAGCCACCGGCTTATCCTTTGAGTTGACCACATTGCCTGAAATTCGTCCCCCTTTGCATAGGGTGAAGTCAATCCGGTAACTCGTGGTTCCCTCCAAAAAGCGGTCTGGAAAAACCGCCACGCGTGATTCATACCCATCGGCGCTTGCCTGAATGAGCTGCACTTGGAAGATGTTTGAACGGGGCTCCGGGTCGGCAAAAAGGCGATAACCCCCCTTAACATCAGTCAGAATGCTTCTTTGTTCGTTCTCATTGAAAGAGGGACGCAGAAATTTATCGGTGGAAAGGAAAGTGACCCGTGCCCCTTGAATCGGAGCGCCAGTTTCTGCGGAAGTCACACGACCATACCAGGCAAATGTTCCTGACGCAATCGAAACGGTAGATTCAGGTTTTGATTTGTCTTTGACGGTAGCCTCGCTGGTGGACAATTTCTCTTTGTCCAACTTTGATAGAGTATCAGATTCAGCATAATCAGCAGATGCCATATCTTTTTGAGAACGTTCAGTTAAAACTACTTCCGACTTATCTATTGAAGGTTTTGAGCGAAAAAGGGAAGACTTCATTAGAGGTGGGACAATCAAAAGCCCGGCGCCAATAACTGCAAGGACAACAATACCTAACTTCGCCCCGATGAGCGACGTGCCAGTGGACGCAGTAGCAAAAGGCGTTGAGGCTGTTCCTGCCTGAATGCTCGTTGCAAACGCCTCCGCCCGGGCAAACACTGCCCCTGCTGCCAGGGATTGTGGCGGCGAAAGCAGGTGGGCGGCTCCGGTAAGAGCCCCTAACACCACCACTGATTTGCCAAAGCCTGCGCGTTTTAACATAGGATTCAACTTTTTAAGTCCACGCCTGATCTGGCTTGAAACTGTGTGGACGGATTTGCCCATCATCTCCGCGATTTCGCGCTGGGTCATTCCATGAAAGTAATGTAATATAATAGGAATGCGATAGCGGTCGTGCAGCGTACTGATGAGCATCTCCAGACGCTCCCGCACCTCGCGCTTTTGAACAATCTCACTAACGCTGAGATTCCCCGAGCTGACAGGGGGTAAATTTTCCATAGCAACCTCCTTTCGCAGCCGTCTTGTTCGTTTCTTTCGTAGCCGGTCGGCTTCCAGCCAGGCGAAGCGCCGAACCGCCCAGAGCATGCCGGTCTGGCGAGACGCGTCCCGGGAATCCCGAACCCAGGTCAGTAAACGCTCGTAGGTTCCCTGGAATGCATCACTGGCGTCTTCCGCCGTCCTTAAAGTCCGGAAACAGATTGTGTAGACAAGGTTCTTTGTCCGCTCGTAGATAGGAGCAAAGGTCTCCTCCGATGGTTGGCGGAGAAACGCTTCCCAGATTTTCTGGTCACCGCTTTTCATAAGTAGCCTCCACAAAACTGAACCTTCTACTTAATTAGGACGCATTGCGAGCATTTTCGTGCACCTATTTTAAGAAAATTTGCTGCCGTATGTCTAGTATCCTGACCGCTTAATAATGCCGAAGGCCGAAGGCGCGCCATCGGTGGGCGCGCCATCGGTGGGATGTGTCATTTATTTAACCATAGTTATTCAGGTTATGACCGAGGATGTCCGAATAAAATAGCACACGGATGACGTGGATGCAAGCATCCGGGTCAACGGATTTAACGGATTCTCACTGATTTTGTTTATCGAAGTATATCCGTGTATATCCGTGCCATCCGTGTCATCTGCGTTCTATTCTTAATTTCAGTAGTTACAGTTATTCGGGTTATGACTGAGGATGCCCGGATAAAATTGAAGAAACTCTACCCATCATTTTCTTGAGGTCGGACTATTAGTATGTCTTCTTTTCTGGAACAAGCCTGGCACCGCCTGGACTCCGTTTATATCTCCATTATATTTACTTTGAGCACCAGTCTGTGATTTTCACTCAAGGCAAAGTGGTCGTCAAAAGGCTTCGCCTCTCTCGTAAACCGCCTCTGTCAATCGCATAGGTCATAGTTATGAAGGGCAGGTAAGTATTATACCCCCCTTTTCCCGTTGACAATTCAAACCAGTGTCCCTATCGAAAGTGATAGTTTTCCGGGGGAAATTTTATGAAACGGATTTTTATATTTTTTTTGTCCATTTCAATACTCCTTGGCGCGGTGGGCTGCCACAAAAAGACCGCCGATGAGAAGCTTCGAGCGGCAGAACTTAAAGTTAGAAGCGGCGACCTTATCGGTGCCCGCATTGACCTTAAGGAACTCTTGAAAAAGTATCCCGATGACCCAAGCGCCGCAAACGCCCGTTTCTTACTTGCGCAGTGCTATTTTCAGGAACAGGATTTTCCCCAGTGTCGCCAACATCTCCTCAGGATTTTTAAGAAACTGGGCACATCCGATGAACGTGGGCGTATTGCATTTGAGAATGTCCTTGCCACCTATCGCGCCGAAAAGAAATATGAACAGGGAATCCGTGAGGCAAAGGCTCTACTGAAAAAACTCCCTATGGATGACCCCTTCGCATTTCGTGTAAAATTCCTTGTTTGCGGGCTCCTCGATGAAGATAACAAAACCACAGATGCAATTTCTGCCCTCGCGAAACTTATCCCCACCGGCAAGGACGAGAGAGAGCGCTCTGTCGCTCTTGAACGCCTCGTGGCTATTTATGCCCGTCTGAAAAAATATGACGATGCCATTGCCATTTATGCTGATTACGCCCAAAAATATCCCGATTCTAAAAATATAAACGACCTGATTGTGGGACAGGCTTACTATTACGCCCTGAAGGGCGATACCAAAAAGGCTGAAGAATTATACGGTAAGGCTCACAAAGGTTTTCAGGAGGCGATTAAGAAAACCCTCGATAAGGGCGAAAGGGCAGAATTATCCTTCCGGCAGGCGAAGACGTTTGAACTGCAAAAAAAATTCGCCGAGGCTCGCGCAAAATACAAATACATAAAGGAGAACTATGCCGATACGCCTCTCTATCACCCCGCCATACTTTCCTTTGGTGATGCGTATGTTATAGAGAACAAGCCCGAAAAGGCGCTTGAATATTTCCAGGGGATTCTCAATAGCGAGCAGAAAGACCGGCAACTGATATTGAATGTGCGCAGGCGGATAGCGGCATTATTGCGTGCCCGCGCTCAAACAAAGGCAGCCTCGGCTCCTACCACCAAATCCCTCGAACAAAAACCCCTCATCCCCAAAGCGTTGCAGAGATAAGGCACTCCTATGGCGGTATTGCCGCAACCAAACATTTTCCGCTGTTAAATTGTTGAGCGCGAATATGATTAAGACCGGAATACAGCGATAACTTTCGATTATGTTGAAAACACTTCACATAAATAATGGTTCTGCATCACTTGATAAGTGAAGCAAGCAACACGTAAAAAATAATTTCTCCTCACCACAAAGGCACCAAGACACAAAGCGACACAAAGTAAAAAAATCTTGGTGAATTCTTCGTGTCTTTGAGTCTTGGTGGTTAACATTTTCTTTCACCGATACTTGCACAACAACCACGATATTTGTTGCTTATCGCTGAATTTGGGTTAAGATTACGATTAAGATTAAGAGTGTTGCTATCAGCACTGCCGCTATACATTTTTGATGAGCACATAACGGAGGATGAAGATAATCGCCACCAGATAGATAAGGCACGAGACCTTGCGCCCCTTGCCTGCCAGAATCTTTATAATCGCATAAGAGATGAAGCCGAGTGCAAGACCATCGGCAATACTGAAACTCAAAGGGATGCCAATCAGCGCCATAAATGCAGGTATTGCCTCGCTGTAATCACTCCAGTCAATGTTCATCACATTTTTGACCATCATTGCGCCAACAATCACCAGCGCAGGCGCCGTAATCGGTGCATAGTTTCCAATCATAGCCGCCAGCGGAGTCAGAAACAGTGCCAGAAGGAACAAAACACCTGTTGCAACATTTGCCAACCCCGTGCGTGCCCCGTATTCCACACCCACGGCGCTCTCGATGTAGCTCGTAACAGTGCTGGTGCCGGCAAGTGCGGCCAACCACCGTCCCCGCAGCGTCAGACACCAGCGCCTGATTTGCCCGCGGTAATTTGTTGTCTTTGATAAACCCCGCCTGTTCGCTGACGCCAATCAGTGTCCCGGCAGTGTCGAACATATCCATAAATAGAAAAACAATGATAAAACTTATGTAGCTTAAAGAAAATGCACCCCTCAAATCAAGTTTGAAGAAAGCCGATTCCTTTGGCAAACCAATTACGCCCGTGAGCTGGGTCTTTCCCCAGATAAGGGCAATTATGGTCGTAATAATAATGCCTATTAAGATGGAGCCGCGAATTTTCCGGGTATGAAGGGCAGCAATTACAAAAAGCCCGATGAAAAATATAATCAAATCGGGGGAATAAATCTCGTGATTCAGTGAAATCAGGCTATCTTTAATCTGGATAAGACCGGCATTTTTTAGACCTATGAATGCGATAAAGAGCCCGATTCCTACCGCAATCCCGTTCTTCAAGCTGGGGCTGACGGCGTCGATGATTGCCTTGCGAAAACGACAGAGTGAAAGTATCAAAAAAACCACACCGGAGATAAAGACTATGCCCAGTGCCACCTGCCAGGCATTCGCTACACCCAGACCCGCAAGTGTCATAACAACCGTAACGAAAAAGAAATTCTCGCCCATACCCGGCGCCTGGGCTATCGGGTAATTCGCTAAAAATCCCATAATAAGCGTTGCCACTGCTGCAGCTAAACAGGTCGCCAGCATCGCCGCATTGTGCGATAGTCCCGTCGGATTGCCCGCAAAATCTGTTGAAAGAATCATCGGGTTTACAAAGATGATATAAGCCATTGTCAAAAAAGTCGTCAGACCGCCCAGCAGCTCGACCCTGACCGAACTACCCGCTTCCCTCACCTTAAATAGTTTCTCTATCATAAACCCTCTCCGAATTGAAAATTTCACACCTTCTTAATCCGCGTTATCTGCAAAATACGGTTATAAATAAACACAATAACTCAATACTTATGAAGCGATTTATATCGGATAATTAACGCTGTCAAGATTTACAGATGTCCCCGGGGGGGGGGGGAATTGGTACTATCGTTTCATACCACCGCGAGGCTTCCATAATAAGCCAGACGGTCATTCTGGAATTTGGTGAAGTGCAATTTGCTTGACACCACTCACCGCCCATAGGATGCACAATTCATTATGCCGAAAAAATCCAATAAAAGGAGATACCGATTATGTCAGATAAGAAAATGGCGAGTTCAAAATGCCCGGTGACTGTCAATCTAACTGTAAAGACATTGTGTGTCATCTTGTTTTTTATGATTTCGATAACTACGAGCCTGAGTGCGAAAACACAATTGTCCAACTTTGCCGATGCTGTCTCTTTATCTTTGAAAGGGGGCAAACTTTCAGCACAACAGGCGCAAAAACTCGAAAACGATTTAACAACAAATCCCGAGAATTTATCTGCACGAACCCGGTTGCTCGGTTATTATATGCATAAATCATTTTTTTCTGCTGCGGCGCGCAAGGCACACCAGAGGCACGTCCTCTGGGTCATTCAACATCACCCCGATTCTGCAATAGCCGGAATGCCGGATGCGCAACTCAACCCAGTCCTCGACGAGGAAGTATACTACAAAGCGAAAAAATTATGGGTCAAGCAGGCTGAAACTCATAAGAATAACACAGCAATACTCGGGAATGCCGCTCGCTTCTTTCTCATTTACGATAAAGATATTGCAGAAAAACTATTAAAAAAGGCGCAATCTTTTGAGCCAAACAACCCCAAGTGGTCGGCGCGCCTTGGAGAACTTTATAACCTCGAAAAAATGCGGGCTAACTCCCCTGAAGCGAAAAGAAAGGTAGCGGCAAAATCCCTGAAAGCACAAGAACGTTCGCTAAAAGCCACTACCGGAGAGACGGAGAAATTCTATAAACTCTCAGACCTTGCCAGAACGGCATTTGATGCCGGTGATATGAAAAAAGCCGAAACTTATGCAACTGAACTATTAGATATGGTGGCCCGCTACAAGAGTAACTGGAATTATGGTAACGCAATCCATCACGCTAACCTGATTCTTGGCAGAATTGCCTTGAAATCTGGCAAAATAAAAGAGGCTAAAGCCTTTTTGCTTAAAGCCGGAGAAACCCCCGGCTCACCTCAGTTGAATTCATTCGGTCCCAATATGACCCTTACCAAAGAATTATTGGAGAAGGGTGAGCGAGAGGTTGTCATCGAATATTTTCAACTATGTGGCAGATTCTGGAAAATGGGAAAGACTCAATTGAATAAATGGACAGCTATCGTTAAAGCGGGAAGAATGCCTGATTTCGGTGCAAATCTGAACTATTGATATGGTTGGAGGTAGCAAAGCATTTATGGTTTCGCTTTCACTCACCAAAGGAAATCAGGGAAATAATATATGAGCCTCTCTAATAATTCCCCACTACATATTTTCCTTATATAAAATCACGCCCCGGAATAAACACATTCACGCCGGCGAATGAGAAATATGCTGACGCTTATGAAAACCGCAAGGACAATGGCGATTGTTACCCAGCATCTTAGCATTGATGGCACTTCGCCGTATAACTCGAATAGGCGCGGCGGCACTGCACCCTTCTCTGGCGTTAGCGCCTGCAAATAATGCGAGATTGTGAAAAATTTCAGCGTGGATGGCAGATACGGCACCCCTGTCTCCCATAAATAGAACAATAACCCATACGACCCGGATTTGAATAGCGAGCCCATCACCATCGAGATACTGCCATACATTGTGAGCGCCACTAACATTACAATGCACTCC